>ONLK01000004.1 GCA_900318615.1 uncultured Eubacteriales bacterium
TTTACGATCTGTGCGAAGTCTGCCTTCAGGGCTGCCCCGCCGATCAGTCCGCCGTCGATATCCGGTTTTGCAAGAAGCTCCTTGCAGTTGGACGGTTTCATGGAGCCGCCGTACTGGATGCGGATCTTCTCTGCTGTATCGGTATCATATATTTCTGCGATGGTATCACGAATAGCCTTGCAAACCTCTTCCGCCTGATCCGATGTAGCCGTCCTGCCGGTTCCGATGGCCCAGATCGGCTCGTAGGCGATTACCATGGAAGCTGCCTGCTCTTTGGTTACATTCTGCAGGTCGGATTTTATCTGAAGACGAATCCAGTCGAGCGTTACGCCGGCTTCTCTTTGCTCCAGGGTCTCTCCGCAGCAAAGAATCGGGGTAAGACCGTGTTCAAATGCCTTCAGAACTTTCTTGTTCAGGAATTCGTCGGTCTCGTTGAAGTACTGACGTCTCTCGGAATGGCCGATGATAACCCATTTACAGCCGGCATCTGTCAGCATGTTCGGAGAAATTTCACCGGTGAAGGCGCCTTTCTCCTCAATATACATATTCTCAGCGCCAACGGTTACATTGGTGCCCTTTACTGCCTCCACAACCGGAACGATATCTACGGCCGGCACGCAGTAAACAACATCAACATCCGCATCGGCTACCAGTGGTTTCAGTGTAGCAACCAGAGCCTTTGCCTCGGTCGGGGTCATGTTCATTTTCCAGTTTCCGGCGATAATTTTCTTTCTTGCCATAATTATATTCTCCTGTTCAGTTATCGGTATGATTTATATGCGGCCGTTCCTTCGCGGCCGCACGCTAAGACACATCATTTTCGAAAAATCAGTTCTTGTCGTTGGCTGCTGCTACACCCGGAAGTTCCTTGCCTTCAAGGAATTCAAGAGAAGCTCCGCCGCCGGTGGAAATATGGGTCATCCTGCTGCCATATCCCAGCTGGTTTACAGCTGCAGCGGAATCACCTCCGCCGATAATCGTAGTCGCGTCGGTATCGGCCAGAGCTGCGGCAACGGCCTTTGTTCCTGCTGCCAGAATCGGGTTCTCGAATACGCCCATCGGTCCGTTCCATACAACGGTTTTGGCATTCTTTACCTCAGCAGAATACAAAGCGACGGTCTTCGGTCCGATATCCATACCCATCTTGTCTGCCGGAATCTTGTCCGAGTCGACAACCTCGGTTGCAATTTCAGCATCGATCGGATCCGGGAAGGAGCCGGTAACAACCGTATCAACCGGAAGAAGGAGCTTCTTTCCGAGTTTCTGAGCCTTTTCGATCATTTCTCTGCAGTAATCGATCTTTGTTTCATCCAGCAGAGATTTTCCTACTTCATAGCCCTGCGCTTTCAGGAAGGTGTAAGCCATTCCGCCGCCGATGATCAGCGTATCGCATTTTTCAAGCAGGTTGGAGATAACATTCAGCTTGTCGGCAACCTTTGCGCCACCAAGAATGGCAACGAACGGGCGAACCGGATTTTCAACAGCCTGGCCGAGGAATTTAATCTCCTTCTGCATCAGATAGCCGACAACACAGGTATCAATATACCGGGTAACGCCGACGTTGGAGCAGTGAGCTCTGTGGGCGGTACCGAAGGCATCGTTTACAAAAACATCTGCCAGAGAAGCCAGGTCTTTGGAGAATGCTTCGCCGTTCTTGGTTTCTTCCGGGCGGAAACGGGTGTTCTCCAGAAGAATGATGTCGCCGTCCTTCATCTGACCGACAGCTGCCCGCACCGTATCATCCACCACAACCGGACTCGGAACGAATTTAACTTCCTGGCCGAGCAGTTCGGAAAGGCGTGCTGCAACCGGGGCCAGCGTCTTCGTCTTCTTATCTTCTTCTGTTTTAACTTTTCCGAGATGAGAGCAGAGAATAACTCTTCCGCCGTCGCCGACCAGTTTCTTAATGGTAGGCAGAGCTGCTGCCAGACGTGTTTCATCGGTAATCTTTCCGTCTTTAATCGGAACGTTGAAGTCACATCTGCAAAGGACTTTCTTTCCCTTTACATTGATGTCATCAACCGTCATTTTATTTAATGCTGCCATTGTCAAAATACCTCCGTTTTTCATAAACTCTTATGTTAAAAAAGAGCCCGGCCCTGATAGACCGGACCCTTAAAGGTCTTACTTCTTCTGGAAGGAATTACTGTGCAATAAGAGAACCAAAATATTTGATTGTACGAACCATCTGGCTGGTATAAGAGTTCTCGTTATCATACCAGGAAACAACCTGAACCAGAGTCTTGTCGCCCATCGGCAGAACCTTGGTCTGTGTTGCGTCGAAGATAGATCCGGCAGTGCTGTTGATGATATCGGAAGAAACGATCTCATCGGTGTTGTATGCGAAGGATTCCGTCTCTTCTTTCTTCATCTGTGCGTTAACTTCATCAGCGGTAACCTTAGCGTCAACGACAGCATCAAGAATGGTGGTAGAACCTGTAGCAACCGGAACACGCTGTGCAGCACCGTTCAGTTTGCCGTCCAGTTCCGGAAGTACAAGGCCGATCGCCTTCGCTGCGCCTGAAGAAGCCGGAACAATGTTCTGAGCTGCTGCTCTTGAACGGCGAAGATTGCCCTTTCTCTGCGGTCCGTCCAGTACCATCTGATCACCGGTATACGCATGTACTGTGGTCATGAAGCCGGACTCAACAGGAGCCAGGTCATTCAGTGCCTTTGCCATCGGAGCAAGGCAGTTCGTTGTGCAGGAAGCAGCGGAGATGATCTGATCTTCAGCGGTCAGAGTCGTATGGTTTACATTGTATACGATGGTCTTCAGATCTTTTCCTGCCGGTGCGGAGATAACTACATGCTTTGCACCTGCATTGATGTGAGCCATGGATTTCTCTTTGCTGGTATAGAAACCGGTGCACTCAAGAACAACGTCGATATCAAGTGCCTTCCACGGAAGATTTGCAGCATCTTTCTCTTTGTAGATGGTGATCTTCTGTCCGTTAACGATGATGCAGTCCTCGCCGGCTTCTACCGTACCCTGATAATTGCCATGAGTTGTATCATATTTAAGAAGATATGCAAGCATTTCCGGGCTGGTCAGATCGTTGATTGCAACAACTTCATAACCTTCAGCCTGGAACATCTGTCTGAATGCGAGACGGCCGATACGGCCAAAACCATTGATAGCTACTCTTACTGCCATTTCTAATTCCTCCTAGAATAAGAATATGAATGTTGAGTTCATCAGGTCTTACTTTCTTACTGACAAAGCCCTGACCCAATACTCATTTTAGCCAATTGTTAATTAAATTTCAAGGAAATTTTCCATAAACAAATCCAGACGTCCTATTTACCTTATATTTTTTAGATGTACTGCGAAATTCGAAATATTTTCTGTGTATTCCTGCGTTTGTTCGAAACAATTTCAGTTTGCCGCTTAAAAGCAGGAATGGCTGTCTGTTTACGCCTCATTTATTGTCTGTCTTCAGCCTCTGCCCGTTTTTCTCAAATGTTCCGTAACTTTTATCAGAATATCCGCTGCCCGGTCGATCTGTTCCAGGGTGTTGTCCGTTCCGGCCGTAAAGCGGAGACTGCTGAGGGCCTGTTCCCCGGACAGTCCCACCGCCTTCAGCACATGGGAGGGCTCCAGGGAGCCGGCTGAACAGGCACTTGCACCGCTGGCACAAACCCCCTTCAGGTCCAGCATCACCAGCATGGTTTCATTGTTCAGCCCGTCAAACCGGAAATTGGCGTTGTTCGGGAGCCGGAGAAGACGGTTTTCCATCGCGTTCTCCGCCGTCCGGCTCCCCGGACAAGGATCCGGTCCGTTCAGATGACTGCCCGGAATTTCATTCAGCACTCTTTCGATCAGATGGTTCCGAAGCTTTTCCGTATACTCCCGGCCCGATTCCATGTTTTGAAAGGCAAGAACGGCTGCCTTCGTAAAGCCGACAATCCCCGCCACATTTTCCGTTCCGGCGCGATGGCCTCTTTCCTGCCCCCCGCCGTCCATCAGGGACGGGAGCTCGATCCCGCGGCGCATATACATAAGTCCGACGCCCTTCGGCCCGCCGATTTTGTGAGCACTTGCGCTCAGGAAATCAATATGCATCTTTTCCACATCGATCGGAATGTGGCCGAAGGCCTGAACCGCATCCGTGTGAAACCAGATGCCGTGCCGTCGGGCGATCTCTCCGATCGGCCGGAGCGGCTCCACCGTACCGATTTCATTATTGGCCGCCATCACAGAAATCAGAACCGTGTCCGGGCGGATGGCTGCTTCGACATCCTCCGGGTTTACAAAGCCCTGCGCATTTACCGGCAGCCGGGTAATCTCAAAACCATTCTTTTCCAGTGTCCGGCAGGAATTTAATACCGCATGATGTTCGATCTGCGTGGTAATAATATGCCCCCTGCAGGCATGTTTTTCCCCTGCCTTTTTCCCTGCATCCAGCTTTTCGGCAGTCATTTTCAGCGCCCAGTTGTCGGATTCCGTCCCTCCGGAAGTAAAATATATTTCCTGGCTTTTTGCCCCGATAAGCGAAGCTATCTGGCGGCGGCATTCGGAAATAGCGTCCCTCGCCGCGCTTCCGATGCTGTAAATGGCGGAGGCATTGCCGTACTTTTCCGTGAGATACGGCAGCATGGCATTCAGTGCTTCCGGTCGAAGAGGCGCGGTCGCCGCGTGATCCAAATAAATAATTGAATTGTTACGTTCCGTTTCTTTCATAGCCGTTAACCATACCTGTCAGCAATTGTGTTTTTCGTTCAGTGCAGTCGTGGCGTTCCCGTCCTGCTTTGTTTCCCTGACCAGTGTGTCCAGCATAATTTCATCAACCGTCCTGTTGATGGAATCATTGATTTTCTGCCACACATACATGGTCACACAGCGGTCGGAAGCGGAACAGCCTTCCTCATGAAGGCCCGGACAGTAAACAACCTCCGTATCCCCTTCCAGCGCCCGCAGGGTATCTCCGACCGATATTTCCGAAGCCGGTCTGGCCAGCTGATACCCGCCCTGTGCCCCGCGGGAGCTTTTAATCAGCCCGGCTTTTTTCAGTTTCGCCATCAGCTGTTCCAGGTACGCTTCCGATATATACTGGCGGGATGCGATCGAGCTGATGGAAACCGGCTGTTCCTCGCTGCTGTTGGCCGCCAGATCGATCAGTGCCCGAAGACCGTACCTCCCCTTGGTAGATATTTTCATGATCCTTCCATCCTCAGTCTGTACATACTATTCAATTCCAGGTAATTTACCAGGGTTTCACGAAGATGCTACCATCCGGAGGATTATTTGTCAAGAAGGGACCGCCGGGAGCCATGATATGCAGGCAAGCTTGCATTATGACTTCTGGCTCGTCGCTTTCACGCAAAAAGCTGCCGGCCGGTTTGCACCGGCGCAGCAGCCTGTTGGATTTTTCTGTAATTTTCCGGATTACCATCCGAGAAGCTGATCATAAAGCTTTGCGTACTCTTTGGCAGATTTTTCCCAGGAAAAGTCTGCCGCCATACCGCGGTCAATCAGTTTGTTCCACTCCCGTCTGCGGTTGTAGTAAACATCCATCGCATACTTGATTGTGTACAGCATTTCATGCGCATTATAGTTTGCGAAGCTGAAGCCGGTACCGGTGCTCTCGTACTCATTATACGGTTCTACGGTATCCTTCAGCCCGCCTGTTTCACGGACAATCGGGACCGTTCCATAGCGAAGCGCCATCAGCTGGGACAGTCCGCAGGGTTCAAACAGGGACGGCATCAGGAAGGCATCGCAGGCTGCATAAATTTTGTGAGACAGCGCATTCGAATAATAAATGTTGGCAGACACCTTGCCCTGATACTTCCATGCAAAATGGCGGAACATGTTCTCATAGCGGTCCTCACCGGTTCCGAGTACAACGATCTGCAGATCGAGCTGGCACAGCTCGTCCATCATGTAGGCAATCAGGTCAAAGCCCTTCTGGTCGGTCAGGCGGGAAACAATACCGATCATGAACTTGCTGTCATTCTGCTCCAGATTGAGTTCCTTCTGAAGTTCCCGTTTATTCTTGATTTTTTCCTTGCGGAAATTGCGCGCGTTGTAGTTCTTTGCAATCAGCGTATCCGTGTTCGGATCATATTCCGTGTAATCGATTCCGTTTACGATACCGGTCAGATTGTTGGAGCGGGCCCGCATAAGGCCGTCCAGGCCTTCCCCGTAGAACGGAGTTTTGATTTCTTCCGCATAGGTTCTGGAAACAGTGGTAACCCAGTCCGCATAGACAATGCCGCCCTTCAGATAGTTGGCATCGCCATAGGCTTCCAGCTTATCCGGGGTAAAATAGTAATCCGGCAGACCTGTGATATCCTTCACGGTCTTCATATCCCACACGCCCTGGAATTTCAGGTTGTGGATCGTCATGATGGATTTGATATTGCGGAAAAACTCACCCTCATGGAATTTATCCTTCAGGAATACCGGGATCAGACCTGTCTGCCAGTCATTGCAGTGAATAATGTCCGGCCTGAAACCGATCACCGGAAGTGCGGAAAGCGCTGCTTTGGAGAAAAACGCAAATTTTTCTATATCCTGGTAAATATTGCCATACGGCTTCGGTCCTGAAAAATAGTATTCGTTATCGATGAAATAGAACTGAATGCCTTCATACTTCATTTCAAGAACGCCGACATACTGAGAGCGCCATGCCAGATCCATATAGAAATGGGTAAGATAATTCATCTTGCTCTTCCACTCTTCCGGCATACACATATACTTCGGCAGAATGACACGTACGTCATATTGTTCCTTGTCAAAACACTTCGGCAGTGACCCGACAACATCCGCCAGGCCGCCTGTTTTGATAAAAGGCACTACCTCCGACGCAACAAAAAGAATGTTTTTCATACTGAGCCCTCCAGATCATTGTGTATATTAACCCTGCTACTGTACCAGGATATGTAATGCTGCATCTCAAATTAAGTATACCTCATTTCCCGATACGTGCAAAGTGTTTTTCCGTGTCCGAAACGCTCGTGTTCTGCTGTCTGCCGTTATTGTCCGCGGTCCTGCGCAATCAGAATTCGCATGGCTTCCACTGCTGTCCGGATCGCCGGGGTAACATCATAGCTTTGCGGATCATCCAGGCCGAGGGCGCGCCGGGTCTGGTTTGCAAACACTGCCATGACGGAACCGGCCCGTGCCTTCCGCACGGAGCTTACAATGAACAAGGCGGCTGATTCCATCTCACTGGCCAGCGCTCCGCATTTTACAAAAGCATCCCATTTGCTGTTCAGCTCATACGATACCGGCATGCTGTCCGGATCATGCTGTCCGTAAAAACTGTCCTTGCACTGAAGAACCCCGGTGTGAAAGCGATGTCCTTCTTTCCGCGCGGCCTGTACCAGTGCCTCCACTACCTCATGATCCGCCACCGCCGGGTACTCTTCCGGTGCATATTCCTTCGAAGTTCCCTCCATGCGGATCGCGGCTGTTCCAATTACCAGATCGCCGCCCAGAACGTCCGCCGCCATGCCTCCGGACGTTCCCACACGGATAAACGTATCCGCTCCGCAGTGAACGAGTTCCTCCACTGCAATAGCTGTGGAAGGTCCTCCAATCCCATGGGAACATACGGAAATTTTTTCTCCGTCCAGGGTCCCTGTGTAAATCGTATACTCGCGGTTCGCATTTATGAACCCGGCGCTGTCAAAATAAGAAGCAATCTTCTCGCAGCGTGCCGGGTCGCCGCACATAATGACGTAGCGGCCTACATCTCCTTTTCTGATTTTAAGATGAAATTCTTCTCCATCCTGTGAATAAACCAGCCCCATAGATAAAATCCCCTTTATTTTTCGTTCTGTTCCAGGCGGAAGGAAAGCGGGAGAAGCTCCCGTACCGTATACTTCTTTATTTCCTCTGCCGATTTTACAAGATAGACGGGCATATCCAGTCCGCAAAGCTCTGCCATGACCTGGCGGCATACACCGCAGGGAGTGCAGAAATTTTCCGGCTCCGTCCCTGCCTTTCCGCCGCAGACCGCCAGTGCCTTAAATTTCCGTTCCCCCTCGCTTACTGCCTTGAAAATTGCCGTGCGCTCCGCACAGACGGCTACGCTGTAGGCCGCGTTCTCGATGTTGCAGCCACGGTAGATTCTGCCGTCTTCTGTCATCAATGCTGCCCCAACGGCAAAGTGCGAATAGGGGACATAGGAATAGCTGCGCGCCTTCAAAGCGGTACGCGCCAGACTCTGAAGCTCATTTTCCGTTATCTCCATGCGAAAATCATCCTCCCTTCTTCATTCTTTTGGCAGACTCTCCCCAGAGCCCTTATTTTTCAGGCGCTGCGCCATCGCCTGCATTTCGCGGGCGTTCTGAAGCACCGTATCGGTAATCTCGACACCGCCGAGAATTCTCGCCAGCTCCCGGACACTTTCTTCCTCCGACAGCATGAGAATATGCGTCACGGACCTTCCGTCCTCCACATCCTTTGAAATCTCAAAATGCCGGTCCGCCATCGCCGCGATCTGTGCCAGATGGGTGATGCAGATGACCTGATGGTTCCGGGCAATCACATTCATTTTCTCCGAAACCTTCTGGGCCGTCCGGCCGCTGATTCCGGTATCAATTTCATCAAAAATCAGCGTTCCTATTTCGTCCTGATCGGCCATCACCGACTTAACCGCCAGCATAATGCGGGAAAGCTCCCCGCCGCTGGCAACCTCCCAGATTGGCTTCATCGGCATGCCAGGATTTAGGGATATATAAAAAGTCACCTCATCCATACCCTCTTCCGCCGGTTCCGGAAGGGAAGTCACCCTGGTTTCAAACCCGACATCAGGAAAATTAAGATCAATCAGAGCATCCCTGATTTTTCCGGACAAAACGGCAGCATATTTCCTTCGGATCCCGCTGATCGTTTCGCAGACACTGGTCAGCTGACGATATATCTTGTCCTTCTCCGCTTTCATCTGCGCCAGGTATGCTTCGTGATTCTCCAGCCTGTCCAGCTGTTCCTGGTTTTTTTCCTTATAATGCAGAATTTCTTCCACGGTTTTCCCGTATTTTGATTTCAGATGATTGATCAGGTCAAGCCGCTGCGAGGTATCATAAAAGGACTGTTCATCGTAGGAAAAATCATCCATATACTCCGACAACCCCCGGTCCAGCTCATTCATCTGATCTTCGATCGATAAAAGCTCCTCCGAAAGCTCCTTCAGAACTTCGTCGTACCCTGCGGCTGCGCAAAGAGAGCGCGCTGCCCGGCCGATCTCATCCCCGGCGCCGCTGTCCATCCCGGTAAGCTGCTGTACTTCGCTCAGCGCTTCCATGATTTTCTGACCGTTTTCCATGCGCCGGAAATCCTTCTCCAGCTGCTCATCCTCTCCGGGCGTGAGGGAGGCTTCTTCAATTTCCTTAATTTCATACTGAAGCAGGTCCATCCGCTTTGCACGCTCCGAATCGTCCATCGAAGCTTCTGCGATTTTTTCGGAAATATTCCTGAACCGCCGGTACAGCTCCCGGCACTGATCCGTCAGGCCCGTAAGATCTTCCGCCGCAAAGCGATCCAGCAGCGTACGGTGAAATTTGGAATGCAGCAGTGACTGGTGCTGGTTCTGCCCGTGAATATCAATCAGGCAGGCGGCCAGATCTCTTACATATTTCAGCGGAACTGTTTCTCCGTTCACGCGGCTGACCGCACGGCCGCCGGTGTACTTGCGGGAGATGACAATCAGCCCGTCCTCCGGTGAAAGCTCCATTTCTTTCAGTTTTTCCCCGGCGCTTTCCGTGCTTTCAAACACAAGCTCAACCAGAGCCGACTCTGCTCCCTGCGGAACATATTTTTTAAAGTTTTCTGATCCCAGAGCCACATTGATGGAACCGATGAGGATTGATTTTCCGGCACCGGTTTCACCTGTCAGAATGTTAAGCCCCCTGCCGAAGGTAATTTCTTCCTCCCGGATCAGAGCCATATTTTTTACATGAAGACTTAAAAGCATATTTATCTGCCGTTCTCTCCTGTTTTGACGATACGCTGAATTTTATTCATTACCTGAACCGTATCTTCTGCACTCCGGATGGCGCACATAATGGTATCATCACCCGCTATGCATCCGGCAATTTCCGGCCAGTGCATATGATCCAGGGCTGCGGCGACCGCCATTGCCATTCCGGAAACTGTTTTTACAACAAGGATATTCTGGGCCATGTCCATGGAAACGAAACCTTCACGCAGAACCCGAATGTATTTTTCATTGTTCCGGGACACACCGCCGTAGACCAGTGCATACTTCTGCCTCCCGTTTCCGGAAGGGATCTTGGTTAACTTAAGTTCGCGGATATCTCTGGAAACCGTCGCCTGTGTGACACAATACCCTTCCTTCTGCAGCCTGTCTGCCAGTTCTTCCTGGGTCTCAATGTCATACTTTCCGATAAGTTCAATAATTTTCGTGTGTCTGTCTGTTTTCATGAAACTGCTCCCGCAGCGGTCCGCTGCCGGACCGCTCATCATTCCTAATTCATTTTGCTCCGCAGCGTTTCCACGAAGCTGCGTCTGTTCGTCTTGACCATCTGCGTGCTGCATTCCGACCGGCGTATTTTGATGTAGTCTCCGGCTCCGCAGATCAGTGATGTATCTCCGTCAAACACGGCTTCCGCGCAGTCAGCTCCCTGCCGTTCCATACGGCCGCTCAGCCGGATGGTAATGGTGACATTGTCCGGGAGAATAACCGGACGCGACGTCAGTGTATGAGGAGCTACCGGCGTCAGAATCATCAGAGAAGCTCCCGGATCCACGATGGGACCGCCGGCTGACAGGCTGTAGCCGGTCGAACCGGTGGGAGTCGCCACAATGATTCCGTCCGCCCGGTAGGAACACAGAAAGCTGTCATCAACATATACGTCAAAGTCGATGATTTTCAGATGTCCGCGCCGTATGATGACCACATCGTTCAGTGCCAGATCCGAGAGTACCTTTCTTCCTCCCTTATAGGCATCGCCCTCGATCATCATGCGGTTTTCAACCGTGAATTCGCCCAGGCACAGCTTGTCAAGAGCCTGCGGGTAATCGGAAAATTCCATCTCCGAAAGATACCCCAGTGTTCCGAAATTGATGCCAAAGAAAGGAAGCTTCCACCGGACCAGGTCACGGGCCGCCTGAAGCAGTGTTCCGTCGCCCCCCAGAACCAGTACACATTCCGTGTCCGGAGGAATCTTGTCCGCATTCGTATATTTATACGTTTTTGCTGTATTTTCTTCCTCTTTCTGAACATAGCACTTTTTGCCTTTGTTTTCCAGATATTTGCGGATAACATCGGCATTTTTATATTCGGGATCCTTCTGTGTGTTCGTAACTACATAAAATGTGTTCATGGCTTTTCCTGTCTGTCCGCTGCGTTTCCTTTCTTATCCAGAGTCTCATGAGCCAGCTGTACTACCTTTTCGGTGTCAAAAGGGATATCCGTGCATTCCTGATCCAGCGGGCGCTTTTTCAGCCACAGAAGATACTCAATATTTCCTTCCGGTCCGCGAATCGGTGAATAATCCAGCGCGAGTGTATCAAAATGCAGCGTGTGCGCAAAGGAAACTACTTTTTCAATCACTTCCCGGTGAACCGCCCTGTCACGAACCACGCCCTTTTTCCCAACCTTCTCTCGGCCTGCCTCAAACTGGGGCTTGATCAGCGCGACGATCTCTCCGTCCTGTGTCAGAAGTTCACGGACCGGGCCGAGGACCATCGTAAGAGAAATAAAGGAAACATCAATCGAAGCCAACGCTGCTTTTTCAGGTACATCCTCCGGGCGGACGTATCGGATATTTGTCTTTTCCATACATACGACCCGCGGGTCATTGCGCAGTTTCCAAGCCAGCTGGCCGCGCCCCACGTCGATGGAGTAAACCCGGGCAGCGCCGTTCTGAAGCATGCAGTCGGTGAAGCCTCCGGTTGAGGCTCCGATATCCATGCAGATATTTCCCCCCGGTTTTACGCCGAACACCTGCATGGCCTTTTCCAGTTTCAGCCCTCCCCGGCTGACATATTTCAATGTTTCACCGCGCACTTCGATGGTGCAGCCGCTGCTGAACATACTGCCTGCCTTATCTTCCTTCTGTCCGTTCACATAAACCTGGCCGGCCATGATAATTGTTTTCGCTTTTTCCCGTGAGGCGGCCATGCCGCGCTCTGTCAACAGCACATCCAGTCGTTCCTTCATACTTGCTCCAATTCATAATGATGCCCGATATATTCTCCCACGATTCGTCTGAAGATCGATTCCTCGTCAATACCCGTTTCCTTCTTCAGAACATCCACATTTCCGTGTTCAATATAATCATCCGGCAGAGTGACATTGATAACCCTTACATCAGCGCCGGTATCCTGAGCGAACTCCATAACCTTATCGCCAAATCCTCCGCTGCGTACATTTTCCTCCATCGTAACAACCAGATGATGATCCTTAAATACCTGCAGCAGCATCTGTTCATCCACCGGCTTTACAAAACGGGCATTGATCAGCGTACAGTTATAGCTTAAATCCTTCAGTCTCCGGCGCACACCGACCGCTGTTCTTACCATACTGCCGACGGCGATCAGCGCAATAGAGTCCTCATCGTAAAGGACCTCACTCTTTCCGTATTCGACCGGTGCGCGAAATTCTTCAAGACCGTCATAAGCTTCTCCCCGAGGATAGCGGATCGCTGCAGGATGCGGCCACGTAACTGCGAATTTCATCATATCGGACAGCTCCCACTTATTCTTCGGCGCCATCACTGTCATGTTCGGAATCATGGAGAGATAAGAAAGATCAAAAATACCCTGGTGTGTTTCTCCGTCCGCTCCTACCAGCCCGGCACGGTCAATGGCAAAGATGACGTGAAGATCCTGCAGGCAGACATCATGAATTATCTGATCGTACGCCCGCTGCAGAAAAGACGAGTAAACCGCGAACACGGGAATACAGCCTCCGACCGCCAGCCCGGCGCAGAAAGTCACCGCATGCTGCTCCGCTATTCCTACGTCAAAGAAACGCTCCGGATACAGATTGCGGAAGCGTTTCAATCCGGTTCCGTCCGCCATGGCGGCCGTAACGGCACAAAGCTGCGGAATACGACTCCCGAGTTTGCACATGACGGTGGCAAAAACATCCTGATAATTCGCCTTTTTCTGTTTTGTCTTTGGCAGCCCGGTCTCAATATCAAACGGCCCTGTCCCGTGAAAACGGGAAGGATGCCTTTCTGCGGGCGGATATCCCCTGCCCTTGACTGTTTTTACATGAACAATCACAGCGCCCTGCACGCGTTTGGCGTCATTGAGTACCCGGACCATCTGCTGGATATTATGTCCGTCCACAGGTCCCAGGTATTTAATCCCGATCTCTTCAAAAAACATCCCCGGAACGACAAATTGTTTCAGCCCGTTCTTTGTATTCCTCAGGTGTTCCACCATGCGATTGCCGTATACCGGAATTTTGCTCAGCTGATTTTCTACATTGCTCTTCAGCCCGGTATAAGCTTCCGAGGTTCGAAATCCGCTCAGATAAACTGCAAGGCCGCCCACATTCTCCGAGATGGACATGGCATTGTCGTTCAGGACAATGATGAAATTCGTCTTCATCCGGGATGCGTTGTTCAGCGCTTCCAGCGCCATGCCTCCCGTCAGTGCTCCGTCCCCGATGACGGAGACGACCGTATAGTTTTTTCCCTCCAGATCTCTGGCACAGGCATATCCCAGGCCTGCGGATATGGAAGTGGAGCTGTGGCCGGTATCAAAGGCGTCGCACTGACTTTCTTTTCTTTTCGGGAAACCGCTCATGCCGCCGTACTTTCTAAGTTCGCTAAAACCTGCCCTGCGGCCGGTCAGAATCTTGTGTGTATACGACTGATGCCCGACATCCCAGATCAGCTTATCCTGCGGAAAATCCAGGACCAGGTGCAGGGCCATCGTAAGCTCAACCACCCCCAGATTGGAGGCCAGATGTCCGCCCGTTTCACTGATCGATGCTATCAGGAAACGGCGGATTTCTTCCGCCAGCCGGGACAGCTCCTCTCTGTTCAGCTTTTTTATATCATTCGGTCCGTTGATCTTATCAAGAACCATAGTATCACCTGCGCTTATCAGTATTTTCTGTCTGCCAGGCTCTGAAGCAGTGTCCTCAGAAATCCCTTCTCCCCGGGCAGCTCATCCAGGCGGCGGACCGCTCTTTGTGTCAGTGCCTGCGCATCTTCACCGGCCTTTTTCAGCCCGTGTAAGGTTACATAGGTCGTCTTATTATTTTTTTCATCACTTCCAACCGGTTTGCCCAGTACCTCCTGCGTGCCTGCAACATCGAGGATATCGTCACGGATCTGAAAGGCTATCCCGATTTCCGATCCGATTTTCTCCAGAGCTTCCATCTGTTCGTCCGATGCCCCGGCAAGGCAGGCCCCCGCCATCAGCGAACCCTCCATCAGGGCTCCGGTCTTATACTCGTAGATAAATTCAAGCTGTTCTGTCGTCAGCGGCTTTCCGTCCATCTCCACATCCACAGCCTGTCCTCCGAGCATTCCGTGCACACCTGTCTTTTCCGCCAGGATCCCGATGGCTCTCCCGGTCAGCAGCGGATCAGCCCCCATCCGAAAGCTCCGGGCCATCGTTTCATATGCACAGTTCAGCAATGCATCCCCGGCCAGAATGGCAGCGGATTCTCCGAAAACCGCATGCGTGGACTTTTTTCCGCGCCGGTACATATCGTTATCCAGTGCCGGCAGGTCATCGTGGATCAGAGAATGCGTGTGAATCATCTCTATGGAAGCCATAAAAGGTTCTATCTCTTTTCCCTCTCCTCCGAGCATCCGGTAGGACAGGTACATCAGAATCGGCCGCAGACGCTTTCCGCCGGCATTCATGCTGTAATTCATGGCTTCGCTCAGATGCTTCTGTGTCCCTGTTTCCCGGGGCAGATACCTGTGGATGACATCATTGGCATATTTCGTGTACCGTTCCAGTTCACTGACAAATGTTTTATCGGACATCGCTCAGCTCCTCCGACACGCTCCTCGTGCCATCCGCATTTAAGAGCTCAACTTTTTTCTCAATCAGATCAATCTGATCATTACACTTTTTCAAAAGTTCCATGCCCTTCTGATAGGACGCAAAGCTTTCCTCCAGGCTGATTTTGTCATTTTTCATAGACGCAATCAGGTTATCAAGCTCTTCAAACGCTTCCTCCAGAGAAAACGTATCCTTTTCTGCCCTTTCACTGTTATTTTCCATATTCATATTGAAACCTTATTTAACCCTTTCCCGAAAGCTTCTTTCCGCTGTCAGTTTTTCTTCACTGTATGCGTAATTACAGCGTCTATTCGTCCATCCGTCAGATAAAGATGAATCAGCTCCCCATCCGCCGTATCGCTGACGGAACGAATTCTTTTGTTCTGTCCATCCGTCAGAAAGGCAAATCCGCTCTTCATTTTCCGGTATGGATCCAGCCCGTTCAGCTGCTCCGCCGTAAGTGCGCTGCGGTTTCGGGCATTCCTCACGCTGCGCTGCATCAGCTGTTCGAGCATCTGCTGCCTCTTTGCGGTCTGCTGCCTGGCCTCGCGGATTCGGCGGGGCAGTTGTGTTTCAAAGACACTCCGGTAATTCTCCAGCGCCTGTTTTAAGAGCTGAAGCTTTTTCTGCGGACTTACGGCTGCCATTTTCAGGGATAAATTGTCCGCACGGTGGCGGACACTTCGAAGCGAAATGGACATCAGATAGTTTAGTTCCCCGGCTCCTGCCCCCAGTTCACGCACCAGTTCTCCCACATCCGGAACCGCTGTCTGTGCGGCAGCGGTAGGCGTGATATCATACCAGTCCGCAATATCGTCGGATATGGACCGGTCCGCCGTATGTCCCACGGCAGATATGACCGGTGTGCGGCAGTCATGAATGGCATCTGCGACCAGTTCGGTATTGAAAGCTTCCAGGTCGTCCCTGCTGCCGCCGCCGCGGCTTACGATAATGACATCAACGCCGGCTCTGTCCAGCGAATGCACGGCTGCCGCTATACTCTGAGGTGCCTTCTCACTTTGTACAAAGCAGTCATAAACCAGAATACGGATACCCGGGTTTCTCTTCCGGGCTGTCTTGATGATATCCCGGACAGCATCCCCAGTTGCGGAAGCTGCCACTCCGATCGAATGCGCATACCGCGGAATCGGCTTTTTAGGCTCATCAAACCATCCAAGTTTCCGGAGCTTCTCCACAAGCTGCCGCTTCATGGCAGCATTTCTTCCCTCTGTGTCAGCCGCCTGCTCAATCCTGTCCGCATTCAGACTGTATTTCCCGCCCTGCGGCCACAGCCTGACGGAACCGTACACAAATACAACCATCCCATCCTTCAGCGGAAATTTCTGTCCGGTTTTCCGGTCAGAAGCCCACATGGCACAGTCGAGCTTCCATGTCTCCTCCCGGTATGTACGCCGGCTGAAGGCGCGCTCGGTCAGGCTGAAATAAAGATGGCCTTTCCGCTCGCTTACATTCGTCACCTCCCCGGTGACCCAGATATAGCTTAATCCCGGCTCATTGCGTATCAGCTCATCGATATGCATGTTGATACTGCGGACCGAGTAAGCACCGTCCTTGCTGTTCGATAACATAGCTTTCCTGTTTTTTATGCCAGTTTTCCGAGAATTCCGTTGATGAAGGCAGGGGACGCACTGCTGCCATACTTTTTAGCCAGTTCTACCGCCTCATTGATTGCAACGCCGGTAGGTATGTCCGCATCATACTGCATTTCAAATACTGCCAGCCGCAGAACGGCCAGATCCGTGCGGGCCATCCTGCCGGTAGACCAGCCATGGGCCGCCGCATTGATTTTTTCATCAATCTCCGGTATTTTTTTCAGAATATGATTTGTTTTATCTTTGATATAGCTGATTTCTTCGTCTGTCGCAAAAAGAGGCGGATTGTCGATCTCGTCATCCGGAACCTGCTCAAAGTAAAGACTCTCCTGCCTGTCGGTCTGATCGGCCGGATTGAAGTCCATCACAAAAAGCAGTTTGAAAATGTGTTCCCTCATCTGACTTCTGGTCATAGTTTTTCTCCCTTTAGCAAAAGAAGGACTGCCGCATAGCCCAGGTATTCTGGTTCTGCAACAGTCCTTCCGGTAAATGTACGTTCACGATTTATTTGTCATTGTCCATAACTACATTGACGATCTTGATGTTTACTTCCGTGACGTGAAGGCCTGTCATTGTCTCGATCGCTGTTTTTACTTTATCCTGAATCTGAGCACAGGTATCCGGAACACTATATCCGTACTTCAGGTTTACATTCAGGGCAGCTTTCACGGCATTCTCACTTACCAGAATGCGTACGCCTCTTGACAGGCTTTTAACCCCAAGTCTTTCAATCAGGTCCCGGGTAACATTACCGGCCATAGAAGCAACACCTTCTACCTCCGAAGCGGCCAGTCCCGCTATAATTGCAATCACCTCATCGGAGATTCTGACTTCCCCGCTGCCGTCATCCAGTTCAATCGTGCTGACATGTGTTCCTTCGTTAGCCATACAGGTTCCTCCTTGATACTTCGATACTGCAGGGCCAGGCGGCCCGTTACAGACTCATTATATCAGAAATTGAAGTCTTTTCAACTGTCTCAGGCCTTTCCGAACTCGGAAAGTTTCAGCCCCGGATTCCGGTCGAGCACCATGCCTACGGACCACGGATTTACAAACAAAAGCAATGGCCTTCCCTTCAGATCCACAATGCGCTTCATGTCGGCGGTTCCGTTGATATTTTCCGGATCCAGGTCCGTGTTCTCAATCCAGCGGATGTACTCATACGGCAGCATATCCAGACGGATATCCACATTATACTCATTTTCCAGGCGGTACTTCAGAACGTCAAACTGCAGTACGCCGACAACTCCGACAATAATCTCTTCCATGCCCAGTGTCAGCTCCTGGAAAATCTGAATCGCGCCTTCCTGCGCAATCTGTGTAATTCCCTTGACAAACTGTTTGCGCTTCATCGTGTCTTCCAGCGTTACCCTTGCAAAATGTTCCGGCGCAAACGTAGGAATACCCTCAAATTGAAACTTCCGTCCGCACTGACAGATTGTATCGCCGATGGAAAAAATACCCGGATCGAACACACCGATAATATCGCCCGCGTACGCTTCGTCCACGACATGCCGCTGCTCCGCCATCATCTGCTGCGGCTGGGAAAGACGCATTTTGTGATCGCCCTGTACATGATAAACTTCCATGTTTGCCTCGAACTTTCCGGAGCAGATACGCATGAAAGCAATACGGTCACGGTGAGCTTTGTTCATATTCGCCTGAATCTTAAACACAAAGGCAGAAAAGCTGTCCTCAAACGGATCAATAATCCCGCAGTCGGCTTTTCTCGGGAGCGGTGACGATGTCATCTTCAGGAAGTATTCAAGAAAGATTTCCACCCCGAAATTTGTCAGCGCAGATCCGAAAAATACCGGAGACAGCCGGCCCTGATCGACCAGTTCCTGATCGAATTCTGCACTGGCCCCGTCCAGAAGTTCAATCTCATCCTTCAGTTTCTGCAGCGCAGCGGAGCCGATATACTGCTCCAGTTCCGGATCATCCAGCGTGTACTCGGTAGCGATGCCTTCCTTTGTGCCCTTCTCCGTGCCGCTGTAGGTCACGACGGCTTTTTTGCTGCGGTCGTAAACACCCTTGAAATTTTTCCCGCTTCCGATCGGCCAGAGAATCGGGCAGGTGGGAATCCCCAGCTCTGTTTCAATCTGATCGGTCAGTTCAAATGTATCCAGCGCATCCCGGTCCAGTTTGTTGATAAATGTAAAAACCGGTATATGCCTCATGGCGCAGACCTTGAAGAGCTTCCGGGTCTGTGCTTCCACGCCCTTGGAGGCATCGATGACCATGACGGCCGAATCGGCGGCCATCAGTGTCCGGTAGGTATCTTCGGAAAAGTCCTGATGTCCCGGCGTGTCCAGAATGTTGATGCAGTACCCGCCATAGTTAAACTGCAGAACGGAAGAGGTCACCGAGATACCTCTTTCCTTTTCAATTTCCATCCAGTCTGAAACGGCATGCCGTGCGGTTGCCTTTCCCTTGACGGATCCGGCCAGATTGATGGCTCCGCCGTACAAAAGGAATTTCTCTGTCAGAGTTGTTTTACCGGCATCCGGGTGCGATATAATTGCAAATGTACGTCTTTTTCTGATTTCCGATTTCAGATCTGTCACAAATTACTCCTCTCTGCTGCTGTGCCCTTCCTTCAGACTCAGGGCTGATATCCTGTTTCCGATAAAATCTGTAAACGTTCTTATCCTGAGCGCCTTAAAGAACCCCCTGCGGACAACATCCATCAGGCTGCAGAGTACAAAAATCCACAGACCTGTCCACAAAATTGCAGGGACAATCTGTACTCCGGGCAGTTTCAGGAAACGCTTAAATGCACCTTTCAAAACATAGTTCCAGATAATCGGATGTGCATGGATAATATATACCGAAAAAGTTCCCGCCGCAATCCATTTTATGGCGGTTATCGCCGCCCTGCTTTTAATTTTTACCTGCTCCAGAGCCAGAAGCAGACAGACCGCTGCCAGAAAAATGGTCGGTGCCGTATATCTGGTGAGCATTCTCCCGTATTTTGCCGTTCCCAGCGTTTTTCGCGTGTAATTTTCCATCAGGATTTTATAAATCCAGGATATAAAAATCATAACCGCGTAGATCAGAATGTACCAGCGGCTTTTCAGGCGGCGAAAATCCATCCGGCGAAGGCAGGCTCCGCAGACATACAGCACTGCCAGCCAGACAAAGGAGTATCCGCCGATCAGCGTGAGAACATCGATATCATAATTCCGGGGAATTAGCGTAAGGCCGCACATGAGAAGAAAAGATACTGTAAAAAGAATCGAGCATTCTCGCTCGCTCAGTGCTTTCACCATGCGATTGATAAACGGCATAAAAAAAGACAGCACAAAATAACAGCTGAAATACCAGTATGTATTCCAGCTTACCGGCAGAAAGCACTTCAGAACCAAACTGTCCGCCTTCTCCGCTGATGCTGACGCCAGCCATTCCGGATGCAGAAGCATAGCGGCCAGATAAATCAGTGACGTATAAAAAAAGACCTGCAGCCACAGTTCCAGTATTCTTCCTGGCCGGAAGCGGCTGTAAACTCCTACGTATCCTGAAATCAGACCATAGCAGTTTACCGCACAGAAACATGCCGTCTCGACAGCCCAGGTCGCATAATAGGCAGAAAGCTGATTCGGATTGCGGACCAGCAGTCCTCCCTGTCCGATGACATGTTCCGTGACAATCATATACATGCTGATTATTCTGAGAATATCGATGCCGTAATTTCTCCCGCCGGAATCCGGTAAAAATGCAGTATGTTTCAAAGTCTCTGTTCTCCTCTTTTCATCATAGTACGGTAAATCCCTTTTCTTTGAGATTATCCTCTACTTCAAACGGATCGTCACAGGAAAATACCATAATCGGTTTGCCGGAAGCACGGTTGAAAGAAAGATAAATATAATTTACATTGATGTTTGCGTTCTTCAAAACCGCAAGAAGACGGTTCAGGTTTCCGACTTCGTCTGCCACTTCCACCCCCAGGACATTCTGGAGTTTGCACAGATATCCGGCTTTCGTAAGGGATTTCACGGTCCTTTCCGGATCTGAAACAACCATGCGGACAATGCCATATTCCGCGCTGTCGTTTGTAACTGACCCCAGAATATTGATATCCTCCTTCAGAAGAACCTCTGTAATATTTTCCAGCATTCCCTTTTTATTCTCGGCGTAGATAGAAACCTGCTGCATCATAATGAAAACTCTCCTTCCTGAAATAAATTGCGTTCTCATCATACCATAACGGAAAAAAAATAAAAGAAAATAATAATGAAAAAGCAAAGGCAGTCAGCGTTCTATCCGCTCACTGCCTCCATCCGACGGTGTATCTGTTCTTCTTTAGTTCTGTGAAAAGGCCTGTCCCATGGTTCCTACGGCAGACAGGGCCGAGCTGACAGCTTTCGCCGCATCCTGACCTGCATCCTTTTTGCCGTAAACGGATTCTACCAGTGCATCCAGATCTGCCGGATAGTAGGTATTTGCTGCAATCTTTCCTCTGGCATCGGATCTGGTTGCCACGGCATCCGGGCTCTCAAAATACCAGCAGAAATAATGTCCCGCAGCATACGCTCCGTCAGCTGTATCCGGCACGCTCTGAAGATAGCTGTAAACGCCGCTGTACCCGCCGTTCAGCTCCGCTCCCAGGTAATGGAGCTGGCCATCAATACTTCGGTAATCGTATCCGTTTGCCTGGCACCATCCCATCAGACTCTGGCACCGTCCGGCGTGCCATTGACAAAGCCCCAGACTTGTGCCGCCGTCTCCGATGGCTACTGTTGAGAAATTCGATTCACAATAGATATTGGCGAGAACTCCGGAGGCCGCAGCCTTATTAAGCTGAAGTTCATCCCTCAGATAACGGTAGGCTGCTGCTTCATTTTCCGTAAGAGAGGCAACCGGATATCCGCTGACCGCAAGATAAAGCTCACTCAGGCCTGTATTCTCCGTCTCGGTTTCGGATTCAGTTTCGGATTCGGTTTCTTTTTTCTTGTCCTTGTCTTTGTCCTTATCCTTTTCTTTTTCGGAATCCGCCCCGCTCCCGGATGCCGATTCGCTTTCCGTCAATGTCTCCCGTTCAGACGCGGACTCACTCTCCCCCGATGTCTGTGTTTCCGAATTGCTTTCTATCTCACTCGTTTTTTCCGAATCTGTAGTCTTTTCTGATGTTGTCTCCGACGTCTTCTCCGTGGAATTCCCGGTTGTATCTTCCGCTGCGCTTGCCACGGGATCTGTCTGTTCTGCCGATAAAGCAGGTGTTTCCAGCGTGTCAGGCGCGGCAGCCCTGGTCTGCTCCTGTGTTTTCGTTTCAGCCGCCGGGTTCGTTTCCGTGACTTCTGCGCTCATCACAGGCAGGCCGGGGACAGCGCAGATAGCGATACTCATGGCAAGAGCAGCCGAGGCTATGGCTGCCGTAAACTTTTTATGCATGTTTATTCTCCCTTATTTGTTATTGCGGTGCAGCTTTGCAAATACAAATTTCAGATATTATACAACAATCCGGCTCCAGATTCAACACTGTATCATAAAGTATATGCAACTGTACACTTAATATCATACTGTGCAGGCACCGGCTCCGGAAGGTATCGGCTCCGGAAGGTACTGGTTCCTGTATCATTCGCTTTTGCGTTTTAACATGTCTATAAACTCATCTTCCGTGATAATTTTTGTTCCCAGCTGTCTGGCTTTCCTGTTTTTTGCGGAATTTGAGGCAGCATCATTGTTAATCAGATAATCTGTCCTGGAAGTCACGGTTCCGGTAACCTTGCCGCCTTGTGCCTGGATGCGCGTCTTCAGCTCATCGCGGTTGGAAAAATGATGAAGGCTCCCCGTGACAACAAAGGTAAGTCCTGTCAGCCTTCTTTCTTCCGGCACCGCCGGTTTTTCAATTTCCAGTTCCCGGAGCAGTGAATCCAGAAGATCCTGATTTTCTTTTTTTTCAAAATAAGCAGCCACCGAATCGGCAATGACCGGCCCGATGCCATCGATCGCGGAAAGCTCTTCTCTTTCGGCGTGTCTTATTTTTTCCACGTCCTCATCCATAGTTTCCACAATCACTCTTGCATTGACAGTTCCGACATTAGGAATGCCCAGCGAATAAAGCAGCCGGCTGAGGGTTGTCTTTCTTGCCTTCTCGCAGCTTGCAATCAGATTGGCATAGGATTTTTCTCCAAACCCTTCCATGGAAATGATGGCTTCCCGATGCCGGTCCAGATGAAAAATGTCCGCATAGCTGTGGATGAATCCCGCTGACACAAATTTTTCAAGCGTTGACTCGGAAAGACCGTCTATGTTCAAGGCATCCCGGCTGACAAACAGCGTAAGCCCCTTTATTTTTTTTGCCATACAGTCCGGGTTGGGGCATACCAGGGTTTCCGTATCTCCGTCACAGCTGATCTTCGTCGCACCGCCGCAGACCGGACAGTGATCCGGGATCGGCATGTTCCCGCTTTTCGTCAGGTTTTCGGCGATCTGCGGAATAATCATATTGGCCTTGTAGACGGTTACTTTATCTCCTATTCCAAGCTGAAGCTCCTTCATGATGCTGAGATTGTGAACACTTGCCCTGCTCACCGTGGTTCCTTCCAGCTCAACCGGATCAAACACCGCTACCGGGTTGATCAGTCCGGTACGTGACGCACTCCATTCAATTTTTCTTAGTGTTGTCTCACGGATTTCATCACGCCATTTGAAGGCGAAGGAGTTTCTCGGAAATTTGGCCGTTGAGCCGAGAGAAATTCCATAGCTGATATCATCATACAGAGCCACCAGACCGTCCGACGGAATTTCAAAATGCCTGATTTTCTCCGCATAATACTGTATGGTTTCGTCCATTGTATCCGAGTCCGTCATGCGATGTTCCACCACGTCAAACCCCTGTCCGGCCAGCCACCGGAATTCTTCGGCATGTGAATTTTGAAAATCGACGCCATCGGCCTGTACCAGCATAAAGGCATAAAACCTGACTTTCCGCTGCGCTGTTATCCGGCTGTCCAGCTGGCGTACACTTCCGCTGCAAAGATTTCTCGGATTTTTATACTTTGCATCGGCATCGCTGATCTGCTCATTGATCTTGTCGAAATCGGCATAGGATATGACGGCTTCTCCGCGAAGAACCAGTTCTCCCTTATAGGCAATACGCAGCGGAATATTCTGAAAAGTGCGCGCATTCGCTGTAATTACTTCTCCCACCAGTCCATTGCCGCGCGTTACGGCCTTGAAAAGCTGACCGCCGCGGTAGGTAAGCACGACCGTCAGCCCGTCCAGTTTCCATGAAATCAGGGTTTTGTGACCGTCGATAAAAGAGCGAAGCACCTCCGGGTCCTTTGTTTTGTCCAGAGAAAGCATAGGAGAGGCATGCCGCTCTTTCGGAAGTGAATCAACCACTTCATAGCCGACCGACTGTGTAGGGCTTCCGGCCAGAATAATCCCTGTTTCTTTTTCCAGCTTTTCAAGTTCATCGTACAGCGCATCATACTCATAATTGCTCATAATCTCACGATTCAGAGCATAGTATGCCCGGGATGCTTCCCTCAGCTTCGATGACAGTTCTTTCATGCGTGCTATGTTTTCCCGGTCCGTCATTTCTTTTTCTCCCATTTCAGCTCCGTATTATTCAGGGATTCCTTCAGCATGTTCATCAGGGTATCCGTCTCTTCCCGGGTCAGTTCACGGTACTGGCCGGAGGGCAGATCTCCGAGACGGATATTCATGATGCGGATACGTGTCAGCGCTGCAACACGGTACCCGAAAACGCTGCACATCCGGCGGATCTGGCGGTTCAGCCCCTGCGTCAGAACAATATGAAAGGATTGATTTCCACTCTGCCATATTCTGCATGGTCTCGTCGTTTTGTCCAGTTCCTGCAGATAAACCCCCTGCGCCATCCCTTCAAGAAATTCCTGTGTGATCGGGTGATCCACACGTACCTGGTACTCTTTTTCGTGGTAATTTCCAGCCTTCATAATCCGGTTCAGCAGCTCCCCCTGATTCGTCATCAGAATCAGTCCCTGCGAATCCTTGTCAAGCCGGCCGACCGGAAAGACACGATCCGGATAATCAATGATATCCTCCAGAAGCCGGTCGTTCCAGCGCCGATCCGTTGTGCAGACGACACCCGCGGGTTTATTAACCGCCAGAATCACTTTTCTGGCAACCGGTACAACCAGCCGGCCGTCCACCCGCACCACGCTATTTTCATCAATTTTCATTCCGGGAGCAGCTGCAGCTCCGTTTACGGTTATCCTGCCTGCCAGCGCAAGCCGGTCAGCTTCCCGCCGCGAACAAAAGCCCGCCTCACTTAAAAACTTGTTCAACCTGATCATTTCAACAAATCATTGTGGGAATAAAGAAGGGACAGCGCTGTGCTGTCCCCCCGATTAATCTGTTCTGATAAAATCAATTTTTTCAAAAAGATGTCTTTCCGCCGCTGCTTCAGGCTGCCGTACTGCTGCCATCCCCCTCTGATGTCAGCTGTACACTTCCCTGGGAAGAGGTCCCTGTGCCATTTGCCGCTGTATCCTGCGTCCCTGTGCCTGACCCGGCCGCTGTCCCGGATGTGGATGATGTCTCCGCGACGGTACTCCCGGATGCACTCGTCAGATATTCCGACTTCACATACCCGGTAACCGTTCCGGCCTGCGTCACATAGTTAATCTGCACCCATCCGTCATCCGCCTGGGCAACTACTTCCACCGTTTCTCCCGATGGAACAACTCCGATAACATTGGCATCCGTCCCCGGCTCCTGGCGAATGTTCAGATCCGCTTTGGAAACCATGGAGCTTCCGGCTGCCGCCGTACCGGCGTCCCCGCTCTCCGTGGTTTTCTCTCCGTTCAGGTAAGAAGCAAGAGCGCTGTCGGAGGCAATTGCCTGCTGGTATTCATTGTTTACCTTACTGATCAGTTCACGGACATTTTCCTGAGATGAAACCTTTGTAACATAGTCGGCAACCGCCGTGTCGCGGTCTTCATAACTGTAAATCTTCAGTGTCCCGTCCTGGGCAGTCTTTACATAAACAACAACCATCGTGGGAACCAGCGTGTCAATCCCCTTTATCTTGGAGTAATAGGAATTGAATACAACATACTCACCGTCATTGATACCGGCTGCCGAGTAGGTGGAAATGTCATTGTAGCTTTCAATATCGTCCGAAAACCGGATATGTTCCTTGCTCAGATCATCCCAGGGATCAACCAGAGAAGAAAGTGCTGCTGTGTCATTCGCTGCAATAGCCGTATAATATTCCTTCATCAGGGTCAGGATCGCCGTATCATCCTTTGTCAGTTCCAGTTCGGAACCGGACGCAGCTGCCTCCGTTACATTTTCCTGATTCTCCCCGACAACCGCCTGCTCCTGCTTCGCTGACTGATCATTCTTCTTTGACGAGCCGCCGATCAGACGAACTGCACAAATGATGATGACAGCGACCAGAACAATTGCTACTCCAAGCAATATATAGCGGAGATTATCGGAAAGCCATTCTCTGAAATCATCCAGCATTTCCAGTACCTCCAGAAGCTGACCGGAGAGTTCCTCTCTTCGGCATTTAAGTTCAAACGCTAATATTTTTAAACGCATCTGGAGGGATTCGAACCCCCGCCACGCGGTACCGGAAACCGCTGCTCTATCCCCTGAGCTACAGATGCCCGTTAAACAAGGGAATAATAGCATATTTTGTTTAAACTGTCAAATTATCCTGGAAGATATATGCCCTTTTTATTCGGCCGGCCGCATGACTTTTTTACAGGCGAAATTCAGCCGGCCGCATGGCATCATTCACAGGCGAAATTCAGCCGGCTGCAAGCGTCATACAATGTCCGGCACGGTTATACCGGTAGACCGCGTCTGCCAGGAACTCCTGATCTGCCACCTGCGTCCGGTTGATATCCGTCACCATGGAAAGCAGCTGCGTTTCGTCCATACCTTCCTGTGCCGGCAGCAGCAGGCATTCATGCACCGAACTTGGCAGTACATAGTAATCCGATGCGAAGAAGTCGGCTATTTTTTCCTGTATTTCCTTCTCTGTAATCCAATAAGCCCCGTACATCCGGCGCACATTTGAAAGCACATACAGCTTTGTATCGGCATTCTCTTCCTTCCAGTCCTTCTGTCCCAGATAATTTTTCATGAGTTCCGATATACTCATAAACTGCACCGGATATCTGAGTTTCATATTCATAACGGCCTCCTGGTGTACTCTTTCCTCCGTAACCCCCCATTCCTGCATCATATGGTTGCGGACCATAAACCCGCCGGCAGAATTTTCCTGATCATCCAGAATACAGTAATAAACAATCGTCAGGTTCAAAAAATCCCGGTGGGGTACATCCTCCAGAATATCCTTGTTTTTCTCCCTGTTCACCAGATGGCCCACCAGCCTGTCACGAATATTGTTGAAATTCTCCAGGAAATCAAAGGTTGAATCTTTAACTGCCCGGCTGTCCTCACATATGGAAAGTATATTGCTGACAATTTCTTCCACCTTCATTCCCTGAAGATAGTTCTTAAAACATTCATCCATATGGAAGGAAGGGCTCAGAACAGAATTCGTTATCTGAACAACCATACAGTCCAGGAATACACCGTTGTTTTTTCTGACTCGTTTAATTCGAACCTTGTCTCCCTCTCTGAGGCCGGCATGAACCTGTTTTTCTACCTCCTGCAAAAAATCCCGATAATACATGATGTCTCCTTTCAGAAATGACCAAAAATAAAAACAGTAAAAATAAAAGGCAATAGATATGATTCAGGAAATGATGTTTTATAATGTATGTAAGCAGGTTCATAATATCACGTATTGTATATACTGTCAATATTATTGTTTTTAAAGATAAAAAATAAGCCGGGATGAATATACCATCCCGGTATTACGTGTCCGGCCGCCCCGTCCCCTCAGATATCTTCAATCTGCCAGTCGACAGGGGTAAGTCCGTTCATCTTCAGATATTTATTTGTCTTTGAAAAATGCCGGCAACCGAAAAACCCGTTGTACGCAGACAGAGGACTTGGATGCGCGGCCTTCAAAATCAGATGTTCAGGATTCGTAAGCATCATCTCCTTCGCCTGCGCCTGTCTTCCCCAGAGAAGAAAGGCAATCGGACGGTCTTCCTCATTCAGAGCCCGGATCGCTGCATCCGTAAATTCTTCCCAGCCGATTCCCTTATGAGAATTGGCCCGGTGTGCACGCACGGTAAGCACAGTATTGAGAAGTAAAACTCCCTGCTGTGCCCACTTGACCAGACTTCCGTTATTCGGGATCCGGCAGCCGAGGTCATCATGCAGTTCTTTATAAATATTTTGAAGAGAAGGAGGAATGTCGATTCCCGGATTGACGGAAAAGCAAAGCCCCTGCGCCTGCCCCGGCTCATGATAGGGATCCTGTCCCAGAATGACGGCCTTCACCTTATGCAGCGGTGTCAGCTCAAAAGCCTTGAAAATGTCATTTGCCGGCGGATAAACAGTTTCCGTCCGGTATTCACTGAGTACCTTTTTATACAAAGAAGCGTAATAAGGTTTCCCGAATTCAGGTTTCAACGGTTCCAGCCAGTCGTTGCTGATCGCTGCCATGATAATCTCCCTTCCAGGTGCCGTGCATCCTTTTTACATGCGGACGCTGACCCCGCGATCCTTCAGATACTGTTTCAGATCCGGAATTTCAAGTTCCTTATAGTGAAAAAGAGACGCAGCCAGCGCAGCGTCTGCCTTTCCCTCCGTCAGCGCTTCATAAAAATGCTCCTTCGTTCCGGCGCCTCCGGATGCGATTACCGGTATGGAAACATTTTCTGCAATCCTGCGCGTAAGCTCCAGGTCATAACCCGCTTTGGTTCCGTCGCAGTCCATAGACGTCAGAAGGATTTCACCGGCGCCGAGACGGTCTGCCCTCATTGCCCATTCGACCGCGTCGATGCCCATATCTACTCTGCCGCCGTTCTTATAGACGTTCCAGCCGCCATCCTCCCGCCGTTTGGCATCGATGGCGACTACCACACACTGACGCCCGAACTTATCCGCCGCGTCGCTGATGAGCTGCGGATTCATGAGAGCCGCCGTATTAACGGATATTTTATCCGCGCCTTCCCGCAGGAGCGTCCGGAAATCATCCACGGTGCGGATACCGCCGCCTACGGTAAACGGAATAAACACACGTTCCGCTACCTTGCGTACCATATCTGTGACCGTATCACGGCCGTCGCTGGAAGCGGTAATATCCAGAAATACAAGTTCGTCGGCACCGGCCCGATCGTACGCCTCTGCTATTTCCACCGGATCTCCGGCATCCCTGAGGTGTACAAAATTGACTCCCTTGACGACACGGCCATTGTTGACATCCAGGCATGGAATTATTCTCTTGGTAAACATGGCGGCTCCTTTCAGACGTTAAGAAAATTTTGAAGTACCTTCAGGCCCATTGTACTGCTTTTTTCCGGATGAAATTGCGTTGCAAACACATTTCCCTGTTCCACCGATGCATCGATCGTTACTCCATATTCCGTCTGTGCTGTCACGACACCCCGGTCAGCAGCCTTCAGATAATAGGAATGTACAAAATACATATACGTTCCTTCGGGTATTTTGTCAAACAATCTTCCCGGATGCGGATAGGAAAGATTGTTCCATCCCATGTGCGGAACCTTGCGCCCTTCTCCTTCCGGAATTTTCAGAATACTTCCCTTCAGAACCCCCAGTCCCGGGATCCCGGGTGCTTCCTCGCTGCCGTCGAACAGAAGCTGCAGTCCGACGCAGATGCCAAGAAACGGAATGTTCTTTGAAACAGCCTGATAAATCACCTGATCCAGCCCGTACATGCGCAGATGTTCCATGCAGTCGCCAAAATTTCCTACGCCCGGAAGAATAATATGACCGGCGGAAAGGATTTCGTCTTTATTCCTGGTAACCACCGGAGTATCCCCGATGCGGAGCAGTGCTTTTTCCACACTTTTGATATTTCCTGCATCATAATCGATAATTGCTGCCATGGCTATATTCTCCTGTGTTCCTATCCAAATGCTCTGCTTCGTTACAAAATGATCTGTTTCGAACCTTTTCGTCCATAAGCGCAGCTTAGTCCACAAAATCAGCTGCCGGAAATCATTTCCGCCGCAAAATCAGCCGCATTTTCCCGGACGGCCGTTCCTCTGCCGTCCAGTCCCTCCGGCAAAAAGGCCAGGCTGTGATGAACCGTAATCAAATGTGACTTCTGCGCAATTTTTGCTGTCTTTTCAAAGGGCCAGCGTATCAGCTGCGGCTGCATTATTCCGACTCCAAGCAGCATCAGGCATGCCTTTTTCGACGGTGCGGAACCAAGCCAGTTCAGATAAGAGTTCCACTGCTTCTCCTGATCCGGATATTCCGGCGGCCGGGTACAGTACGGCGCACTGATAAACAAAGAAGTAATTTTCGACTCAAAAATCAGATGATCCGGGTTCTGTGTCAGAACAAAATACGGCTTTCCTCGAAACATTCGAACCATGTCATCGTACGCATCCCGTATCTTCCTTTGGTCATCCTCACCGGCATAAGACGCATCCAGTTCCTCCCCGACACCTGCCAGTATAAAATCCGAATCGTCTATGATCTGATTGATTTTCTTCCGAATTTCGCTGTCCATGGATACCAGCCCTCCGTGTTGAAATAAAACTGCCACGCCGGGCTGGCATGGCAGTTTTCACATTTGTTATTTTTCGTCCGGGCGCCCGGGCCGGACATTATTTTCAGACAGGATACGCTCCGTCTTTCTCATCGGCAGCAGACGGATCAATCTTCGTCTGCTGTGCCTGTCTGTATTTGAAGAAGTCTACCGCTACCTGCGGGAACAGGGCGTACGTAAGAACATCCTCATCCTGCTGCTTCCACGGAGCTACTTCTTTCTCCAGTTTCTCAAGCTGCGGCGGAATATCATCAGCCGGCCGATAGGTGATGACCTTGGCATCGCCGATGCACTTCTTCTGTACTTCCTTATTAAACGGCTTTACGGTTGCACCGTATTTGCCGGAAAGGAAATCCTTGGACTGCTGCGGAACCATATCGTAGCGCTGTCCGCCATTATGCAGACTGATAATATTCATAACAGCCTGGGTTCCGACAATCTGTGAGGACGGTGTAACCAGAGGCGGTTCTCCAAAGTCCTTGCGAACCCTCGGAACTTCCTCCAGTACTTCATAGAAGTACTTCTCCGCACCCATCTTCTGAAGCTGGCTTGTCAGGTTGGAAAGCATGCCGCCCGGTACCTGATACTGCAGAGTCTTGATGTTGACACCCAGGTTCTTCGTGTTCATCAGTCCGTCCTTCAGACATTCCTCGCGGTACGGACGGAAGTAATCGGCAATCTCGCACAGAAGGTTCAGATCCAGACCGGTATCATGCGGAGTACCCTTGAAAGCTTCGACCATAACCTCGGTTGCAGGCTGAGAAGTTCCCAGGGCGAACGGCGACATAGCGCAGTCAATAACGTCAACGCCTGCCTCTACCGCCTTCATGTAGGTCATGGACGCTTCGCCGGAGGTGTAATGTGTATGCAGCTGAATCGGAAGAGATGTCGCTTCCTTCAGAGCATGTACCAGTTCCTCCGCCTTGTACGGAAGAAGAAGACCTGCCATATCCTTGATGCAGATGGAATTGGCACCCATCTCTTCAATTCTTTTGGCAATGTCAACCCAGTAATCCAGTGTATAGGAATCACCCAGTGTGTAGGAAAGAGCCACCTGTGCATGGCCGCCTTCCTTGTTGGCTGCCTTTACAGCGGTCTGAAGGTTTCTCAGATCGTTAACACAGTCGAAAATACGAATGATATCAATACCATTCGCAATAGACTTCTGCACAAAGTATTCTACAACATCATCCGCATACGGTGCATAGCCCAGAATGTTCTGTCCTCTGAAAAGCATCTGCAGCTTGGTGTGTTTGAATCCGTCGCGAAGCATTCTCAGTCTTTCCCACGGATCTTCATGAAGGAAACGAAGGGAAGCATCAAAAGTTGCACCGCCCCAGCATTCTACGGAATGATATCCGACCTTGTCCATCTTATCGATGATCGGCAGCATCTCCCCGGTCGGCATACGTGTTGCAATGAGGGACTGATGCGCGTCACGCAGAACAGTTTCAGTAATCTTAACAGGTTTTTTAACTACCTCTGCCATTGTTCAGTATCCTTTCTTAATACAATTTCTGCATCGGGCTGCAAACAGCAGGCAGCCCGGCAAAAGATAAAGACCTCAAAATCGATCCGTCATCAGACTCCGTAAATAGCCATGAAGGTACCGGCTGCAACAGCCGTACCAATAACACCGGCTACGTTCGGTCCCATGGCATGCATCAGAAGGAAGTTGGTAGGATCTGCCTCCGCCCCGACTTTCTGCGAAACACGGGCTGCCATAGGAACAGCGGATACTCCTGCAGAACCAATCAGCGGATTGATCCTTCCATGTGTTGCCTTGCTCATCAGCTGGCCCAGCCATACGCCGCCGGCAGTACCAAAGGCGAAAGCCATCAGACCCAGAACAACGATTTTCAGGGTGCTGACATTCAGGAAGGCTTCTGCGCTTGTGGAAGCTCCTACAGAAGTTCCCAGAAGTATAACTACGATATACATCAAAGCGTTGGATGCCGTTTCGGTCAGCTGTTTTACAACGCCGCATTCACGGAACAGGTTGCCAAGCATCAGCATACCAACCAGCGGTGCGGTTGTCGGCAGAATCATGCAGACAACAATGGTGATGATAATCGGGAACAGAATCTTTTCCAGTTTGGAAACCGGACGGAGCTGTTCCATCTTGATCTTCCGCTGTTCTTCCGATGTGAACATTTTCATGATCGGCGGCTGAATAATCGGAACCAGAGACATGTAGGAGTAAGCGGCGACAGCGATCGGTCCCATCAGATCCGTCTGCCCGAGTTTGCCGGCCAGGAAAATAGAAGTAGGTCCGTCGGCACCTCCGATAATGGAGATGGCGGCAGCTGCCTTCCCGTTGAATCCCATGAGGATCGCCAGAAAATAAGCTACATAAATACCCAGCTGAGCGGCAGCTCCCAGGATGAAGCTGATGGGGTTTGCAATCAGCGGTCCGAAGTCCGTCATTGCGCCGACACCCATGAAGATAAGGGACGGAAGAATACTCCACTCATCCAGCTGATAGAAATAGTAGAACAGACCGCCGGCATGTTCGATTCCCATTACATCCGTGTACGGAGCCGACATGCAGTCCGGATAGATATTTACGAGAAGCATGCCGAATGCGATCGGAACCAGCAGAAGCGGTTCAAAGTCATGAGCAATTGCCAAATACAGGAACACCAGCGCAACAATGATCATTACATAGTTGCCCGGTTTCAGAGTGTAGAAACCTGTCTGATGCCACAGATTCAACAATGTATTTCCAATGTATGACATTTAATTACCTCCAGAAATATTTAAACTGCCATCAATTGCACTGTTAAATCTGAATTAGTTCATGGTTGCAAGTACAGATCCGTTTTCCACCGCATCTCCCGCTGCTACGTCGATGGAAGCAACGGTTCCATCCTGCGGAGCAACAACCGGGATTTCCATCTTCATGGCTTCCAGAGTGACGATCGCATCGCCGGCTTTAACCTTCTGGCCGACCTTTGCATTCACCTCGTATACCTTGCCCGGTACAGATGCCTTTACCTGAATGGAGCCGGCTCCTGCGGAAGCTGCCTTTTTAGCCGGAGCTGCCGCCGCCTTCGGTGCCGCCTTGGGAGCTGCCTTCGGTGCAGCTGCCGGTGCTGCGTTTTCAGCGCCTGTTTCTTCAACGGTTACATCATATACATTTCCATTAACGGTGATCGTATAGCTCTTCATTATGAATTCCTCCTACTCAGGCATTCTGCCAGTTCTTTCTGTTTGCTTTTTTGATAGAACGTACTACAAAACCATTCGTGCTCGTGCCCTCGGAGGCTGCCACAGCAGCCGTGATCACAGCGACAAGCTCCTCGTCATTGGTAAGATCTTCCTCTTCTTCAGCGGCGGTTTCCGGTGCGGCTGCCGCTTCAACAGCTTCCGCCTCCGTCTTCTTCTTATCTTTCCTGCCGCCGATCAGCTTAAAGCGGCTGATGACGAATGCAAGGAAAAGAAGAACAAGAAATACGATGCCCAGACCCATCAGGGTGTTCATTCCTGCCTGTGCCATCAGGTAACTCATCGGGTAATCCACATTCCAGGAAAGATCCATCGTCTGATTCTTCACATCATAGACAAAGTCAACATAGGCATCCGTATTATCAGAAAGCTGATCATAATTAACTTTGGCATGAATGGTATACGTATTGCCTTCCGTTGAAAAGCTCTTGCTCTCAATTCCCTGATAGACTCCAAGTTCTTCCTTTACATCTCTCCAGCTGGCCATCATCTTTTTGGTGCTGTCATTGCCGTTATCAATGTAATAATTCAGCTCGTCATCCGTCATGGCGGACAGTTCGGAAAGAGTCTGATCCAGTACTGTTGCCAGCTGATCTTCCAGGCTGGCTGCTGCTTCCGTTTCACCTGTTGCTGCAGCTTCTTCCGTTGCTGCTTCAATGTCCTGAGCAGCCTCCGCCTCTTCCGACAGTTCCGCCTCGGTGGCCGTCTCCGGTTTTGCGGAATCTGCGGCGTAAGAAGGAACAGCAAACATGCCTGCCGAAAGCGAGCACGCAAGAAGAATAGCTTTAATTCTGTTTTTCATCTGCTTTTCACCTCGCTTAGACTGTTCCATGTTTCTTAACCGGGCGATCTTCTCTCTTTGTATAAAGCATCTCGAAAGCACCGATCACGTATTTTCTGGTGTCTTCCGGCTCAATAATCGTATCTACATAGCCCCTCTTCGCTGCAGACTCGACGCTGGACTGAAGAGACGCATACTCAGCTGCTTTCTCGCTGATCACGCTGCTGTCCTGGCCGGCATACATAATCTTTGCAGCCAGGTCTGCATCCATCATTCCAATGGAAGCGCCCGTCCACGCGAATGTAACATCAGCGCCTGCTGCCTTGCTGTTCATAACATTATAAGCGCTGCCGAAGGCACTTCCGATAATAACGTTTACCTTCGGAACGTTTGCATTCACAAATGCATAGATCAGCTTCGCCGCAGCACGTGCAATTCTGCTTTCAGATTCAAGGTCTGCCTTAAAGCCGGCTGCATTGGTCAGCGTCAGTACCGGAATGCCGAAAGCATCACAGAAATCAACGAATTCCTGGGCTTTTTCGCAGCCCTCCGCGGTAAGCGCATTGTCAAAGCTTTCCGCCTTATTTCCATCCGCATCGTATACGTCCGTACGGTTGGCAACGGCGCCGACGGTAACACCATTCAGGCGAAGGAAGCCGGTAACCATTTCCTTAGCGTAATCCGGTTTCAGTTCAAAGAAATCACCTTCATCCGCGATCTGGGAAAGAAGAATAGATGTATCGCCGGCCGCATTGGCAAGATCCGCGCATACACGGTTCAGATCATCCGCGCACTCCGCTTCCGGTACGTCATCCTCATTGTTGGCCGGAAGAAGACTTACAAGTCTGCGGATATTGGCAAAGATTTCATTCTCGGTACCTGTAAAGTCAACCAGGCCTGCCTTTTCACTCTGGAATTTGGCAGAAGCTGTATCTACTTTATCCGTATGATTTCCCGACAGGGCGTTCGGGGTATTTACAAACAGTCTGGCATTTTCCCCAGCCATGAATGTGAAGTCGGTAAGTCCCGGGAACAGGGCAAGCCCGCCGCCGCAGTTTCCAAGTACGGCCGTGATCTGCGGGATAACACCGGAAGCCATGGACTGCTTTTTATGGATTTCTCCGAAAGAATTCAGAGCATCTGTTGCTTCCTGGAGGCGAAGGCCGGCACAGTCGATTAGTCCGATCACCGGTGCTCCCATCTTCATGGCCATGTCATACAGAGCCGTGATTTTTCTTGCGTGCATTTCACCGATCGTTCCTCCAAGAACGGAGGCATCCTGACTGTAAACGTATACCAGGGAATCGTTGATTGTGCCGTATCCCGTGATAACGCCATCTGAAGGAGTCTCAGTTTTAGCTAAGCCAAAATCGGTATTTCTTGCAGTAATCTGTGCACCGATTTCGACAAAACTGTTCTCATCAAGCAAAGAATTAATTCTTTTGCCTGCTAAGGTTGATGCATTACTCATTTATTCAGTCCTCCATAAAAATGATTAATTTTTACAAATTGCACCTGTTTAATAGTATCTCAAATAAACAAAAAAGGCAAGAAAATTTCATTAAATGGTCAATTCTGAATTTCTCCTGCCGTACTGTTTTCAGTGTGTTTTTCCGGATTGTTTTCTGCTTTTTCCCGGGTCTGCTCTGCAGCCTGTTCCTGTGCTTCACGCCCGGCTTCGTCCTGTGCCTGCTGCTGCATCGCCTTTTTTTCTTCCTCTCCGACCTGAGGCAGCTGCTCCAGGGAGGAAAGCTCAAAATGCCTCAGGAATTCCTCCGTCGTCCCGAAAAGGATCGGACGTCCGGGAGCATCCATACGGCCAAGCTCCCGGACAAGATTATATTCAATAAGCTTGTTAACCGCATGGTCGCTCTTTACCCCGCGGATCTTCTCTATCTGAAGTTTCGTTACCGGCTGGCGGTAGGCAATAATGGCCAGCGTTTCCATCAGTACATCCGTAAGGTTTGCCTTCTCGGGTTCCTTCACTATCCTGATCAGTGCCGGGTAGTATTCTTTTTTCGTACACAGCTGCCAGCTGCTTTCCAGCCGCAGCAGACGGATTCCGCGATCCGCCTGTTCATAGCCTTCCGCCATGGCGGTCAGAATTTTTTCTGTCTCCGAAGCGGAAATTTCCAGTGCCTTCGCTATCGATTCTGTCTTTACTGATCTCCCGGAAGCAAATAAAATTGCCTCCGCAGCTGCTTTTTTCTCGTCTTCTGTCAAATTCAGTTACTCCTATGCAACGTGCCGCCTGTTCGACATCAGGCATCCTCTGCTTCTACATAATAATCAACGGCCCGGATCCCCGGATACAGCATTGTAACAACAGGAATCAGGAAAAATCTGCGGCAAACTCCTCTTCCATCTCACCGCTTTCCTCGTCCGTTCCTTTTGCACTTTCCGGTGCTTCCCCCGGTTTTTTCCCTGCATCCTCCCGGGATTCGATATATATTTCGCCGAACGGTGAATCCTGGCGGACATTAATTTTCCCCATTTTTATGAGTTCCAGCACCGTCATGAACGTAACAACCATGACCGTCCGTCCCGGACTTTCCTCCAGCAGCGCCCGGAAAGTGCATTTTTGCCGGCTGCGTATGGAACCGGCCACATGCCGCATCACGGCGCGTGTATCCACCTTCTGTTTTTTTATTTCGCCGAACCCGCTGCGGATCGGATCCACACGTTCGGACTGGCGCTTCATGACATCCGCAAACACCGCCCTCAGTGCAGCGAGGGTTACCTTATCCAGAACCTTGTCCGGATCGACCGGCGGGCGATAGGACAGCACTTCCCCCGGCATATCTTCCCCCCGAAACACCGTGCCTTCCGCATCCGCTTCCATCTTTTTCAGGTGCGCCGACTCTTCCTTCGCCAATTTGTACTCCAGCAGCTGCTGTACCAGTTCGCTCCGCGGATCGATTTCCTCGTCATTCTCATCCTTTTCCGCAGGAAGCAGCATTCTGGATTTTATCTCAAGAAGTGTAGCTGCCATGACGAGGAAATCGCTCATAGCATCAAGATCTTCCTCCTGCATCGAGTTTATGTATTCCATGTACTGGTCCGTGATGGAGGCGATCGGGATATCGTATATGCTTACTTTGTTCTTTTCAATCAAGGCAAGCAGAAGGTCCAGCGGGCCTTCATACGCATTCAGTTTTATTGATAATTCAGTGTTTCCTTCCATGGATGCCCTTTATCTTTGTTCCTGTGTTCAGCGTCCCTTACATTTCAGATCAATTACGATAAGCTGCGCCGGATTGTTTATTCTGAGGGGGATGGTATGAGAACCAAGACCCGCGGAAACGATCATCCTGGATGTTCCCTTCTCATACATTCCCAGATCATACCCCGGGAACGGGCGCAGCGTCGCTCCGCACACTCCCCCCAGACAGGGAATACGGACAATTCCGCCGTGAAGATGGCCGGCCAGAATAAGGTCAGCTCCCCAGGCGGCATACGCTTCGAAAAAGTCCGGGTGATGCGCCAGCAGGATGGTATACTGATCCTTCTTTTTTTCGCGAAGTGCCTCCCGAAGGTCCTTTTCTTCCACCTTTGCGCGATGCATACGGCGGTAGGAAGCATACCCGGGCGCGAAGCCGCATATATCCAGGCGGACCGGAAGTGCTTCCGGCTGTTCATGGCAGCCCTTTACCGGACGCGCCCCGCAGGAGCGCATGCACTTTTCCATCCTGTCATAGGTACCGCCATAGGTGTCACGGAAGATATCCATCCGCTGCTCATGATTGCCATCCACATAATAAAACGGATAGCGTCCCGCCAGATTTCTGACCAGGCGAAGACCTTCCCTCACATGACAGCGGCCGCCCTTGGCTGTGATGAGATCACCGGCCGAAAGGACCAGATCCGGATCCTCCCTGTCAATGGCTGCGATCAGCTGCTCATTGTTCACTCCGTACGTCCTGTTATGAAGATCCGTAAGAAAGACAATGCGTACGCCTTCATTTCCGCGGCTGCCTTCACTCCAAAATGCCGGCGGCACATCGATCGTATAATGTACTGTCTGGAATTTACTCATACTCGTTTTAAATGAAAACCCCGGCCATGAATCATGACCGGGGAATTTGCAAATTAATTGTATTTACGTTTGCGCGCCGCTTCGGACTTTTTTTTGCGTCTTACACTCGGCTTTTCATAATGTTCTCTTTTGCGGATTTCCTGCTGGATGCCGGCCTTTGCGCAGCTTCTTTTGAAACGACGCAGTGCGCTGTCCAGGGACTCGCCTTCTTTAACAATCACATTTGCCATATCTCACTTCACCCTCCCTCCAGCTGTAAATTGTGCATAATACAACTGTTTGGGTATAACCTGCACTAGCTGGTATTATTACATATTTTTATCACAGAGTCAACAAAAACTTGATGTACCTGTGTCAAAAATGTCTTATTTAATCTGGCTCTCCAGAACCGCTTCCGCTTCTTTGAGAGCAGCGTCGATTCCCTCGGGATTTTTCCCGCCGGCCTGCGCCATATTCGGTCTTCCGCCTCCTCCGCCGCCGACAAGCTTTGCAATACCCCTGATGATATTGCCTGCATGAGCCCCCTTCGTAACGGCACCGTCGGTGCAGGTTGCCATCAGGCTAACCTTTCCTTCGTTTACAGAAGCGAGCACAACAACGCCTTCTCCCAGCTTCTCCTTCAGCTGATCGCCAAGGTCACGCAGTCCGTTCATGTCTACGCCTTCCAGTCTGGAGGCAATGAACTTAACTCCCTTTACTTCCTTTGTCTGATCCGAGACATTGCCAAGTGTCTCCTGCGCCATCTGGCTCCGGAGAGACTCAGCTTCACTGTTAGCCTTTTTCAGTTCCGCCTGAAGAGCCCTGATCTTTTCATCCACCAGCGCCGGGGTTGTTTTCAGTTCGGCGGCCGCCTTGTTCAGCTTGTCCTCTATATCTGCATAATAGGAAAGGACAGCATTGCCGGTCAGAGCCTCAATTCTGCGGACGCCGGCAGCAACGCCGGACTCACTCAGAATCTTAAAGTTCTTGATATCGGAAGTATTCTTTACATGAGTTCCTCCGCACAGCTCCCTGGAGAAATCCCCCATGGATACAACACGGACTTTTTCACCATACTTCTCATCAAACAAAGCCATGGCGCCTGTCTTCCTGGCATCTTCCAGGGACATAATATCGGTTCGCACCGGCAGTGCCGCATCAATCTGCTCATTAACGATGGCTTCCGCCTTTTTGAGCTCGTCCGGAGTCATCGCCTGGAAATGAGCAAAATCGAAACGAAGCCGGTCCTTGTCCACATAGGAGCCCTTCTGTTCCACGTGGCTGCCCAGCACCACCTTCAGCGCCTTCTGAAGCAGATGGGTTGCACTATGGTTCTTCTCAGTGTCCCGTCTGTCTCTTTCATTCACCTGCATCGTAACCGTATCACCGACGCGAAGCATTCCGGATACCATGCTGCCCACGTGGCCGATACGTCCGCCGCGAAGATGAATAGTTTCTTCTACCTGAAACCTGCCGTCCTGGCATTCAATGATCCCGCGATCTCCAACCTGTCCGCCCATGGTTCCGTAAAATGAAGTACGGTCTGTCACAATGGTTCCCTGCTGGCCATCGGTCAGTGCTTCCGTCAGCTCGGTTCCGGTTGTCATAACCGTAATCTTTGCCTCTTCCTTCAGCGTATTATATCCGTCAAATTCCGTTGTTATCTGGATCGGAATCTGATCATAAACGGTAGCATCTGCCCCCATATAGTTTGTCCTGGATCGTGCTCTGCGGGCGGCATCGCGCTGCCTCTTCATGCACTCTTCAAAGCCCTCTTCATCGGCGCAGCAGCCATTCTCGCACAGAATTTCTTCGGTCAGATCCAGCGGAAAACCATAGGTGTCATACAAGGTAAAGGCGTCTTCACCGGAAAGCACCGTGGTGCCCTGTTTTTCCATCTTGTCTTCCATATCGCTCAGGATGTTCATACCCTGATCGATGGTGCGGTCGAATTTATCTTCCTCCTGTTTCAGAACGTTGTAAATAAATTCGCGGCGCTCTTCCAGTTCCGGATAGGCATCCTTTGAATCGTCTGCGACAGTCCCGGACAGCTCTGCCAGGAAGCCTTTCTCAATTCCCAGCATGCGTCCGTGGCGGGCGGCACGGCGGATCAGACGGCGGAGCACGTAGCCCCGGCCCTCATTGCTGGGCATGATGCCGTCGGAAATCATAAAGGTTGCACTGCGGATATGGTCTACAATAATGCGGATGGAAATATCCTTCTGCTCATCCCTGTGATATTCCTCATGCGCCATACGGCAGACTTCATCGCGCAGCGAAACCAGTGTATCGATGTCAAAGATGCTGTCCACATCCTGGACGATTACAGCCAGCCGCTCCAGACCCATTCCGGTATCAATATTTTTCTGCTTCAGTGTTGTATAATTTCCGTTCCCGTCATTTTCAAACTGAGTGAAGACGTTGTTCCATACTTCCATGTAGCGGTCGCAATCGCAGCCCACGGTGCAGGTCGGCTTTCCGCAGCCGTACTTTTCACCGCGGTCGTAGTAAATTTCGGAGCAGGGACCGCAGGGGCCGGCGCCGTGCTCCCAGAAGTTATCTTCCTTGCCAAAGCGGAAGATGCGCTCTGCCGGAATCCCGACCTCCTTATTCCAGATATCAAAGGCTTCGTCGTCATCAAGATAAACCGACGGATACAGCCTGTCCGGATCCAGGCCTACCACTTTGGTTAAAAACTCCCAGGACCAGTTGATGGCCTCGTGTTTGAAATAATCGCCGAACGAAAAGTTGCCCAGCATTTCAAAGAAGGTGCCATGGCGCGCTGTCTTTCCTACATTCTCAAGATCGCCGGTGCGGATGCATTTCTGGCAGGTAGTCACACGGCGGCGCGGCGGTATTTCTGCGCCGGTGAAATATGGTTTCAGCGGAGCCATTCCTGCATTTATCAGCAGAAGGCTGTTGTCGTTATGCGGCACAAGTGAAAAACTCTTCATGCGAAGATGGCCTTTCGATTCGAAGAAGGAAAGATACATCTCCCTCAGCTCGTTGACACTGTATTTTTTCAACGTCTTTTCCTCCGTTCAAAACGCCCGCGCGTAACGTGCGGGCGCAGATATCTCTGGATGGTGAATCCAATTATTTATACTATCACATGTACTTATTTCAGGCAAACTTTTTTGTATTTCTTTTTGCCCTTGCGGATGACAATGCCCTTTTTCAAAGCTTCCTTATCGTAAGAAACGGAGATATCCGTAACCTTTTCACCGTCGACCGTCACACCGCCCTGCTGGATGTTTCTTCTTGCCTCGCTTCGGGTCGGCGCCAGTTCCGCTTTAACCATGGCCCCGATCAGATCCAGTTTCCCATCCTTCAGGTCATCTTCGGTCACTTCCGCGGTCGGCATCTGTTCGCTTTCAGCCGCCCCGCCGCCGAAAATCTGACGTGCGCCTGTCTGCGCCTTGTCAGCCTCATCTCTGCCGTGCACCATCCCGGTAAGCTCATGAGCAAGGATTTCCTTTGCTTCATTGATGCGGCTGGTCCCCTGCCATGCTTCCATCTCATGGATTTGTCCGATGGGCAGGAACGTCAGCATCTTCAGGCATTTCATCACATCCGCATCGTCGATGTTGCGCCAGTACTGATAAAAATCGAACGGACTTGTCTTGTCCGGATCCAGCCATACCGCTCCGCCGACTGTTTTTCCCATCTTCTGCCCCTGAGAATTCAGAAGCAGATTGATGGTCATAGCATAGGCGTCTTTATTCAGTTTTTTGCGAATCAGCTCCGTTCCGGCCAGCATATTGCTCCACTGGTCATCTCCGCCGAACTCCATCTGGCAGCCGTACTTTGTGTACAGCATATAAAAGTCATACGCCTGCATGATCATGTAGTTAAACTCGAAGAAGGAAAGTCCTCTCTCCCACCGCTGCTTGTAACACTCCGCGCGCAGCATATTATTTACAGAAAAATAAGGCCCCACCTCCCGCAGGAACTGAATGTAATTCAGGTTCAGAAGCCAGTCCGCATTGTTGACCATCAATGCTTTTCCATCCGAAAAATCAATAAAGCGGCTCATCTGTCTGCGGAAGCAGGCTATGTTGTGATTGATAAATTCTTCCGTCAGCATCGGGCGCATATCCGTTTTTCCGGACGGATCGCCTACCATGCCCGTACCGCCGCCCAGAAGGGCGATCGGTTTATTGCCGGCCATCTGCATTCTCTTCATCAGGCACAGCGCCATAAAATGACCTACGTGGAGACTGTCCGCCGTCGGGTCAAATCCGATATAAAAAGTTGCCTTTCCGTTATTTACAAGGTCTCTGATCTTATCTTCATCCGTGACCTGGGCGAGCAGGCCGCGTTCTTTCAGTTCTTCGTAGCATCCCATTCTGTATTCTCCTCCACTTTGTTTCATTATGCTCCGGCATCCTCAGACCGCCGTATCCTCATCCCTGAGCTCCTCCGAGCAGGCGGCTGAAACCGCCAGTTCATCGCATCGCTCATTCTGCGGATGGCCGTTGTGTCCTTTCACCCAGCGGAAGGAAACCGTGTGTCCATTCAGCGCCTCCAGGAGCTGATTCCACAGATCCTGGTTCCGAACCGGTTCCTTCCTCCCGTTCACCGTATGCTGCCAGTTATTCTTTTTCCAGTTATCGATCCAGTGCCGGTTAAACGCATCAATAAGATATTTGGAATCCGAATATACTTCTACATTGCAGGGAACTTTAAGCTGACGAAAACCGGCGATCGCAGCCATCAGCTCCATCCGGTTGTTCGTTGTTTTTCTGTATCCCCGGCTGTACTCGCGCCTATGCAGGTTCCCGTCCGAATCCGTAAACTCAAGAATTGTTCCGTAGCCTCCCGGGCCATCCGGATTCCCGCGCGCCGAGCCGTCTGTATACATCCTCACGTTCAGCAAGGCTGCCGTACGCTGTCCGTTTTCCCTCCGGACCTGATTTTCTCCTGCCGGAGTATTCTTCTTGTCCGTATTTGCGGCTGAACCCGCCTGCTGCTCGAAGGCGGCAGCGTTCTTATTCTCCGTCCGCCCGTCTGTCTGAACGCCCTTCGGCTGTAAATAAAAATCCCGTTTATATTTATTTGAATCAATATAAACGGCGATTCCCAGACATTTACAGGCAGCGTAAACATCCCGGTTTATTTCCTCATCTTCGGAAAAACAGAAGACCATATCCGCGCTGTAAAGATCATCCCGGTCATATTGTTTGCAGAAAAACTTTACATTTGAAGGCAGCGGCGCTGCGGCAGATGCATCCGTTCTTCCGTCCTTTTCCTTTGGAGGAACGATGACAATGACTTCCTCACAGTACCCTGCGATCTGCTGCGCGGCTCGTCCGGTCCGCGGCATCGGGCCGATCAGAACCAGTTTTTTCTGGGAAACGTCCAGATAGATTGGAAAAAAAGGTTTTTCAGCCATTTTGTACACCGCCTTCCTCCGCCTGTATCTTTGATCCTGCCGGCAGACGTCCTGTATCCTTCCAATGCGGACGCCCGCATACACAATATGCGGATTTGATTTTAGCATGATACGTCCGCTTTGGCAAGAATGCCAACTTTTTCTCGACTAAAGTTCATTATTCGCCTATAATAAAACGGAAAAAAGTTGAAGTTTAATTTGAAGGAGGAGCGTTTCCGCCCGCCAGGAGCAGGCAGACTCGCAGATAACTATGTCAGCTCATTTCAATAAAAAACTGCCAATTCCGGCAGAACTTAAGGTGAAATATCCCCTTCCTGACAATGTTCGGACGATCAAAAAAGAACGGGATGCTGCTATCCGGAACATCTTCACGGGAAAGGACGATCGTTTCATACTCATCGTAGGGCCATGCTCGGCAGATAATCAGGAATCAGTGCTTGATTATATTCATCGTCTTATTCCGGTCCAGGAGAGAATCGGCGACCGGATTCTGATCATCCCGCGGGTTTATACCAATAAGCCGCGCACCACCGGTATCGGTTACAAGGGAATGCTTCATCAGCCCGACCCGGAGAAAAAGCCCGATCTGCTGGCCGGAATCATTGCGATCCGTCAGCTTCATACAAGGGTTGTGGAAGAGACCGGCTTTGTCTGCGCGGATGAGATGCTTTATCCGGAAAACTTCCGTTATCTGGATGACGTCCTCTCCTACGTGGCGATCGGTGCCCGCTCTGTAGAAAATCAGCAGCACCGTCTGGTTGCCAGCGGTATGGATGTGCCGGTCGGTATGAAGAACCCGACAAGCGGAGATCTGTCTGTCATGTTTAATTCCATCCAGGCAGCACAGGCTCCTCAGAATTTTCTTTACCGCGGCTGGGACGTAACGACGGACGGCAACGACCTGGCTCATGTTATTCTTCGGGGCGGTGTCAATAAGCATGGAAACTGCCAGCCCAATTATCACTACGAGGATCTCATGCTCCTGTACGAGCTGTATGGAAAGCGTGATCTGAAAAATCCGGCTGTCGTCATCGACTGCAATCATTCCAACTCCAATAAGCAGTACAGGGAACAGATCCGGATTGCCCATGAAGTCATGCACAGCCGCAATTATAATCCGGACATCAAAAAAATGGTCAAGGGACTGATGATTGAGAGTTATATCGTAGAAGGAAATCAGAAAATCGGAGAAGGGGTACACATTTACGGAAAGTCCATCACAGATCCGTGTCTCGGATGGGAAGATACGGAGAGACTGATTTATTCCATTTATGATCTGTGTAAATAATAGAATGGGAATGAGGTGAGTATATGCAGCTTATTTATCCGGCGGTTTTTCATAAAAACAGCAGCGGAACCTACGACGGATATTTTCCTGATCTCGATCAGTGCACTGTCCACGGCGAAACCCTCGACGAGGCAACCAACGCAGCGATCCATGCAGCACTGGAGTGGGTGAATGTCGAACTGGAAGACGAGGAATTTTCCGGACTTCCTCCGGTTTCCGACAAAGAAGATATAGAACTGAAGGATGGTGAATTCATCCGAAATATCGCTTTCACTCTCCGCCTGTTTGATGGCTACGACGAGTGACGGAATGTATTATGATCCGGTTTTGTCCGGATGCCCCCGAATTTCTGATTCGGGGGCATTTTAGTAACGTGAACTAAAAAAACTCAGGACCAAGCCTTAAGCTGATCCTGAGTTCTGATAAAGAGCGCGAGACGGGATTCGGACCCGCGACCTTCGCCTTGGCAAGGCGACACTCCACCTCTGAGCCACTCGCGCATATTCATTTTTCGCATTCACAGGAGCTTTGTTTTTCTTTCGTGTCCCGCGAACAAGTTATACTATACTCTCCGCTTTTCATTCTGTCAATAACTATTTTAAAAAATATTCGTTTTTTTGTCGTGTCCATTGCCCTGCAGCTGACCGTGGAATAACCGGAAGCGCAGTGCGCTCCGGTTATTCTGTTCATTGTTTCTCTGACTCGCTCATTTGTTCCATGAACAAGGTAAGTTCATCTGCCTCCGTGTTTTGCTCCTGCTCCTTGTTGTACTTCTCCCACGCTTTCTTCCGGACGGCCATAACATCATCCTTAAACCTGGCCCAGGCGTCCTCATGTTCCACGAAATACTTTGGACAATCCTTACCCGTCACATCATAATGACGGATAATATGATCCTCATCAATCTGATAAAGATCGGAAAGGTAAGCCGTCAGCTTCACCAGGGATTTATATGTTTCATCCGTAAACCTGCCTGTCTCGTCCGGATGACAGTTTTCGATGGAGATGGAATAGCGGTTCGCCTGGTTGGACGCATAGGCAACCTCGTCATCCGGAACACAGTGAATGATTTCACCTTCAAGTCCAACCACATAGTTGGCACTCATCGAAGTATCCTGCAGATCCTTCAGGCTTTCAAAATAGTCATGGTTCTGCTGGGCTGTCGTCCCCGGATTCCCAAGGTAGTGAATAACAATATAATCAAGGCTCTTTATCTTTTTTCCGGGCCGCGACCAGTCATTAATGGTCAGAAGCTGCTCCGATATCTCTGGTTTATTTACCGGCGTAAAGGGTGTACGGTCCTCCGTTTCGTCTTCATATGCGATTGTGGAAGGTTCCTCCAGAAGTGTCTGTTCCTGGTTCCGGCCGTCATTATTATTCAGAAACACAAGAATCAGTCCCAGTAAAACAATGAGCACTTCCAGAAATACAATCCAGAATATGGCATGATTTGATTTTTTCCGGTGTTTACGTGAGCCTCCTGCCATTGTAATTTTTTTCTCCTTGCAACATATTTTCTCCCGCTTTCTGCAGGCAGAAGGCGGGAGTTTCGGCTTTTATCTGAGTTTTGCCGCCCGGTTTCAGGCATCAACACTGTAGTTCGGTGCTTCTTTCGTAATATGAATGTCATGCGGATGAGATTCACGAAGCGCCGCCGCTGTGATTTTCACAAAACGGCCTCTCTCTTTCAATTCTTCAATGGTCCTGGTTCCGCAGTAGCCCATGCCGGACCGGAGGCCGCCGATCAGCTGGAATACGGTATCTTCCACCAGCCCTTTATAAGCGACGCGGCCTTCCACGCCTTCCGGAACCAGTTTTCTGGCATTTGTCTGGAAATACCGGTCCCTGCTGCCGTTTTCCATGGCTGCCAGAGAGCCCATACCACGATACACCTTGTACTTGCGTCCCTGATAAAGTTCAAATTCTCCCGGTGCCTCGTCGCAGCCGGCGAACAAACTTCCCATCATGCAGGTATTTGCTCCTGCTGCAATCGCTTTGGTGATATCGCCGGAGAACTTGATACCTCCGTCGGCAATGATCGGAACACCGTATTCCTTTGCCGCCTCATAGCAGTTCATGACCGCTGTAATCTGCGGAACACCGATACCGGCTACGACGCGGGTCGTACAGATGGAACCGGGGCCGATCCCGACCTTAACGGCATCAACACCGGCTTCTATAAGAGCTTTTGCCGCCTCGCCCGTGGCTACGTTTCCGGCAATGATCTGAAGAGCCGGGAAGGCATCCCGAAGCATTTTCACGCAATTGATTACATTCTTTGAATGACCGTGTGCAGAATCAAGCACAACAACATCTACGTGCGCAGCCTGCAGCGCTTCTGCTCTATCCAGCACGTTCGCCGTAATACCAAGAGCAGCTCCGCAGAGCAGACGGCCCTGATCATCATGGGCACCATTCGGATACTTGATGGCTTTTTCAATATCTTTAATTGTTACAAGTCCCTTCAGGCGGAAGTGTTCATCAACGATCGGAAGCTTTTCTACCTTGGCCTTGCTCAGAATTCTTTTCGCCTCTTCCAGCGTTGTTCCCTCCGGAGCGGTAACCAGATGCTCACTGGTCATACATTCACGGATCGGACGGCTGAAATCGTCCTGGAACAAAAGATCACGGTTGGTAATGATACCGACCAGTTTCCCATTGTTTTCTGTTATGGGAACGCCGGAAATCCGGTACTTGCTCATCAAAGCATCTGCTTCCCCCAGGGTATTGTCCGGTCCCAGATAAAACGGATCCGTGATGACACCGTTTTCAGATCTCTTAACCTTATCAACTTCATCCGCCTGTGCTTCAATTGACATGTTCTTATGGATGATGCCTATGCCGCCCTGACGGGCCATGGCAATCGCCATCCGGTGCTCTGTCACGGTATCCATACCGGCACTCATCAGCGGTATATTCAGCTTAATCTGTTTTGTCAGCATCGTACTGACATCGACATCATTCGGAATAACTTCCGAGTAGGCAGGTACAAGAAGAACGTCATCAAAAGTAATGCCTTCACCGATGATTTTTCCCATTTGGACATTTCCTCCAGATTTTCCAGGATCAGTAAGATATGTTGTTTGAAAGATACTTCTTTTTATTGTGTTCCAGATTACCAAACGAGTATTCTGATGTCAATCCAAATTCCTTCCCAGGCGTTTTTTTCAATACTCAATCCGGTTTGTACCGCCTGTCCCTGATTACCTTCCCCGGCGCTCTGTGCCAGAGATCATCCATAATTTCTCTGTCATCCATTTCCAGCATAATTGCCTTCTTACCGGAATCGCCGTTATTATAAATAAGAGTCCATCCCGGGCCCCTGCCGGATCCTGATGTGTAATCCACCACCCTGGCATCGTGAAGGGGCCCCTTCAGCTCATCCGAACCGGTTCTGGCCGCAATAATCATCTGATTTAGAGACAGATCCTCACTTTTTTTGCGTCGCTCCTTATTCATGATCCTGGCAATTTCAAAATCGCCGTTTACATAAATGTACTCATACTCAACCTTCATATTCTGGAAAAGATAGACGGTCACAAAAATCATAATCAGGAAACCGACGAGCATAAACGGAACCAGAAAAATTCCCATGCATGCCAGCAGTATATCCGCGAGAACCAGGAGAATTTTCTTTACGGTATCAGAACCTCTCGGATCACGTGAAATCAGAATTTCCTTGTAGCAGTCACCCATACTATTATCCTTCTTTCAGATGAATTCTGAAAATAAGTTTAACACAAAAAGGGGCAATCGTAAATGTACGATTGCCCCTTTATCCGCGCTTCGTTCCATAAAAAACGCAGGGTCCCCGCGGGTTTTGCCCGCGGTACCCTGCCTTTGCTGCCCGCGCCTATTTTCTACGGGCGGCCTCACTCGCGAACTTTCTGTTCGCTCGTGACGCGCTGTCGCGCTTCGTTCCATAAAAAACGCAGGGTCCCCCGCGGGTTTTACCCGCGGTACCCTGCGTTTTATGGAACGGCCGCTCGTAGTTTACGCGATCAATAGTCCATTCCGGGCTGCTGTGCCGGTGCTGCCGGTGCCGGTTCCTTGATGGTTCCGACTACGGATTCGGTTGTAAGCAGGATAGCTGCTACAGAAGTAGCGTTCTGCAGAGCGGATCTTGTTACCTTAACCGGATCGATAATGCCGGTTTCAACCATGTTTACATATTTCTCATTATATGCATCAAATCCGGTGCCGTCTTCAGCTTCTTTTACTCTGTTGACGATAACCGGGCCTTCCAGTCCTGCATTCTCAGCGATTCTGTACAGCGGTGCTTCCATAGCCTTCAGAACGATCTGAGCGCCTGTCTTTTCATCACCCTCAAGGTTTCCGAGCTCGTCCGCTACCTTCTTTGCAGCATGAATATATGCGCTGCCGCCGCCTTCGATGATGCCTTCCTCAACAGCTGCGCGTGTTGCGTTCAGAGCATCCTCCATACGGAGCTTTGCATCCTTCATCTCGGTTTCCGTTGCTGCTCCGACACGGATAACAGCTACGCCGCCGGCCAGTTTTGCAAGTCTTTCCTGCAATTTTTCCTTATCGAAGCTGGACTTGGTCTCCTCGATCTGATTCTTGATCTGGTTAACACGGGCTTTAATGGCATCCTTGTCGCCTTCGCCGTCAACAATGATGGTGTTCTCCTTGGTGACCTTTACGGATTTGGCACGTCCCAGCATATCCATCGTAGCATCCTTCAGTTCAATGCCGAGATCGCTGGAAATTACCTGACCGCCTGTCAGAATTGCAATATCCTGCAGCATATCTTTTCTTCTGTCGCCATACCCCGGTGCCTTAACGCCGACAACCTGGAAAGTACCGCGCAGCTTATTAACAATCAGCGTGGTCAGTGCCTCTCCTTCGATATCTTCGGCGATGATCAGAAGCTTGCCGCCGTTCTGTACGATCTGCTCCAGCAGCGGAAGGATATCCTGGATATTGCTGATTTTCTTATCGGTGATCAGGATATACGGCTCATCCAGAGCTGCTTCCATCTTATCGGTATCCGTTACCATGTAGGATGAAATATAGCCGCGGTCAAACTGCATACCTTCCACCAGGTCAAGCTCGGTCTGCATCGTCTTGGATTCCTCGATCGTGATAACGCCGTCTCGGGAAACCTTTTCCATGGCATCTGCAATCATATTGCCGACTTCTTCATTTCCGGAAGAAACAGCGGCAACTCTGGCAATCTGTGTCTTGCTGCCAACTTTTTCGCTCATGCCTTTAATCTCATTAACGATGGCATCGGTAGCCTTCTGCATACCCTTGCGAAGTACAACCGGGTTCGCGCCTGCAGCCAGGTTCTTCATTCCTTCATGGATCATTGCCTGCGCCAGAACCGTAGCGGTTGTGGTGCCATCACCGGCAACATCGTTTGTCTTGGACGCAACCTCGCGGATCAGCTGCGCGCCCATGTTTTCAAAAGCATCCGGAAGTTCGATTTCCTTGGCAATGGTAACACCATCATTTGTAATCAGCGGTGCGCCATACTGTTTGTCAAGAACTACATTTCTTCCCTTCGGTCCAAGTGTTACACGAACTGTGTCCGCAAGTTTATCAACACCGGCCTGCAGTGCTACTCTTGCTTCTTCTCCGGTCTTTATTTCCTTAGCCATAATGTTTAATCCTCCGATTATTCAAATTTATATTATGATGTAAAAGTCAGAAATCAATCTTCAACAACTGCGAGGATATCGCTCTGCTTTACAATGGTATATTCAACATCGTCCAGCTTGACTTCGTTTCCCGCATACTTGGAATAAATAACCGTCTGTCCAACCTTGACATTCATCTTAACTTCTTTTCCGTCAACCATTCCGCCAGGGCCTACGGCAATAACCTCTGCCTCCTGCGGCTTTTCCTGAGCCTTGCTTGTAAGAATAATGCCGGAAGCTGTTTTCTCCTCTGCTTCATGCTGTTTTAATACGACTCTGTCACCTAACGGTACTAACTTCATAATCTATTCCTCCTTGTGTGACGCTTTCATTTCTTTCTCATCTGCTAGCACTCATATTTATCGAGTGCTATCAACGATGCTATAATAGAACGGAAAGTATAAATATTCAAGTCTTTGAATTTGAGTATATTTATATATTCTGGCCGTTATCTCTCGTTTTCTTTGTTTTTCTTAAAATAGCTCATGTTTTGATCTTTTGCTCTTTTTTTATTTTTTCCAGTTCTTCAAAAACATCCTCATTCAGAACCTTGATATATGTCCCCTTCATGCCGCTGGAACGTGACTCAATCACACCCGCACTTTCAAACTTGCGGATGGCATTTACAATCACAGAGCGTGTAATTCCGATTTTATCAGCGATCTTGCTGGCTACAAGCACACCCTCCATGCCGTGAAGTTCATCAAAAATATGAATAATTGCTTCCAGCTCGGAATAAGACAGCGTGTGGATCGCCGATTTCACAATCTGACGTTTCCGGTTTTCCTCCTCATTTTCCTCATTAACAGAACGCATCATTTCCAGACCGACGACGGTTGTCCCGTACTCGCTGAGAATGATATCCTCAATATCATACTGTCGGTTTTTCCGGTACATGAACACTGTTCCCAGACGCTCTCCTGCAATTTCAATCGGATTAATGATTCCCTCGTACTCTGGAATGTTTTTCCCTTCAAACCCAAGTGTTTCAAGATTCACGTTTTCCTTTGTTGAAAGAATATCCAGAAATCTTTCGTTCAGCAGCGAATCGATGAACCCGCCCACTTCGTTGACAATCAGCTGGTCCAGTTCCTCAACATTCCCGCTATTGCTGATTCCCAGAACCTTTCCTTTTCTGCTGATAACCAGAACATTCGAATCTAAAATATCCGTCATGACCGCACAAATATCATTAAATACTACTTTTCCTGAATTATTGTTATGCAGAAGCTGGTTGATTTTTCTGGTCTTATCTAACAGCTGAATACTGCTCATTATACATATCCTCCGGTGTACAAATAATATAAACCTGTCGGCAGAATGCTGCACGCAGGCTTTCCGCCTTAAAAGACCGCAGGAGAAACCTGCGGTCTTCAAACATCGTAATGAATTTATCATACAATTACAAATAAATCAACCATCCGGAGGCAGATTTTCAGTCATAATTCTCTTCCGGCTCTTTTTTTTCGGAATTTTCCGGCTGGTCCTGCCTGTTTAATATATAACCGCAGTTCCCGGAGGCACATACAAGTTTATTCCCTTTCTCTACCATGCAGCCTCCGCACTTCGGACAGCGCACTTCCGACGGTTTTTGCCATGACATGAAATCGCATTCCGGATTCTCGCATCCGTAAAAACGTCTGCCCTTTTTTGTCCGGCGGATAATAATTTCATGCCCGCATTTCGGACATTTTACTCCTGCCTTTTCCAGATAAGGCTTTGTATTTTTACATTCCGGGAATCCCGGGCAGGCCAGGAACTTGCCGTGAGGGCCATATTTTACAACCATGTTTCGGCCGCACAAATCACATCTGACATCCGTAACCTCATCTGCAATCGTCACTTTTTCCAGTTTCTTTTCAGCTTCTGCAACCGCCTTGTCCAGATCCGGATAGATGTTGCGAACAATTTCTTTCCAGTCCATCCGGCCGTCGCCGACATAATCCAGCAGCTGTTCCAGATTTGCTGTAAAATTCACATCGATGACCTGAGGAAATGCTTCTTTCATCATATTGTTGACGGCTTCCCCGAGTTCTGTCAGATACAGATTCCGCTGTTCCTTGATGATGTACCGGCGGTATAGGAGCGTCGTGATGGTGGGGGCATACGTGCTGGGGCGGCCGATGCCCAGCTCTTCCAGCGTTTTTACCAGCGACGCTTCTGTATAGTGGGCCGGCGGCTGTGTGAAATGCTGTTCCGGATTGAATTTCTGCAGTGTCAGTTCACTGTCTTCAGACAGATTTCCGGACAGTACATTACTTTCCTTATTCTCATCGCTTTCCGTGTAAACAACCTGATATCCTTCAAACAGGATGCGGGAAGCAGACACTTTGAAAACATACCTTCCCGCTCCGATGGAAACAGAGGTTGTTTCATAACGGGCTCCCTCCATACGGCTTGCCGCGAACCGCCGCCAGATCAGCTGATACAGGCGGAACTGATCACGGGACATCTGATCCTTTATATTCATCGGCTCACGGGTGATGTCCGAAGGCCGGATTGCTTCATGCGCGTCCTGGATATTCTGACCGGTTTTTACCCTGGCCGCTGTACCGGTGACATATCTGTCTCCCCATGTTTTGCGGATATATTCCTTTGCCGCGGCATCTGCCTCATCGGAGATACGTGTGGAATCGGTACGCAGATAGGTAATGAGACCGACGGTACCCTCCCCCTTCAGCTCTATGCCTTCATAAAGCTGCTGCGCTACGCGCATGGTTTTCTGCGTTGAAAAATTCAGCACCCTGGAGGCTTCCTGCTGCAGGGTACTGGTGGTAAACGGAAGCGGTGCCTTCCTGACACGCTCGGATTTTTTTACACCGCGCACTTCAAACCTTTCGCTCTCAAGTTCGCTCATGATCCGGTCCGCTTCCTGTTTTGACCTGATCTGTAATTTTTTATCTGTCCCGTAAAACGAAGCCGTAACAGGTTTTTTCTCCCCTTTTACGCCCAGAACAGCTTCCAGCGTCCAGTATTCCTCCGGTATAAAATCATTGATCTGTTTTTCTCTGTCGGCGATAATGCGCAGCGCTGCCGACTGAACACGGCCCGCACTGAGGCCGCGCTTTATCTTTGCCCATAGCAGGGGGCTGATTTTATACCCTACCATCCTGTCCAGAATGCGGCGTGCCTGCTGGGCATCCACCATGTTCATGTTGATCTGGCGCGGATGCCTGATTGCCTCTTTTACAGCGTTTTTCGTAATTTCATTAAATGTGATGCGATAAACCTGCTTGTCCTTCTGCTCATTGAGCTTCAGAGCCTGCTGAAGATGCCAGGCAATCGCTTCTCCTTCGCGGTCCGGGTCGGTCGCGAGATAAATTTTATCTGCCTTCTTCACCGCCTTGCGAAGAGCTGCCAGCACATCTCCCTTTCCGCGGATGGTTATATATTTAGGCTCAAAATCATGTTCGGGGTCAAATCCCATCTGACTTTTAGGAAGATCACGAACATGTCCGCCTGAAGCCATTACTTCATATCTGCTCCCCAGAAACTTTTTGATGGCCTTCACCTTCGTGGGAGATTCCACGATTACAAGATTATTTGCCATGTAACTTTACACCTCACTGTTTTCTGGCATATGCGTTTCTGCTGATTTCAGTGACAAGTCCCCGCATTTCCAGCTGCAAAAGTGCCTCGGAAAGCGGTCCCGGTGCCATGCCGGTCTGCTGAAGCAGAACATCTGTGCTTTTTGCGCTGAAATCCAAGTTACTATACACCAATTTTTCAGAGGGTGCAAGTATCACTTGCTGTTCATGAAATCCCGGACCGATGGGAAATACCTCCGTCAGAGATCTTACAAGTTCTTCGGTGCTCTCCACAATATAGGCTCCGTCTGCAATCAGATGGTTGCATCCCCGGCTGAGCGGATCATCCGTCCTGCCGGGAACCGCGTAAACGTCCTTCCCCTGACTGAGCGCACAATCTGCCGTGATCAGGGAGCCGCTCCGGTCCCGGGCTTCCACAACAATCAGTTTATCCGCCAGAGCGCTGATAATCCGGTTCCGCATAGGAAAATGAATACGCAGCGGCGCAGATCCGGGAGGAAACTCGGAAATGATTCCGCCGTGTTCCACAAGATTATCATACAGCCTCCGGTTGGATGCCGGATAACAGATATCCGCGCCGCACCCGGTTACCGCAAAGCTCATTTTTTCAAACCGAACCGCCTCTTCCTGAGCGGTTCCGTCGACGCCCCGCGCCATGCCGCTGATCACCTGAATCCCGGACGCAGCCAGACTCCGGCCTGTCTGCCGTGCCATAGCATACCCGTAGCTGCTGCACGAACGCGCGCCGACGACGGCAACCGAGGGACGCAGCGGATCCGGCAATGCGCCCCGCACAAATATTCCAAGCGGAGCGTCTTCGACCCAGCGCAGTTTTTGGGGAAAGCACGGCGATTTTCTGGAAATAAACCGGATCCCGTTCCTTGAAAGTTTCCTTTGCTGTTCTTTGATAAATGCCCCTGTTCTGGAAGCAAGCAGCCGGGGCACCCAGGCAAGGCGCAATTTTTTCCATGGCTCGTACTCCTTCTCATCCACGTGAAAAGCCTTTTCCGCGCTTCCAAAATAGTCGATAACCGCCCCCTGTGAATGGCTGTAAAATCCATCAATCGAACAAAGCCAGAGCAGATATTCCTCCTCCTCCACGATTACCTCCGTTTATACTGTTTATACTGTTTATACTGTTTATTCTCTTTAAGCCCGGTCCGGTTTTATACGCACCCGCAGAAGCGGATGCCGTCCGTGTCCGTCATCCTCCCCCCAGCCAGTATTCCTTTTCCAAAGAGCGATAAAGTACTGCCTCCGAAAGATGTTCCAGCCGTATGTCCTCACTTCCGGCAAGATCTGCAATCGTACGCGCCACCTTAATAATTCTGGTATACGATCGCCCGGTCAGTCCTTTCAGTTCAAAAATCCCTCTCATGTAATCCCTCTCCTCTTTCCCCAGCGGACAGTACTTTTCCAGTCCGCTGCCGGTAAGAGCGCTGTTATAATTCCATGGCTCATCTTCATACCGCTGTGCCTGAATTTCTCTGACTTTTTCCACCCGCTTTCGAATATCCGCCGAGCATTCTCCCTCCGTGCCTCCGGCTATGTCACTGTACTTTACTTCCTCCGCGCGTACGCAGATATCAATTCTGTCCAGCAGCGGCTGGCTGATCCTGGAAAGATAGTTTCTAACCTGCACCGGTGTGCAGCGGCATTTTCTCCGGTCCGGAAAATATCCGCACTTACATGGATTCATGGACGCCACCAGCATAAAATCGGCCGGAAAGGTCACCGTGCCAAAATTGCGGCTGATACTGATCCGCCCGTCTTCCATCGGGCCTCGCAGAATTTCCAGGACCTGCGGATTAAATTCCGGAAGCTCATCCAGATATAAAACGCCCAGATGAGCAAGACTTACCTCTCCGGGTCTGGGTATCTTCCCGCCTCCGGACAGAGCTGCCGATGTGGCCGTGTGATGCGGACTTCGAAACGGCCGTACGGTCATCAGTCCTTCCTCCGGGGGCAGCATACCCGCCGCACTGTGAATTCTGGAAACCTCCAGAATTTCCTCCGGGGTCATCTCCGGCAGGATCGACGGTATTCGCTGAGCCGTCATCGTTTTCCCGGACCCCGGCGGGCCTATGAGAAGCAGATTATGAAGTCCTGCCACGGCAACCTCCGCCGCTCTTCGTACCGTCCTCTGCCCTTTCAGATCCTTAAAGTCGCTCTGACAGCCGATAAGCTGGTGTTTGTGCATTTCTTCTATATTAATAGCCTTCTGTGCCAGTTCCTTACGGCCTGCCAGATACAGAAGTACATCGTGCAGACTTTCTGCGCCGAGTACCCGGATCCCGCAGACGGCTGATCCTTCCGCCAGATTTTTCATTGGTACAATGCATGTCTGGCACCCGCCAAGCCGCGCGCATTCCGTCATCTGGAGGATACCCCGGACCGGAGCCAGCTGCCCGTTCAGTCCCAGCTCACCTGCAAACATTACCTTCTCCAGTCTGCCGGGATTGACCATTCCCATGGATGCCATCATGCCAATAGCAATAGGCAGATCAAAACCGGTACCTTCCTTATGAAAATCCGCAGGAGATAAATTGATGGTAATCCGCTTCACCGGAAAACGAATCCCCTCATTATGGATCGCGGTACGGACCCGGTCACGCGCCTCCCGTACATTCGCAGACAGATCCCCCACCATGTTGATGACCGGAAGCCCGTCACTGACATCCACCTCCACCGATACCGGTTTTGCCTCAATCCCGCACAAAGCCGCTGAACAAACTCTGCTGAACATAATCGCCTTTCCCCGAAATCGGATGAAAATTACAGCTTCTGCGCCTGTGAAAACAAAATGAAAATCAAAAAAATCGAAGGGCTTAAAATAGGAAAAAAGAATAAATAAAAATTGAAAGGCTTGAAATGAAAAAATCAAAGTTGGAAATAAAATTGATTTTTAATGTCTATATATTATCACATTTTATTACTATGTTCAAGTACTCTTCCTTACATATAAACAAGGACATAAAACAGGCCGGCTTGCGGCCGGCCTGTTTTATGTCTCATGACGGTGACATCATCTCATTAAAATGTAAGTAAACGATACGCCCGGGTATGGAACTTCCACAGGTACAAAGCGTATAGTTTTCTGTCTGTTGCTGCCAGAAAATCACCCGGGTGTTACCGATCGTCACCCTGTCTGGCTGCGCCGGGTCCGTTTTTTTCTTCCCCAGTACGCAGAAGGAAGCGGGACTGCGTCGCAGTCCCTCCCCCGTATATTTCAGATAGCTTTCCTTACGGCTCCAGATAATCTG
>ONLK01000002.1 GCA_900318615.1 uncultured Eubacteriales bacterium
CCATAGGCGCCGGCATTCATAATCATACCGCCGCCGATGGTTCCCGGGATTCCGGAGGCAAATTCAAGACCGGTCAGACTGTGCTCCAGTGCGCTGCGGGCGGCGGAGGAAAGCATGACGCCCGCCTGAGCGGTTATTCTGTCACCTTCTATACGAATCCGGTTAAAGTTCTTATACAGCTGGATAACGGCTCCGCGAATTCCAAGATCACCGACCAGCAGATTGGTTCCGTTGCCGATAATCGTAAACGGAATACTTTCTTTCTTCAGATACCTGATGGAAGCGGATACCGCACCGGCCGAGTCCGGCATTATGAAAATATCCGCCGGCCCTCCGATGCGAAAGGACGTGTGCCTGCTCATCGGTTCATTTTCCAGCACCTGTGCCGTCCCGCATATCTTTATCAGTTCCTTTGCTGCTTTATTCTCACTCATTCTTTCCCAACTCCGCTGCCTTTTCTGCCTTTATTCCTGCTTCAGGATGCCGCTGTCTTGTATGGCCTGTACTGCCTCTTCCAGCTCCCTCTCCTCAAGAACAAGAGCAAAGCGGACATATCCCTCGCCCAGGGATCCGAAGCTGCTGCCCGGTGTGCAGATCACACCGGACGCTTCCATCAGTTTCATCACAAATTTTTCCGAATCCGTGTACCCATCCGGAAGCGGTGCCCACACGAACATGGTTCCATCCGTATCCGGGCAGTTCCATCCGATGGAGCGAAGTCCCTGTGTCAGCGTACGGCTTCTTCGCTCATATTCCCGGCACTGCTCCCTCGCAGGCTCCAGCGGGCCTGTCAAAGCGGCAATGGCTCCGTACTGAACCGGATAAAAAACTCCGTAATCAATCTGTGAACGGATCACCTTAAACTTTTCAATAATCTGAGCGTTGCCCAGAACAAAGGACAGGCGGGCTCCTGTATAATCAAAGGTCTTGGACAGAGAATAAAATTCAACGCCGACCTCTCTGGCTCCCTCATGCTGAAGGAAGGAGCCTCCCTCCTTATCACCGAATACGATATCTGCATACGCATTATCGTGAAGAATGATAATGTTGTACTTTTGCGCAAACGCAATCAGCTCATCGTAGAATTCGTCCGGTGCCGTGCGGCAGAACGGATTCCCCGGATAGCTGACAATCATCATTCTGGCTCTCCGGCAAATATCCTCCGGAATGGCATCCAGGTCCGGCAGATATCCTCTGCTTTCATACAGCGGATATTCCCAGGTTTCACATCCGCAAAGTTCCGGTCCGACCTTAAAAATAGGATATCCGGGATTCGGAACCAGCACCAGATCCCCCGGATCACACAGTGCCCATGCAATATGCGCCATTCCCTCCTGGGATCCGTTCACGGTCATAATCTCATCGGTTTTAAGATCAATGCCGAACCTTTTTTTATAAAAGGACTGCATAGCTTCCAGAAGCTCCGGCATGTCGCGCAGAGAGTACCGGTAGTTCTCCGGTTCCAGGGCTGACTTCTCCACCGCTCTTATAATGTTCTCCTGCGGTCTGAAATCCGGGGTTCCCACGGAAAGGTTATAAATTTTTCTGCCCTGAGCCAGAAGTTCTTCCTTTTTTTCGTTCAGCTGTGTAAAGATTCCCGGCTTAAATTCTTCCGCTTTCTTTGAAAATGTCAGTTTCATGCTGCCTCCCTGTTCCGGGGAATCTGTCTGTCCGACAGTTCTGTCTGCATCCCGTCCATCCGTGATCAGGCTGTCCCCGCCCCTGTTCACTGTAATCATGGTATCATTCTCATCGTGCCTCCGCTTTTCCGGACACTGTTTCCTTTCCCGGCGTACCCATATCTGCGTCAGAATAAACAGTACCGCACAAAGTACGGTGAGTGAAACTCCGGACCTGAATCCGCCCGGCATATAATGCATCTCGATTTTGTGGTCCCCCTCATCCAGATCGAAGCCTGTCATCGTGCCGGCAATCTTATAAGGGGTAACCGTATGGCCGTCCACGGTGATCGTCCATCCCTCCTCGCAGGGCACGGTCATCATCAGCGTACCGGCCTCATCCACATGAATACTGCCGGTCAGACTGCTCCCGGTCACCCTCACATCCGTCATCTGGTTCTTCGCCAGTGTTTCGGCGATCCGGGTGCATGTACTGTTCGGGCACGTATAGACATATAGCGTTTCGCTGGTCTGCCCCGCATTCAAGGTTACGGTCAGATGGGCAATATCATTGCCTGCACTTGAGTTAATGACATACAGATGATCCGTAAAAGTTGTGTAGGTCCTGGTATATTCCGGCGTGTCCAGTTCTATGCTGGCGACACGATTCGGACAGTATACGTAAACCTGCTTGTCATCCGGAACCTTGATATCGTATGTCTGGCCGTTTTCGGCTTCGATCGTACGGTCCAGTGTGTAAAGACCGTCGATGCCGGTTGCCAGGCGGACAAAGGCATTCTGCACCTCGATCGGGTTATCTCCGTTATCGATATCCCACTCCCGGATATCCGGATTTACCATGAAGCCGGCCGCCAGCGCATCTTTATTTTCGAACATCCTCAGATTGCCGTCACCATCAACATACGTAAACTGGTACAGGGAGTCACTGCCTGCTTTTGCATTCGAGGACAGGACATAGCGGATGCCGAAAACATCGTTCATCAATTTTGTGACGCCGTTATATCCGTTTTTATTCGTCCGGCTTTCCATGCCGATTTTATCGCAGAAGTTGGTGACTGACTGAAGCATGGTCGAATTGAACATGATCACGGAGTTGCCGCCCGCGTACATGGTAACATTACGCATCCGCTGGCTGTCGATCTCGCTCCTGAAAAATTCGGACTTGTCTGTGTCCGCTGTCAGTTTTTTATAGGATGCCTGATCGGCCAGGTAAATAGACCTCGTTACGTTCTCATTATACTCAATCCCGTAGATGGCATGAACACAGGCTTCGAAAAGGAGCGCCGCCCCCAGCACATAAGGGAACGTTTTTTTCAGCACCTTAAGATACCGTGACAGAAGCAGAAGAAGCATGTACCCGCACAGCAGGATCGGGGTGGCGTAGTTCCATGCACCATACTTCTGATCGTACGTCTGGTCCGCATACCCGGTGGCGACAACCGTAAAGCAGAACACAATCGGCACCAGACTGCTGAGCAGAATCGTCTCCGGCCTCATCTGCCGGATATGCGCCGTTGTATCATAGGACATGATCAGCAGCAGCGCGATGTAGATGAATGCAAAGCGGTTCGGCAGCCCGTTCTGCAGGTGAAATCCATGCCAGATGTAATTAAGAATATTCAGCGAAAAACTCAGCATAAGAAATGCCGTCAGGCATACTTTGGTCAGTTTTTCTTTCCAGGCAATTTTTGTATCCAGCACGTACATCAGGGCGAAAATCATGACAGCCACGCCGCAGTAGGCATTCAGCCCCACCTGGGTATCTGAAATGTTGATCGGATGTGCGGCGGCAAAATGCTGCAGCATAATATCGATGAAATTCGTGTAAAATTTGATCTGCTGCGGAAACGTATTGTTCTGCATAGCTTCCGATGATTTCAGCGATGCATAGGCTGGCATCAGCACCATGGAAGCCATTCCGCCGGCCAGCACCGAATACCATGCATACACCAGGACCCGGCGCAGAAAACTCTTTATCCCGGTCCATTTGTCCGCGAAAAGCTGAGAGATCATGTACAGCACGGAGAAAATGCAGAGCATGAAGCCGATATAATAATTGCACCATATCCCATAGAACAATGACAGAGCGTATGTGCGGCCTTCACCGCCCTTCACGATTTTTTCAATGCCATACATCATGACCGGCAGCATGGCGACACTTTCCAGCCACATCAGATTGAAATAATATCCGATCATGAAATTGCTCAGGGCGAACATCGTCCCGAAAACCACCGGCATGAATTTTCGTTCCGGGTCCCGCTTGTGCAGATACCAGCTGAAGGTTCCTCCGCAAAGTCCGATTTTCAGTACAATCGCAAAGTCCATAAAATCGGCGACATTCGGGGTCGGAATAAAAACCATCAAAAGGTTGATCGGGCTGGCCAGGTAATAGGCTGCCGTCGCCCAGAAATCAAACCCAAATCCGCCCTGAAAAGAATAAAACAGGGACTGCCCGGATACCAGCTTGTCGTGGAACACCGTGTAGAAAGGAAGGTACTGATGAATGGAATCAATAATCAGCACCGTTCCGTCTCCGAACGGCCACACCTTAATCAGCGCAAATCCGACAAACGTGACGATAAACGGGATCAGGAAGCCGAGGCCGAAGTATCTGAAACCCTTCCGGTCCTTTTTCAGCCCGGTCCCTGTTCCCGCCTTTCCATTCTTCATAGCCATAACGTTATACTGCCGCATTGATGTTTATGCTCCTTTTCTGAAGCAGCCAGGTTCTTTCATTTAAGTATCAAGCCTGATCACTTTATTTAATGCAAACGAATATATCAGTTTCTCCGTCACTTTCTTTTCCGTCAGCATCTCCAGCGCCTTCTGGTAGTAATCAAGCTGAAGATGATAGCGCCCAGAGAGAGTTTCCGGCTGCGATACACGGTCTGTTTTATAGTCCAGAAGGGTAAGGCTCCCGTCTTCCTTCTCAAACCAGGCATCGATAATTCCCTGAACAAGAACCAGCTCATCCGTATCCGCCCATTCCTCACGGATGTGGGAGGATGGAACAGCGATCACAAATGGAGTTTCCCGGTGAAGTCTGCCGGACAGCGCCGCTTTCTTCATCTCCCCGGCCAGGGACTGCTCCATGAAAGCACGGATATCCTTTGCCCTGACATATTTTAGAAATTCTTTATGGATTTTACCACACCCGGCCATTCTTTCCAACTGTGTTTCCACAAAGGCTCCCTCGAAAGGAACCCGGTAGTCGAAATACTGCATAACCGTATGGTAAAGAGTGCCGCGGTCCGCACCGGACAGAGCAGAAACATCCGCAGTACTCCTGCGTCTTTCTGCGTTATCCGACGGAGATGGCAGCAATGGTTCACTCTCTGCCATCGTTTCCTCATCACCGGCATGCTTCAGCTCCGACACCGACAGCTTTCCCGGGAGTTCCAGGCTGCCTTCATACGGATAGCGAAGTGTACGGATCTTTCTTATGTTCTCCGCAATCACCGGATCGTATACCACAGCCTGATTTGGATATGGAATCGTAACCCCCATGCTTTCAGCAGATGCCGTGTTTGCCTCCCCGACCGTATCCGCTGCCATGGTCCGCACCGTAAAGTGGCTGTTTTCGCCGCACAGATAAATGGCCGGCATGATCAGATCCAGATAGCATCCGGCGTCGCACAGCTGCGGGTAGGAAAGCCTGTCCGCCCCTTCGCTTTTCTTCCACTTTCCGTTACACTTTTCCAAATCTCTGACCGCACCGCTTATATAGAGTTTTTCCCGGGCCCGGGTCATCGCTACATAAAGAACTCTCAGTTCTTCTCCCATGCTCTCCTCGCGCACGAAATTTTTCATCGCTTTTTTCATCAGTGTCGGGATACGGATTCTTCTTTCTGTGTCCACGTAATCGCAGCCTATTCCGTAAACCGGATGCAGAAGAATCGGATATTTCTCGTCCTGCCGGCTCATGGCGCGGCCGGTACCGCACAGAAATACAATGGGAAACTCCAGGCCTTTACTCTTGTGAATCGTCATAATGCGGACCGTGTCCGCTTCCTCACCCACCGTCGGAGCTTCTCCGTAATCCACCTCGTAATTTCGAAGATTGTCGATGTAGCGGATAAAATTAAAAAGACCGCGGTAGCTCCCTTTTTCGTAATCGGCAGCTTTCTGCACAAGCATGTCTATATTCGCTTTTCGCTGGGTGCCGGCCGGCATGGCCGCAATATAATTTCCGTACCCGGTTTCATCCAGGACCAGGTGCAGCAGTTCATGCATTGGCGTGCAGGGTACCCTGCTCCTCAGAAAATCCATCGTCTTAAAAAAGCGTCTCAGTTTTCCGGCTGTGTCATCCTCCTTTTGCAGCGCGTACTTCCGGCAGGCTGTGTAAAAATCATCATCCCGGGCAAAAATCCGCACCGCCGCCAGTTCCTCGTCGCTCATGTTCCCGACCGGCGAGCGCAGGCAGGAAGCCAGTTCTATGTCCTGCCGCGGGTTGTCCAGCACCGAAAGGCAGGAGAGAACCGTCCTTACCTCCAGCGTTGAAAAATAACCTGTTCCGGTACCCGTATAGGCCGGCACTCTCTCCTCGGAAAAAGCTTCTGTATAGACGGATGCAAGCGAGCTTACCGCGCGAAGGAGAACGACCACGTCACGATACCGGGCGGGGCGGTACGTCCCTGTTTGTTTATCCCACACCGGTGTCTTTCCGACGATGCTCCGGATCTGCTGCGCCACAACATGCGCTTCTAAAGCGGCAAGAGAAGCGGAATCACTGTCTTTGTCTTTCTCAGGGTGGATCAGCAGTATTTCTGTTTTATACGTATCCTCCCCCTCCTGAGTCCCGGACACCTCTTCCTCCTGAGACATATTTCCACCTTCCGGATTCCCCTGTCCGTGCGTGTCCGGCATTGAAACAAACGAAGCACCAGGCACCAGCTCTGCGTCCCTGGTATATTCCACGCCGCCGACCGCTTTTATCATGATGCGGCGGAAGATATCATTGACGCTGTCCAGAACCTGTGCCCGGCTGCGGAAATTCCGGTGCAGATCAATCCGGCGCTGCAGTGCATCCTTACGGATGCTGTAGTTCTCATATTTCTCCATGAATAGTTCAGGCCGTGCCTGGCGGAAACGATAGATACTCTGCTTGACATCCCCGACCATAAAGCGATTATGCCTCCGGCCATCCCTGCCGCCCGAAACGCTCTGGACAATATATTCCTGGATCAGATTGCTGTCCTGATATTCATCAACCATAACCTCCTCAAACATACCGGCATACTCAAGGGCTGTTTTCGTGCGCACGGTTTCCCCGTTCTCCTTTTTGACAAGGGCACGAAGTGCCAGATGTTCGAGGTCTGCAAAATCAACAATCTGTCTTTTCCTTTTTGCTTTCGTAAACATGTCATCAAAAAGATCGGTCACCCGGACAAGTTCCGCTGCCAGATGGCCGGCCTTTTTCATATGCCTGCGTACCGCAGCCGGATCCTCGCTGAAGTAATCTTCCCGGATCTTTTTTACCCTTTCCTTTACTCCGCTGACAGATGCCGCCACGGCAGCTTTCTTGTCTTCCGATGCATTTTTCATCTTTTTCCTGGTGAGAGGCGGGAAAGAGACCCCGCTTACCCGTTCTGCCATCTCCAGGTACGTGGGCGCCTGGGAGAGATCCTCCAGAATCCGTATGGCATTTTCAACATTTTCCAGATAAAGATCCGGTCCGTCCGGCTGAAGGCACAGAGCCCTGGCTTTTTGAAGTTCCGGAATGGACTCGCGAAGTCTCAGGCAGCAGACAGAAACAATTTTATCCATCCAGTCCGGATCCTGACCGGATTCGTCTGCCGCATAATTTTGAAGGCATTCATGTCTCCATTCCTCCGGCCACGGATAAGCCATCGAATAATTATAGAAGGTCAGAATGGCTTCTTCGGCACCGCTGTCATCCGTTCCTCCCGAAAAACACTCTGTAAAATAAGTAAACTCCGGACTCCCCTTCGCATACTCCTGTTCCATCAGCTTATCCGCGACGTCATAGCGAAGAAGTTTTTCTTCCCCGTCGTCGGCAATGCGAAAACCGGGGTCAATTCCGATTTCATGAAAATGGTTTCGGATAATATCCAGACAAAAGCTATGGATGGTTGTAATCCGGGCGCGGTGAACCAGTGTGAGCTGCTGCTGCAGATGTTCATTCCCGGGCTCCTTCTCCAGCTCATTCTCCAGGGCTGTGCGGATCCTTTCCCGCATCTCGGCCGCTGCCGCATTCGTAAAGGTCACAACAAGAAGATGATCGATGTCCACCGGATGGTCTTTATCCGTGATTTTCCGGATGACGTGTTCAACCAGCACCGCTGTCTTTCCGGAACCGGCAGCTGCTGAAACAAGCAGATCGCTGCCGGACGACTCAATTACCTCCTGCTGCCCGGAAGACCATGTTACTGCCATATCACTTCTCCTCCTTTCCGTCCGCTTCTTCTGTCCCCCCGGCTTTCTCTGCTTCCTTCGCTTTCTCTGTTTCTTCCGCTTCTTCTGTTCCCCTGGCTTCCTCTGTCTCCTCCGCCTCTTCCGTTTCTGCAATGATCTTTTTCCATGCTTCCTCATCGTTGATCTGTGTCAGATCCCGGTAGACATTTCCCGGAATATGCAGGTCAAAGCCGCACAGATTCCGGTACGGGCAGTAATCGCACTGTGTCCTCTGGCTGTTCAGAACAGCCGGCATCACTTCAATATGACCGGTCATAATTTGTCCGCCCAGTTCATGAAGCTCCTTTCTGGTGTATTTTCCCATCGCGCTGAACATCTGGAAGGACGCCGCGTGACTGCCGGCGGAAAGGCTTCCGCTCTTATTCACGGCTGCCCTGACCGCCAGAGAAGAACCGGAGCCGGCGCTCATCTGTCTGTCCAGAGCGTAAAGGACCTGGCTGTCCGAGCTGATCAGACCCTCCGGGCGCATTTCCAGGAGAAGCTTCCTGTCCAGCTCCTCCTCCGTTTCCTCCGCAGCAATACTGATCAGGGGATTGGACAGATGTTCATAAAGAATACCGGCCGGAAGGATCGTCTTATCCGGATGTAATTTCTTTTCTCTTTCCATAACGGCATTCAGGTACACACTCAGCTGCAGCTGTACCCCGCAGTAAAACAAAGCCGGATCAAATTTTCGATTCCCGGATTTATAGTCCACAACCTTGACAAACACTTTGTCCTTCTCTTCATACAGATCGATCCGGTCAACCCGTCCGCGCAGGTTCATCCGGACATTTCCCGGCAGGATCAGCTGAGTTTCACTCATCTGATTTCGTCCGCCGAAAACCCACTCAAACATGGCCGGTTCAAACAATCCGGCACGGATCTGGCGGAGAAACGCCCATACCGACCGGCGGAGCGTTTCCAGAACCGCCTGTGCCGTGTGACGGCTGCGGGCGCTGTCTGTGAACAGTCCGTTCGCATAGCGGGCGGTCTCCTCCGCCACCGACCGGTCGATCAGCTTCCGCGCTTCCTCCTCCGGCACATTATGCCAGGTATATCCGTTCTTTTTCAGCCCGTTTCCAAATTTTCTCAGCACCTCATGATATAGATTCCCCGTATCCGCCGGCGTAATTTTAAAAATTTCTCTTTGGTTCAGCCGCAGTCCGTAGGCGGCGAAATGCTCGTATGCACATCCTGCGAAGGTCTCCAGCCGTGTCACGCTGCTTTCGCTCTCCTGTCCGTACAGCTCCTTCGCCGTGCTTTCCGTCAGTCTGTCGGGATTAAACCGTGTATTTCCCGCGCGGACAAGCGCGTAGGCCGTGGCTGCCTCCGTTTCGCTTTGCTGAATCTGGCGCAGCAGTTCCAGCGTCTGACGGCGCACTTTGCCTGTCTCCACATCGCTTCCTACCATTCGGGCTGCATATCCTGCCAGAACCTTTCCGGTCGGGCAGCTGTCCTTCGAAAGAACATCCGGCATCTGCGTCTTAAAGCCGGACACAATTCCGAGATCTTTTTCCATCGGACGAATCAGCATCGAAGGCCGCATGGCTCTTCCCTCATTGTCACATGAGCTCCAGCTTAAATACAGCGCATCCGATGGTTTCGTCAGGGCAAGATAAAGGTAAAAGCGCTGCCGGTAACTGCTTTCCCGGCTGTCCGGGGAAAGTTCAAATCCGTTATTCTCAAGGAACTCCCTCTCCATCTCGGAGACAATACCGCCCTTTGTGACGGCGGCAGGCACCCATCCGTCGTTCATACCGACAAAAAACAGAACCTTAATGTTCTCAAGGCGGGTTCTTTCCAGGTCTCCCATGTGCACCTGATCGATGCCCGGTGGTATAATCCCGATTTTCGCTTCCGAAAACCCCGCCTCCAGTATATCGGAGAACTCTCTTCCGGAAATTACTTCTGTACCCAGAAGAGCCTGTATCTCCTTCAGAAGATCCATGACGATATCATAGATCTGGCTGAACTCCATTGCCTTCGCGCGCTCACCGCGAAGGCGGAATATCTCTGACCGTTCCTCCATCTGTTCTTTCAGTTCAAATCGCCCGCACAGATCCTTAAGTTCATCGGCCAGCCGTGAAGCTTCCTGTTTTCCTCTGCCGAAAATCTCCGGGAAAGCGCCGAGCCTTTCCATCAGAGAAGCTCTCGTCTGCTCGCAGGAAAGAATCTGTTCTTCCGGGAAGGTTCTGGGTTTTCTTGTCCACTCCTCCTGCCAACGGTTCCTTCCCCGGATTCCCAGCGCAAGGCAGTAATTTTCAAGCTCATCAATCCGCTCCTCCGCTATCCGGCTGCAGCCGGACCGGAGAAAACGGAAAACACTCTCATAGGAAAAGTTCTGTTCTGTCATCTCAAGTACACCGCGGATGAATTCCAGGCATGGATTCAGAACAATATTTACTGTCTGGTCAATGAACAGCGGAATGCCCCACTGCCCGAAAATATACTGGGCCCCGGCCGCATAGTCCGGCAAAGAGCCGGCAATCACCGCAATGTCCCTGCAGCGGTATCCGCCGCGGACAATCAGATTTCGAATCTGCTCCGCCGTATAGTTCAGTTCCATGGCCGGTGACGTATATCCGCAGATATGGATATCCTCAAAGGAAGCCGGGCGGACGCGGACTGCCGGCCAGCGGAAAAGTATCCGCTCCAGTGCCTGAAGTCCGCTTCCTTCCTTAAAACGGACGGACGGTTCCTTCAGAAGAACCGGAGGCAGAAGCTGTGTTCCGGTTTCCTGCGCCATCCGGCTTAACTTCTGCACGGTCTGTTTCGTCATAGCAAAAAGCTCATACTCTCTGATTTTTGAATACAGATTGACAGAAGAATCCATTGTCAGCGTGATTTTAATGTCCGCAGCCTTTTTCATCATCGCCCGGAGGGCTGTATATTCTACCGGAGTAAATCCGGTAAAACCATCGAACGCCAGTACGGCTCTATCCAGCAGAACCGACTGCGGTGCCGACCGGGCCAGTACCTCCATCATCTGCTCCCCGGTAATAAATCGGGAACGCTTCAAATCCTCCACCGTCCGGTGAAGTGTCCGGATATCCTTCAGTTTGCTGTACAGCAGCGGTATATCCCGGGAAAGCGCAATCATAGCGTCCAGATCCTCCCCGGCAATCTCGTACTGGGCAAATTCCGACAGGATCGATTTTATTTCCGACACATAGCCGGGCTGATCCATGCGACTTCCCATCACCTCCAGTTCATTCCGGCACAGCGAGGCCGCGCGGCGGATCAGAAGGTTTTTACCGGTCTCCGTCAGAACCTCGCCCGGATTCGTTCCCGTTTCCTCAAACACACGCTGCGCCAGTCTCTTAAAAGAAAGAACATCAATGTTTAATATGCCGTGCCGCGGATGGCGGGTAACCAGTGCCCGCTGTGTTGACATGGTAAACTGCTCCGGCACGATGACCAGAAAACGCCGGTCCGGGTGCTTTATTGATTCATCAATCACCCACTGAAACAGACGGCAGGATCTGCCGCTGCCGGAAGGTCCGAGAATAAACTGAAGTGCCATATTTCCCTCATTTTCCTTTATGTTTACATAAACAAGAAGAAGGCGGACAGAAAAAGCTGTCCGCCGGAAAAATCAACTGTTAATATACCTGATACCCGTCAGCATTGATACTGAACTCATAATTTTTCAGGAAATCTACATTGGCTGTCTCAAACTCGTTGAACACTGACGGGGAGAAGGCGGCTGCCGGAATGGTTCCGACGTACCAGCTCTTTGAATTAAAGTAATCTCTCAGTTCCTGTGACTGGAAGATATAGCCGCGGCGTGCATAAATTTCATTTCGGCCGTAGCAGATCATCTGCAGGGTCAGCCCCTGAATATCCGCGTCCGTCAGATACCTCTGGCTGCTTTCCGGAAAAATATAGTCGGATACGGCCTCCGTCTCCGCAGCTGCACAGGAATAGCTGCCGACTCCGGAATAAGTATATCCCGGCTGGTCAAGAATATACCCTCCGCTCAGAACCATGTTCTCCTGCTGCCTGAGCATTGAAATATTGGTTTTCTCACAATCGCTGAGCATATCGTCCGTCACCTGGTCGAGGCTGATGGTTCCAAGATACCAGTTTTTCTGGCCGAAGAATTCAGAAAGCTCCGTGGAATTGAAAATAGCTCCGTGTCTGGCATATATTTCATTGCGCGCATAGCAAAGCTCCTGCGCGCTCATCGAAGAAATATCCTCCTGCGTCAGATAGACCGAGTCACTGTTCGCCAGCACGCAGGTGTCCGGATTTACCGTCAGATCATCGGCGCTGTCTGTACCGCCGGATGAAGTCATATACTGATATACCGGATCATAGCTGTAGGACACGCCGTCCGTCGGATAGCCCCCCAGCTGCTGTTCATAGGAGGAGAGCATGGCAATATTCGCCGTCTCATACTCGTTGAGCAGATTATCGGGAAACTGATCCGGCTCATACACCGGCATGTACCAGCTTTGCTGGTTAAAATACCCCTGCAGCTCCGCCGAGTCAAACATCCTCCCGTTGCGCGCATAAATTTCGTTGCGGGCATAACAGGCAATCTGCGCACTCATCGGCGACACCATATCCTCCGTCAGATACTGTGTGGAACTGGCCGGAAGTATATAACCGCTCCCGGCGGCGCCTGCATTTATGTGCATGACCAGGGCTGCCGCAAAAAAGGCGGCTGCGGATACCGCTCTGATTAATATCTTTCTGATTTTATCCATACTGTTATCCATCCGTTATTCCTCAGAATATTTATGGTATGAGTGTCAAAAGTACCTTTTGCCACTCATTTATGATTACCTGAAAGTATAATAACATCTGAAAAGAGGAAATTCTATCATGCTTTCCTAAAAAAAACTTAAGAAGCGGCGGTCCGGAAACCCGGGCTGCCGCTTCTTTGCGGATCTTCGATATTGATTTTAAATCTGCGTATCAGTCTGCCTTCAGAGCCTTCAGCCTTTCCTTAACCTGGCTCATCAGCTGTTCATATTTTGCAAGTTTTTCTTTTTCTTCCTCAATCTTCTGCTGCGGAGCTCTGGCCAGGAATTTTTCATTGCCGAGCATCCCGTGTGAACGCTGCAGCTCCTTCTCCAGCTTTTTCTCCTCTTCCTTAAGACGGGCGATCTCCTTGTCCACATCTACCAGGTCCGCCAGCGGAATATAGATCGCCGCATCCGTGATCATTGTAGAAACAGCGTCCTCGCCGATGCCGGCCTTATCCGCCTGCACGGAAACCTCGTTCGCTCCGGCCAGCGAAGCAAAGAACACTTTGCCCTGGCAGAAGATATCACGCACTTCCTCTTTATCCGATACAACGAACACCTTTGCTTTTCTGGAAAGCGGAACGTTCATATCCGTGCGGACATTGCGGATGCCGCGAACAGCTTCCTTGATGGTTTCCACTGATTTTTCTTCCTTTTCGAAATGCCAGTCGGCGCGGTATTCCGGCCAGGAAGATATCATGATGGACTCTTCCTTATCCTGAAGGGTGGTAAATATCTCTTCTGTGATAAACGGCATATACGGATGAAGAAGTTTGAGCCCATGGATCAGAACCGTCCTCAGCGTCCACAGGGCAGCGGACTTGGTCGTGTCATCATCGCTGTAAAGACGCGGCTTTACCATTTCTATGTACCAGTCGCAGAACTCTTCCCATATAAAGCTCTGGATTTTGTCCACCGCAATACCGAGTTCAAACTTATCCATATTTTCCGTGACATCCTTCGCGAGGTCATTAACCTTGGAAAGGATCCATTTATCGGCATCGGTAAGCCTTGTCAGATCAAATTCATCGGGGATTTCGGCCTTATCGATGTTCATCAGGATAAATCTGGAAGCATTCCACAGCTTGTTCGCAAAATTGCGGGAAGCCTGAACACGCTCATCGTAGTAGCGCATGTCATTTCCGGGTGCGTTTCCGGTGATCAGTGTCAGACGCAGCGCATCCGCTCCGTACTTGTCAATAACCTCCAGAGGGTCAATGCCGTTGCCCAGTGACTTTGACATCTTGCGGCCCTGTGAATCACGCACAAGACCATGGATCAGCACATACCTGAACGGCGACTTTCCGGTCTGTTCCAGGGATGAAAATACCATGCGGATAACCCAGAAGAAGATAATGTCATACCCGGTTACCAGCACATCCGTCGGGAAGAAATAGTCCATTTCCGGTGTTCTGTCCGGCCAGCCCAGTGTGCTGAACGGCCACAGGGCAGAACTGAACCAGGTATCCAGAGAGTCCTCATCCTGCGTAAAATGTGTGCATCCGCACTTCGGGCACTTGTCCGGCGCTCCGCCGCGATGAACAATCATCTCATGACAGCTGTCGCAGTAGTAAGCCGGGATCCGGTGTCCCCACCAGAGCTGACGGGAAATGCACCAATCCTTGATGTTTTCCAGCCAGTGCGTATAGATTTTTTCAAAACGTTCCGGCACAAAATTCAGATTGTCGGTCTTTACCTCCTCCAGAGCGGCCTGCCCCATCTCTTTCATGCGGACAAACCACTGCGGCTTTATCATCGGCTCCACCGTCGTTTTGCAGCGGTCATGCACACCAACCGCATGCGTGTGCGGAACAACCTTAACCAGCAGTCCGAGCTTATCCAGATCCTCCACCATGGCCCTGCGTGCTTCATAGCGGTCCATACCGGCGTACCTGCCACATTTTTCATTCAGGGTCGCGTCATCATTCAGGATGTTGATCTCCTCCAGATGATGGCGTTTGCCAACCTCAAAGTCATTCGGGTCATGGGCCGGTGTGATCTTCACGCAGCCGGTACCGAATTCTTTGTCCACATAGGAATCGGCGATAACCGGAATCTGGCGGCCGGTCAGCGGCAGTTCCAGCATTTTCCCAACCAGATCCTTATAGCGCTCGTCATCCGGGTTTACCGCAACCGCAGTATCGCCCAGCAGTGTCTCCGGGCGGGTGGTCGCGATCTCAACAAAACGTCCCGGTTCCCCGACAATCGGGTAATTAATATGCCAGAAGAAGCCATCCTGATCCTCATGCTCTACCTCGGCATCGGAAAGAGATGTCTGGCATTTCGGGCACCAGTTGATGATACGGCTTCCCTTGTAAATATATCCTTTCTCATACAGGCGGCAGAATACTTCCTCAACGGCTCTGCTGGATCCCTCGTCCATGGTAAAGCGCTCCCGGTCCCAGTCTGCGGAGGAGCCCAGCTTCTGAAGCTGTTTGATGATACGGCTGCCATATTTGTCACGCCACTGCCAGCAGCAGTCAACAAATTTTTCACGGCCGATCTCATGCTTGTCGATCCCCTGTTCTTTCAGATAGTTTGTCACCTTTACTTCCGTGGCAATCGCTGCGTGATCCGTCCCCGGCTGCCACAAAGCTTCGTATCCCTGCATCCTCTTCCAGCGGATTAAAATATCCTGCATGGTGTTGTCCAGCGCATGTCCCATATGCAGCTGCCCGGTGATGTTGGGCGGCGGCATGATGATGGTGAACGGTTTTTTATCCGGATTCACTTCCGCATGAAAATACTTCTTATTCAGCCAGTTCTGATAAATGCGATCCTCCATTTCTCCGGGATCATAGGTTTTCGCAAGCTGCTTTCCCATAGCTGCCTGATTTCCTCCTCATTTATTCTTTATTCCTGCGGCCGCGCACTCTGTCAGGCCGCGAACGGGCTTATCGTACCGCAATGCACGACAGCGCCGCTGAAACCCTCTGTGTTTATAAAATCTCCCCGCTGTCCGCCAGCTTCTGTTCAATCAGGTTCCAGATGTCCTCTCTTCCCTGCTTTGTCTGCGCAGAAAAGGGAATAACCACCGTTCCGGGCTTTACCCGCAGCGTATTCTCCAGAGAGCGCACCTGTGCGTTCAGCTGGCTTTTCTTAATCTTATCCAGCTTTGTCGCTATGATAACCGGATCATAATGATGGGCACGGATCCAGTTGTACATCTGAATATCGTTGGCATTGGGATCGTGACGGATATCCACCAGCAGAAATATCTGCCGAAGCACCTTTGAAGTATTCAGATAGTTTTCCACCATCCTCCCCCAGGCGGCTTTCTCCGCTTCCGAAGAAGAAGCATAGCCGTATCCTGGCAGATCGACCAGATACAGCTGATCGTTGACATTATAATAGTTGATGGTCTGTGTCTTGCCGGGTTTCTGGCTGGTTCTAGCCAGACTTTTCCGGTTCATCAGCGCATTGATCAGGGACGATTTCCCTACATTCGATTTGCCGGCAAAGGCGATCTCCGGAAGACTATTTTTCGGAAGAACGCTCGTGGGGCCGGCGACAGTTTCCAGATTTACATTTTTAATAATCATACTTTACTCCTGTTGTTTTCCCCGGCATTTCCTGCGTCCGTTTCCGCCGCTGTCTCTATTTCTCTCCGGATTTTCCCGCCTTCTTTTCCTGCTGCTTTTATGTCTTCACCCTTCATCAGCACAGCTGAAAGGACCTTATCCATCGAATCCAGATAAAGGATGGAAATCTTTCCGGTAATCTCTTCCGAAAGCTCCTCCACCTCCGGCCGGTTATCCTTTGGAACAATAACCGTCGTAAAGCCTCCCTTTTTCGCCGCCAGAAGTTTTTCCTTCAGACCGCCGACAGGCAGAACCCGCCCGCGCAGCGTAATTTCCCCGGTCATCGCCGCATTCCCGCGCAGCGGGCGGCCGGTGATGGCTGACAGAATTGCGGAGGCCATGGTAATGCCGGCGCTGGGACCGTCCTTGGGAACAGCTCCCTCCGGAATGTGAATGTGGATATCATTTTTCATAAAAAACTCGGGATTGATCCCGTAGGAGGCAGCCACGGAACGGATATAGCTGATCCCGGTCTGCGCCGATTCCTTCATGACATCCCCCATCTGACCGGTCAGAACGAAAGTGCCCTGTCCCGGCATCACGTTAACTTCAATTTCAAGAGTCACACCGCCATAGGCCGTCCATGCAAGCCCATGGCTGATGCCGATCTGATTTTCATGTTTCTGTGCCTCTTTAAGAAATGGCTTGCGGTCCAGATATTCTTCCAGATTGGAGGATTTAACGCTGACCTTATCAACATTATCCTCGATAATCTGACGGGCGGCGCGGCGGCAGATCTGGCTGATCTTGCGCTCCAGCTGGCGTACACCGGCTTCCCTTGTATACCCTTCGATAATTTCCTCCAGAGCCTTCTGTGAAATTTTCAGCTGCTGTCCCGTCAGTCCGTTATGTTCAATCTCCTTGGGGATCAGATATTCCCGGGAGATGTGCATTTTTTCGTTTTCCGTATAACTGGAAATTTCGATGGTTTCACAGCGGTCCCGCAGCGGCTGTGCCATGGTATTCAGGTCGTTGGCTGTCGCAATAAACAATACCTGGGAAAGATCAACCGGAAGTTCAATGTAATGATCCCGGAAATGGCTGTTCTGGTCAGAATCAAGAACCTCCAGCAGCGCCGACGCCGTATCGCCGCGGTAGTCCGCCGACACCTTGTCAATCTCATCCAGAAGGATCAGCGGATTTTTCACTCCCGCCTGCCGCAGTGCTCCGGCGATTCTTCCCGGCATAGCTCCGATGTACGTACGCCGGTGGCCGCGGATTTCCGCTTCATCACGAACGCCGCCCAGTGAAACCCTCACGTACGGCCGCCCGAGCGCACGGGCGACAGACCTTGCAATGGAGGTTTTCCCGGTTCCCGGCGGCCCCGCCAGACAAAGGATCGGACTATCCCCTTTCTTCGTCAGCGTTCTGACCGCCAGATACTCAATGATGCGGGTCTTTACCTTTTCAAGGCCGTAGTGATCCTCATCAAGGACCTCCCGGGCATGCTTCAGATCCGGATTTTCCTTACACATCTTATCCCAGGGCATTTCCAGCAGCGTCTCAATGTAGGTTCTTGATACGGACGCCTCCGGCGAACTCGGAGCCAGGCTGCAAAAGCGGCTGATTTCCTTGCGCAGCCGTTCCTTCACCTCATCCGCAGCCGTCAGTTCATCCACCTTTTTAAGGTAACCTTCAGCTTCGCTCTGCGGCACATCGCCAAGTTCCTTCTGAATGACCTTCAGCTCTTCGCGCAGAATGTACTCTCTCTGGTTTTTATCGATCTGCTCCCGAACCTTCCGGCCGACCTCCGCCCGGATGCGCTGTACTTCGATCTCCCGCTGCAAAAGTGCTGCCGTCAGGTTAAATCGCTCGCGCACGGATGCCGTCTCCAGCAGCTTTTGTTTATCCTCCGCCGTCAGAGGCAGACTGGCAGCAACCTCCTGCATCAGACTTTTCAGGCTCCCGTTCTCATTCGAAGCAGCAGCTGTCTGCGAATGTGCCGCCGGCGTCTGGGAAATAAAAGAAGACCACATGTCCTTCAGTGCCTTGCACATCGCGCTCTCTTCCGCCTGCTCCAGGTGTGTGTCGTCAATATCCGGGATTGACTCGGTGTCGGCTGTAAGAATATCGCCGTCCTTTTTCAGGATCAGCACCCGGGCCCGTTCAATTCCATCGGCAACCGCAATGATCCTGTTGGATGCGGTACTGCGGGCAATCTTAACTTTGGCAATCGTTCCGACGGCTGCAAGACTGCCCTCTTTGTCCTCTTCCTTTTTTCCTGCTGCCTGTTTTTTCATTAAAAACAGGACGATTCCGTCCGTCCCGGCAGCCTTGCGGACTGCCCGGGCGGAGGAACCATCCTCTATTTCAATGTGCGTATATACGCCAGGAAAAATAACATTATCCAGCAGCACGGCAACCGGTACATCCGACCGGTGCTTTGTTACCTGAATATTGTTATTCGTTTCATTTTCCATTAAATCTATCCCTTTATGCTGTTTCCTCGAGTTCTCCCTTCGGGCTTCCGTCCTTATTCCGGTAGGTAATCTCCGGTTTTCCGGTGCCGTCAATCACGTCCTTTGTGATCAGGCATTTTTCAATATCCTTATTGGACGGCACTTCAAACATGATATCCCTCATGGATTTTTCGATAATCGAGCGAAGTCCGCGGGCTCCTGTCTTATTTTCCATTGTCTTGTCAGCGATTTTCCCGACAGCGTCCTCCGAAAACTCCAGGTCGACCCCATCCAGTCCCAGAAGTTTCTGGTACTGTTTGATCAGGGCATTCTTCGGCTCCCTGAGAATACGGACCATCGCATCGCGGTCCAAAGCATCCAGTGTCACTACAACCGGAACACGGCCGACAAATTCGGGAATCAGACCGTACTTCATCAGATCCTCCGGAAGCACCTTGCGATACAAAGCGCCGGGATCTTCTTTCTTTTTGTCGGTAATTTCAGCCATGAAACCCATCGAACCGCTGTCCAGACGATTCTCCACGATCTTGTCGATGCCCTCGAATGCACCTCCGCAGATAAACAGAATGTTCGTTGTATCAATCTGAAGCATCTCCTGATGCGGATGCTTCCGGCCGCCCTGCGGCGGAACGGATGCAGTCGTACCTTCCAGAATCTTCAGCAGCGCCTGCTGCACGCCCTCCCCGGATACATCCCGTGTGATGGACACATTCTCCGATTTGCGGGTAATCTTATCAATCTCATCAATGTATACAATACCATGCTCCGCACGCTTGATATCATAATCTGCTGCCTGAATAAGCTTCAGCAGAATATTTTCAACGTCCTCGCCAACATAACCGGCTTCCGTCAGACTCGTCGCATCCGCAATTGCAAACGGAACATTCAGCATTTTGGCGAGTGTCTGCGCCAGATAGGTTTTCCCGGACCCCGTCGGACCCAGCATCAGAATATTGCTCTTCTGAAGTTCGACATCGTCCTTCTTTTTGCTGTCATTGGAAAGAATTCTCTTGTAATGATTATAGACAGCCACTGCCAGCGATTTTTTCGCGTCATCCTGGCCAATCACATAGCCATCCAGGAATTCCTTGATCTCCGCAGGCTTCAGAAGGTTAATTCCTTCCTCTTCCGGGGCATTGCCGGTATCTTCCAGTTCTTCCTCAATTATTTCCGAGCAGATTTCCACGCACTCGTCACAAATATACACTCCGCCGGGACCGGCAATCAGCTTGCGCACCTGATCCTCTGTTTTGTTGCAGAATGAGCATCTGATCTTTTCACCGATTTTTCCTGCCATACATTGCTCCTTAAATAAACTGTTCCGCCAGAAACAGCGTCACCGATTTCCCTGTAATTATACGCAAGGACTGCCGCAGGCCTCTGAAAACGAAGGCGCTGCAGCAGCCCTTTATAGTTTCCTTATCTTGACGTAACGACTTCGTCGATCAGGCCATATTCCTTTGCTTCCTGTGCACTCATCCAATGATCCCGGTCCGTGTCCTTCTCAATTACGCTGAGCGGCTGTCCGGTATTCACGGAAAGATACTGATTCAGTTTCTTTCTTGTATCCAGGATTTTATCTGCCACGATTTTAATATCGCTGGCCATCCCCTGTGCGCCGCCGGATGGCTGATGAATCATGATGTCGGCGTTCGGAAGAGCAAACCTCTTTCCCTTCGTTCCGCCAGCCAGAAGGAACGCCCCCATGCTGGCCGCCATGCCAATGCAGATCGTAGATACATCACATTTAATATAATGCATGGTATCATAAATGGCAAATCCGGCTGTCACCGATCCGCCGGGGCTGTTGATATAGAGATGGATATCCTTGTTCGGATCCTCCGACTCCAGAAACAGCAGCTGTGCTACCACCAGATTTGCGCTGACATCGTTTACTTCCTCTCCGAGGAAGATGATTCTGTCCTTAAGAAGTCTGGAATAGATATCATAGGACCGCTCGCCGCGGCTTGTCTGCTCAATTACATATGGAACTAAACTCATACCTGAACCTTTTCCTTTCTGCCACGAGATGGCAGCAAAGACTGCAGCTTCAGGAAAATCATTCAGCGCTTTCTTCCGTCCCTGCGGCTCCATCGTCGAATGTCTCTTCTTCAGCTGCTTTCTCCACTTCAACGGCTGCATCTCTTACAAGGTCGACAGCTGCCTGAATGCCCAGCTCGTCCTTCATCTCATCAATTTCAGCCGGTCCCATACTGCTCTTCAGTTTGTCCTTATCCATCTTGTACTGTTCGGCGATACGGGCAATTTCCCCGTCTACCTTTTCATCCGTAATTTCAATATTTTCGGCATCTCTCACAGCTTCCAGCACCAGGCTGTTCTGAATTCGCTTCAGTGCTTCCGGTTTCATCTGCTCAGACAGCTGCGCCAGGGTCATGCCGGTAAACTGCAGGTACTGCTCCATGGAAATTCCCTGAGAAGAAACTCTTCTGGAGAAATCATCCTGCATTTTCTTTACCTGATCCATAACCATGGCATCCGGAATGTCCATCTGTGCATTCTTAACGATCTGCTCAACCACCTTGTTCTCCATGGTGCGCTTTGCAGCGTCTTCCTTCTGCTGCTTCAGGTTTTTCCGGATATCCTCACGGTAGGCATCCATATTATCAAAGCCCTTGTCCTGAGCGAATTCATCATCCGCATCATCAACTTCCTTAACCTGAATAGCATTAACCTTGCATTTGAATACGGCGTCCTTCCCCTTCAGATCTTCCGCATGATAATCCTCCGGGAACTTAACGTTAACATCTTTTTCCTCACCGATGTTCATGCCGATCAGCTGTTCCTCGAATCCCGGGATGAAAGATCCGGATCCGATGGTGAGTGTATAATTGTCGGCTTTTCCGCCTTCAAACGGAACACCGTCGACGGAACCGTCAAAGTCAAGTTTGATGATATCGCCATTCTGTACCGGTCTGTCGGTTACATCGACCGTGCGGGCATTTTTATTTCTCTCCTCATCAACCTTCTTCTCAACTTCCTCATCCGTAACCTCAGTATTTTCCTTCTCTACCTCAATGCCCTTGTACTGGCCAAGCTTTACAGCCGGCTTCAGAGCCACTTCAGCGGTAAAGATGAACGGCTTTCCTGCCTCAATCTGGGTAACCTCGATCTTCGGGCTGGAAACAACATTTTCGCCTGTTTCCTTAACGCCATCTGAATAAGCAGACGGTATCACAGCGTTCGCCGCATCTTCATAGAACACACCTGCTCCGTACATTTTCTCGATCAGCTTTCTCGGAGCTTTCCCCTTGCGGAAGCCTGGTATGGTTATTCTGCTTCTCTGGCGAAGATATGCCTGCTGAATCGCCTTCTCGAAGTCCTCAGCCGCTACTTCAACGGTAATTTTCGCCATGTTATGATCTAATTTTTCAACTGTTGCACTCATTATGAAAAATGCCCTCCTTGAAATTGAGCGATATGAATTAATGAAAGTACCCCTGCAGATACTCACAGTCATTTTAGAAGTATAGCATAGGGGAAAAAAATTGTAAATACAGGTTTTTCGGGCACTGTCCCGCCCTGCTCATTATTTCAAGGCACAGATATATATGATATATAAGTCCTGCCACCACTCGCATGCAAGCATGCGTGGCGGCGGACTTTTGACACTGTAATCATATATATATAATTATGATGAGAATTGCATGAGTTTCGAAGAAACGGAGCAATTCGTTGCATCACTTGGTGTCAGGAGGCTTTTGGCACCTTTTCATCTGACAGGAGGAGAGTTATGAAAAAAGTAGAAGAATGTTCCCTCGGCGAAAGAATTGCCCATTTTCGAATCATTCACGCCATGTCACAGGAGGATCTGGCCATGGCGCTTCACGTAACCAGACAGGCTGTCAGTAACTATGAATGCAACAAGCGGCAGCCTTCCCCGGGAACCCTGAGTGCAATGGCTGAAATCTTCGATATTTCTCTGGATATGCTGATGAAGGGCCAGGAATTTCAAAAATAACTTCCTTATGTCCCGGCGGATGCAGCCGCAAAGATAATGTAAAACTGTAAAATCAAAAATTTTGCAAATGGATAATTTTTGTTTATAATTGCAATATTATATATTGCAATTGCATGATTTCAGATTGTGGACCGACAATAGTTAACATCATATCCTTTACTTAACAAAGTGGAGGGATAAAAATGACCGATCATGAAGAAGAGCTTAAACAGCTTGGCCGCGCCATTGCTTACTACAGGTCCATCAGGAACCTGACTCAGGAGGAGCTTGCCAGCAGAGCGCACATCAGCCGCACACATCTGAGCAACATTGAAGCTCCGAATTCCTTAAAATCCATTTCCCTGAATACACTTTTCAATATCGCGGATGCCCTGGATATCACAGCGGCAGATCTGTTTTCCATGCATCCGGTTTCAGGCCGGGGAAACAAAAAACAGGTCCTGAAATGAAATAGCGTATATCTGATCTCCTGTCTATTCCTGCCTGTACCGGCCGTCTAAAATCAGAACCTCCGGCGGCGCGGCTGTTTGTTTCGCGGTGAAGCGAAGCCGCAGTTTTCTCTGTCCATATTCTCCTGCCGCAGCAAAAGCCAGTGCCCTTCCTGTTATCCAGCCCTCATGGCCGTCGCTTTCCCGTTCTGCGCCGGTTTCGACCTCAAAAGACATGAACTGCAGATCCTGCATGCAGCACGTCAGCACAGTTCTGCCGCAGGACCACCGGCATCCGCTGCCGGTTCGCTTAAGCTCCACAGGGTCTGAAAACAGCAGCTGTTTTCCGTCATAATGCTCCGGATGGTCCAGCGCGTCCAGCCAGAGGGGAAGGAAGCTTTCTTCACGGATCACAATCGGGTCATCAGGCAGGGAATACGGCAGAAACATCCCGAATGCCTTCTCATGATATCCCATCGGATCCTGCCGGAGATAGGACGCCCTGGGGTTCATCAGCCTGAACCCCTGCGCATATGGCGCCAAAAGGTCGGCGGACGGACATCCGCGAAAGATGACCTGTGCAGAATCGGCAGTCATCAAACGGATCATCTGCGCAAAATTGCGATAATACAGAGGCATTGTCTTCCATTCGATCAGTGTAATGGCAAACGTCTTTCGAAGGCATGCAGGGAGCGCGGCCTTAAGATCCCCCATCATGGCGTTCATTTCGATGTATATCCGGTCCGGGCTGTATTGCTTGATGCATTCCGTACAGAAACTGCCGATCTCTCCGCCGTCATAACAGACAACGGCGGCTCTTTTCTCTTTCAGGGCAGCGGTATCATACGCTTCTTCACCCTGTTCAAAACACAGGACCAGGGTGGATCCGTATTTCCAGAAAACATCGCTCATAATGTTTTCCTGAATATACACTGTCTTGCCCGCGCCCAGAAATCCGTACACAAGCCGTGTATCAATCGAACTTTTCGCGGGCTTTATCTCGTCTGCTCCGCCCGCTCTATCTTCCGTTTTTGTGTTTATCATCATGCGGCAATGCCTCCGCTTCCTATGCTTCCATACAGCACAGGCTCCATCGTTTTGCGATGGAGCCTGTGCTTTTCATATTTTATGCTGACGATGTCACCGTTCAAACATCAGTCATCGTATACGCAAACCAGACGGCCGCTGACCTTTCCTTCGCGAAGCTGATCGATGCCGTCGGCGATCTCTTCAAATTTGCACAGATGGATCTCCGGATCCAGCTTTCCGCTCTGCATGAGTTCAATGCAGTCACGAAGATCGTCTGTTGTGCTTCCCATGGAGCCTTCGAAGGTGAGCTCTTTGAAAATCATGGAATAAGAATAGATTGTCGCGGTATCACTGGCCATGCCTACGAGTACAACCTTGCCGTGCGGCCGGACTGCTTTAAGGGCATCGTCCGTCGTTTTTCCTGCCCCTGCGAAGTCGACGATGAGGTCCAGGTTCTTGTCTGCAAACTCCATGATATTTGACCTGACTTCCTTTGCGCCCAATTTGAGGGACAATTCCTGTGCGGACGGTTTCCGGGTGGCGACATAAACTTCGCATCCCTTCGCTACGGCAACACTAACTGCAAACATTCCAAGGCCGCCTACCCCGATAATGCCGACCTTCATGCCTTCCTTGGCACCGCCTACGGAACAAAGGGCATGGTAGGAGGTTGCTCCTGCATCCGTAGCTGCTGCCGCCTTATACGGAGGAATATCCGCCGGGACTTTTACCAGCTGCTCAACAGGCGCTGTTGTCATGGTCCCGTACCCGCCGTCTCTCGTATATCCGGGCGTCGTTCCGTCTTTTGCGTACAGCGGGCACACAGCGACAACGTCCCCGATGTTATATCCCTCAACGCCTTCGCCGATCTCAACGATTCTGCCGCATACCTCGTGTCCCATGATGACCGGCACATTGAACTGCGGCATCCAGGATTCGATATCCAGCGCTGATACGTCCGAATGGCAAAGACCGCCGGCAAGCGTCTTCAGAACAACATATCCCGGCTTTGCTTTCGGATCGGGTTTCTCGACAATTCTCAAGGGCTGATGTGTTCCTGTAAATTCCCAACCTTTCATAATGCAAAATCCTCCTCAAACCATAAATTTATAGGATAGTTGATAACATTTAGACAATGTTCCGTTTCATTATAAGAGGGAGCCTCTGCTGCTGTCAAGTTGTGAAAGCTTCCCCTATAAACTGACTTAAGCCAAAAAACAGCAGAACCCCTCCCCAGCCAAAGCCGGTGAAGTATCCTGCTGCTCTGTCGTCCTGTCATCTGAAGCCAGAAGGCCTTTTGGCTCCAGATGAAGTCACAAATTACTGCGGCTCACGGGACTTGAACCCGCACCCCCTGCGGGACAGGAACCTAAATCCTGCATGTCTGCCAATTCCATCAAAGCCGCACGATGTAAAATGTATGCACACGGTGTATACAGATATAGATATAAATAAAGGCACTATCTTCCGATAGTGCCGAGTGAGGCATCGGGGACTCGAACCCCGGACAACTTGATTAAAAGTCAAGTGCTCTACCACCTGAGCTAATACCCCATGATGGCTTTACGCTAAGCTGGGCTAACCGGATTCGAACCGGTGAAATGCAGGAGTCAAAGTCCTGTGCCTTACCGCTTGGCGATAGCCCATTATGTAAGGGTGGGTAAAGGGACTCGAACCCTTGGTCTCCAGAGCCACAATCTGGCGCGTTAGCCAACTACGCTATACCCACCATAATGGTTTACAAACCTGCGATTGCAGTTATGTTAAATTGTAAAGCCAACCGAGCCTGAAGGGATTCGAACCCCCGACCCACGGCTTAGAAGGCCGTTGCTCTATCCAGCTGAGCTACAGACTCAAAAAAAGCACGTGATGAGAATCGAACTCACGTATTCAGCTTGGAAGGCTGATGTTCTACCATTGAACCACACGTGCATAAACATCGGGGTGACAGGATTCGAACCTGCGGCCTCCTGGTCCCAAACCAGGCGCTCTAGCCAAACTGAGCCACACCCCGTCAACCGCGAATTTCATTCTGCTTTCAAGTTTCTGTATTTCCAAACGCAAAATTGATTATACCCATCACTTCCGATTATGTCAACTACTTTTTTCAGGAAATTTGACCCGGTTTTGAAATTTTATTACAGGTACCTGATCCAGGCATCGACGGCATGAACTGCATCTCCCGGTTTCAGGTATACAACCATATAGCTGCGCTCCCTTCCCTGCTGCCGGGGATAGCTGATGCTTCCCGGATTCAGTACCCATACTCCGTCCATATATTCGCAGGCAGGCACATGCGTATGGCCGAAGAGGACAATGTCACAGGCGTTGTCCCTCGCCGTCTCCGCCAGAAAGTCATAGGACGAGGATGCCATGTAGCTGTTTCCATGGGTGAGAAAAATCCGATGGCCGCCGATTTCTACGACCTTCTCTCTGGGATATTGATTGGAGTAATAGTCACAGTTTCCGGCAATGATATAGCAGGGACAGGAAAACAGCGGCTCGATTGTTCCCGCCGGTTCCTGGCTGTCCCCAAGATGGAAAGCGGCATCAAACGGTTCTTCCTGTGCGATGGCCCGGAGGATTCCTTCCTCCCGGCCGTGCGAATCACTGACCAGCAGTAGTTTTACCACTCCACTGCCGTCCTGTCTTTTCTGTTCTCTGTATTCCTTCTCCGAGGCTATATTCATGGAATTTGTTATCCGCGCTGTTTCCAAAGGTCTTTCCTTTTTCTTAAACCACATATGCGCTGCTCCTGCCTTCGCTGCCTTTTCGCTGTGTTCCGCCCCTTGCCATTCAATGAAGCAAAGTAGTTTTCTGCCGTATATCCGTTTTCATGCATCCTTATTCAGTTCTCTGGCCAGCACCTGGCGCATGGCTTTCAATGCCTTTCCCCGATGGCTGATTTCATTCTTCTTTTCCGGAGGCAGCTGTGCCGATGTGCAGCCGTATTCCGGAAGATAAAAAACAGGATCATATCCAAACCCGTTTTCTCCGGCTGCCCGGTGGGCAATGCGTCCTTCCATGATCCCTTCCTCCACAAAGGTGCGCCCATCCGGAAATACGACAGCGACGTCACAGACAAAGCGCGCGGTCCGTTTCTCGTCCGGGACATCCTTCATCCTGTCAATCAGAGCCTTGTTTTTTATACTGTAGGGGGTATCTCTTCCCATGAAACGGGCTGAATAGATCCCGGGCTCTCCATTCAGGGCATCAATCACAAGTCCCGAATCGTCAGCCAGTGCAATCTCCCCGGATGCCTCCGCCACCGCCTTCGCCTTAATCAGAGCGTTTTCCCGGAATGTCTTTCCGTTTTCTGCGATATCCGCAGCAATTCCGGCATCTTTCATGGAAACAATCGGAATGCCCGCATCCTGAAGGATCATATTCAGCTCTCTGACTTTGTTCTGATTACCCGTCGCGAAAATAATACGTTTATCCATCTTCCGTCTCTCCTGTCAAAATTCGGCCGTCTGAACCGCTGCATTCGCTTTACTCCTGAACAGCATATACCTTCAGACAAATGTTGGCATCAAAGTTTTCCTCTGCACTAAGCCATATTTCTCCGTCTTTGCTGATGTATCCCCGTTTTCCATCGGTTGTGACATTCTGCGTATAAATATCATGCTTCGTCTCCACAGCTGCCGGTTTGCTCGTGCCCGGAGAGGTCAGCCGGACCGCCGCCGCAAATTCCGTACCCTGCTTAACCGCCAGACTCCTGTCCAGACGGACGGTGTAATAGCCGGCATCCGCCAGCACTCCGCTTCCCGCCGGAATCCACGCGGAAAGAGAAGGCAGACCGCCGATCTGATCCTCCGGGTAAATATAAACTTCATATTCCGTATCCGGACGCACTGCGTAAAAGCCGGCCGCTTTGAGCATCTGATCACTCTTTGCGGTATAAACATTGGAGATCACGCATGTTTCAGATCCCATTCCCACCGATTTCTGCCAGCCGCACGGATCTGTCTGATAAATCATATCATAATTATCCTTCGTCTGGATAGAAGAAAAAGCCAGCCCGCCCTGGGCGGCATTTGCATCATAGTAACTCAGATAATAAATACCGCCGTCGCCAAAATCAGTTCCCCAGGTGTTCTGGCAGATGAAGGCGCCGTCCCCCGGCGGTTCAATCTTAAAATTATTTCTGGAAAAATGATCATCCCACCCCAGAACAAGAGCGTCATGGATTACTTTAAACTCGTCCGGGCAATAGTAAGAAAAAGTTTCCGGATTGTAATAGCCGGATCCCTCCTCCGTTGTGGCACGGCTCATGAAAAGGGATGTCTGAATGGGACCGTACGTATAGATTTCCTGTTTGATCTCTTCGGTCGATTTTCCTTTCAGATATCGGATCTCCTGCACATGGACGGCCGGCGTCAGGCCATCCACGGTAACACCGTCACCGTAAGGATCTTCCTCCTCCAGCACAGGGCCCTGCCATCCGGCCAGATACGCCATAATCATCCGATAGTCGCCGCCATCCTGAACGTCCGCTGTAAAAGCATTGTTCAGGGACATGTGATCCGCGGAAAATCGCAGCTGCTGCCGGGGCATAAGCCGCGATTCGATTGCGGACAGTGCGGTAAAGGCCCAGCATGTTTCGTATTCTCCCTGGCTTTCTACCGCAGGCTGTCTGCCTTCATCACACACATTATAACAGGACGGCAGATCATCCGGCGCATTTATCCGCCCGTTTTCCTGCGTATCCTCCGTCTTTCCTGCGCTTCTGTTTTCTGTGGTATCCGCTCTGTATTCTGTATTATTCTCTGGATATTCAGCCGCCGGTGCATTCGCCGCCGGCTGTGCAAAAATCAGAAGCGCTGACAGCACAATAGCTGTTCTGCCCGCATCTCCTGCCTTTCCAAATGTTTTCACCGTCCGCTTTTCTCCTCATACCCCGGAATTCGTTTTGGAGGCTTCGGCCCGACAAACTGATAAAAATAAGTTTTTATCATTCCATTATAGATTTTTCTGTTTTTATCCGCTTTTCTGCCGATATACTTTTCTGCATCCTCATAAGAAGTGATCAGGTACTCCGACCAGCTGTCCAGCCTGCGGAAAGCCTCCCCGATCTGCGTATAAAGCTGAGGAAGATCCTTCTTATCCTCCAGGCGTTCCCCGTACGGAGGATTGGTGATCACAAACCCGTATTTTTTAGAGTGATGCAGTTCGCTTACCGGGCGCTGCTGAAAATGAATCAGATGATCAACGCCCGCCCTTCTCGCATTCTCCCTGGCGGCACGGACAATTTCTCCGTCTATGTCATACCCCTGAATATCCGTTTCCACATCCGGTCTTACCAGTTGTCTGGCTTCATCCGCCGCGTCATACCACTCATGCCGCGGAATAAAGTTTTCCCATGCTTCCGCCGTAAAGTGCCGGTTCATCCCCGGCGCTATGTTGGCGGCCATCAAAGCCGCTTCAATTGGGAATGTCCCGCTGCCGCAGAACGGATCCACCAGGATTCTGTCCCCCCGCCAGGGCGTCAGCATAATCAGAGCGGCTGCCAGTGTTTCCGAAATCGGTGCCTTTGCTGTTGAAAGCCGGTATCCTCTTTTATGAAGGGATACCCCGGAGGTGTCCAGATACAGAGTAACCACATCTTTCATCAGCGTCACACGAAGCGGATAGGAAGCCCCCGTTTCCTCGAACCATTCCTGATGACAGGTCAGCTTCAGGTGCTCAACCATGGCTTTTTTTATGATGGACTGAATATCGGAGGGACTGAACAGTTTACTCTTTACCGAGGAAGCCTTCGTCACCCAGAACTTTCCGTCCCCGGGAATGAACCGTTCCCACTCCACTGCCTTCGTTTGCTCAAACAATTCATCGTAGGTAACTGCCTTAAAGGAAGATACCTTAATCAGGACACGCTCGGCTGTGCGCAGAAAAATATTCGCATAGCACACCGCCTGCGCATCTCCGAGGAAGCTTACTTTCCCGTCCTCTACCTCACTGACCTCGTACCCGAGATCCGTGATTTCTCTTTTCAGCACCGATTCAAGTCCAAAATGGCATGGACAGGTTAATTCAAGATATTCCATCGTGTCCTCCGGCGTGTACGCACATTGTATTTCCGAATCATTTTGCAAAACAACGTGAAAGACCGCCAGGGGAGCTGGCGGTCTTTCGAGGGGAGTATAAAATAATTAATAAGGGGTTTGTAATGGCTTTCGCTCATTACAGGGTCAATTATATCGTAGATGATTTTAAAAAGCAACTAATAATTTTGTCACGGTTTACTTTTTCGTTCAATTATGTCATAATGCTGAAGAATGACATGATTTTTGGAGGAACACAGATGAGCAAAGTTTATATTCCTGCGGGGTACGAACCGATTTTAAGCCTTTATGACACTCAGCGGGCGATCGGCTCGATCCATCGTATTTTTGCAGATACGTTAGGCTCAGCCCTGAATCTGAACCGGGTCTCGGCGCCTCTTTTTCTGGATGCGTCCACCGGTCTGAATGATGACCTGAACGGAGTGGAACGCAAGGTATCTTTTGAACTGAAGGATACCGGCACGAAAGCGGATGTCGTACAGTCACTGGCCAAATGGAAACGCAAGGCCCTGAAGGATTACGGGTACCGTCCCGGAAAAGGCCTGTATTGCGACATGAATGCCATCCGGCGCGATGAGGAACTGGATAATCTTCATTCCGTCTACGTGGATCAGTGGGACTGGGAAAAAGTAATCACGGAAGACGACCGTAATATCGAATACCTCGAAGCTACCGTCCGTTCCATTGTTTCCGCGGTATGCGCTGCCGAGCTGGCCGTCCATGCGACCTACCCCGCCCTGAACAAACTCCCGCTTCACTCTCCGAAGGTAACCTTCATCACCACACAGGAACTGGAGGATCTTTATCCGGATCTTGACAGCAAAGGCCGGGAAAATGCCTTCGTAGAAAAATACGGCACTACGTTCCTTATGCAGATCGGCCGCAGGCTGCGAAGCGGCAAGCCGCACGACGGCCGGGCGCCGGACTACGATGACTGGGATCTGAACGGAGATATCCTTTTCTGGAATGAAACCCTCTCCTGCAGCTATGAGCTTAGCAGCATGGGCATCCGCGTCACGCCCGAAGTACTGGATCGCCAGCTGCATGAAGCCGGCTGTGATGACCGCCGCACGCTTCCGTTCCACAAAGCCCTGCTTGCCGGGGAACTTCCGTTAAGCATCGGCGGCGGTATCGGTCAGAGCCGTCTGTGCATGCTGATCCTCGGAAGTGCTCACATCGGTGAAGTGCAGTCCAGTGTGTGGGATGAGAATACACTTCGCGAATGTGCGCGTGCCGGCATCCGGCTTCTGTAATGCCGCAGGAAGCATATCTAAAAAAACAGAAAGCAGCCTGAAAAACGGAGAGCAGTTTTACTGTTCTCCGTTCTTTTTATCTCCCATGGTGTTTATTCCGGATATCAGAAGACCGATGGGATTGTGCCATACAACCATAGCCCCTTCCGGGCAGAACTCCTGACAGCAGAAGCAGCGGATGCATTTTGTCCGGTCAATCCCGGGCTTCTTCTTTATCATCGTAATGGCTTTTGCCGGGCAGATGGATGCGCAGCGTCCGCAGCCGATGCATCTGGTTTTGACCGGCATGGGTTTGGAAGCCATTACCCAGCGGGCTGCTTTGGAAAACATCTTTCCCTTCAGCCCTGAAGTGCCGAAGGTGACGCTGACGCGGCGGGTAACCAGCTTAAAATCTTTCTTGCGGAACGGATCCAGGCTGCCGAACAGCGTAATCTGATCCAGGCTTTCTGCTCCCAGCCCTCTGTGGCAGGCTGCCACGATCGTCGGGACATCCGGATTTTTCAGCCCGATCAGATTAGCGCAGACCATATCCAGATTAAAGGGAGACCGGCTGGCCAGCACCACGCCCATGTGTCTCGCTGTTCCGGCGGTCGGCCCGTTGCCCTCCATGGCAATAATTCCGTCCACAAAATGAAACACCGGCTTAAAATAAAGATTCAGGTCCACCAGCATGTTGGCAAAAGCCATGGTATCCGGAAAACGCATATGGTATTCCGGTTTTACGGTCCCCGGAATGGTTCCAAACAGATTCTTCACACTGCAGGACATCGCCATCATGCCGTGGGTCTTCAGCTTTGCGAAGTTGATGATGGCATCCGCCTGGTCCAGCCAGGAAGTATACTGAAAGGTTTTGATGGAGCAGGCCTCATTAAATACGGCCTTCCGTATGGAAAAGTCATCATTCAGCGTAACCCCCGGTATCAGAGCTTCCTGCATATGACAGCCGCGGTAGATTGCGTTCACATAAGCCGATGTGTACAGCCCGCCCGGACTGTCTCCGATCACCACCCTGGCTCCACGCTGCGTAAGACGGGTGCACAGTGCGCGAAGCAGTGCCGGAGAGGTGGTAACTCCCTTCTCCGGCGACGCCGAGGCAACCATATTGGCCTTGACCGCAATTTTCATTCCGGGCTTCACCCAGTCAAGGCCGCCCATATTCCGGATACACTCATCGATGGCACGCAGTGTACACTGTTCTGACTCATCCGGGCATGCGGCCACGATCACCGGCTCTGTTTTCAATTCTTCCCGGCTTAAAGCTCCGGCAGCATTTCTCATAGGTTCTATCCTCTCATGTCCGGCTGTCCTCACGAAGAGACGCTTTATCCTCCGTAAAACGGCATTCCGGCCGGATCTGGCTTTTAATCCATGTGCATCGTTTTCCCAAGCTGCGACACCACGTATTTCAGGCAGCCGTCTTCAAATGGATTGTTCAGGCCGACCTGCTTCATCAGTCCGTTGAAAAAGTCGGAAGCCGACAGTCTGCAAAGTTTCAGGTAACTGTTCCAGGCTTCGCGGTAGTCTTTATCCATCCATGCCTTATACTGCAGGGCATTTGTCTGAGCAATGCAGTAGTCAATATAATAGAGCGGGCAGTCATAAATATGATGCTGCCGCTGCCAGAAAGCCCCCTGCCCGTACAATTCATTGCCGGTATAGTCCAGATGCGGCTTGTACTGTTTTTCAAGATCCCTCCACGCTTCATCTCTTGCTTTCGGAGACAAACCCGGATCCGAATACACAATATCCTGGAATTCATCGACCATGGTTCCGTAAGGAATGAACATGACCGAATCCTCAAAGTGCATGTCACGGTAATCCTGTGCTCTTTCACGGAAGAACAGTTCCATCCACGGTTCAGTAAAGAATTCCATGGACATGGAGTGGGTTTCAGCGGTTTCCATCGTAATATCCGCATGCTCGCGAATCGGATCCTGCGCGGCCAGATACCCCTGGAACGCATGCCCGCATTCATGGGTGATAACATTGACATCTCCCTCGGTGCCGTTAAAATTTGCGAAAATAAACGGTGCCTTATAGTCCGGAAGATAGGTCATGTAACCGCCTGTTTTCTTTGTTTTTCTTCCGATGACGTCAAAAAGTTCATTGTCACACATGAAATTCATAAACTCAGCCGTTTCGGATGAAAGTTCATTATACATCCGTCTGCCGTTTTTCAGAATTTCCTCCGGCGTTCCGCAGGGCTTCGGATTTCCCTGCGTAAAGTAAACACCTTCGTCGATATAGCGAAGTTTGTCCAGTCCCAGCCGCTGCCTCCTTCTGTCATGCAGCCGCTCGGCAAATGGTACCACATCCCGTTTCACCTGCGCACGGAAATCAGCAATATCGCTTCTGGTATAGCAGTTGCGGTACATTCTTGCGTAGCCGAGCGGAAGATAATTTTCATATCCCATCGCCTGCCCCTGCTTTGTGCGGTTTCTCACCAGCCGGTCATAAATGTCGTCCATCTGCTCCTTGTTTTCCGCGAAGAATGCCGAATACAGCTTCCATGCCCGTTCGCGCACACGGCGTTCCGGGCTGTGCAGGTACGGAGTCATCAGGGAAAGATTCAGGGTCTGTCCCTCCCAGGGAATCTTTGCCGTTGCAAGCAGCTTGTTGTACTCATTCTGCAGTGCGTTTTCCTCCGCCATCAGATCAAGGATCTTTTCATCGACGGATTTTGCAGACAGTTCCATGTTCTTAAAGGCGACCGGCCCTATTTTTTCTTCCAGGTACGGGCGGAATTTCGAGTTATAAACCTTTTTCCCGTAGGAAACCCGCAGGTTCTGAAGCACCGGACCGATTTTGTCATAGTGCTGCTGCTCCTTTTCGTAAAATTCATCGGTCATGTCAATGTCATGTCGGATTTCAGCGATTGTCGCCTGTGTGGCGGCTTCGTCCGTAATTCTGTAATAGCGCTGGTGTACCGCAAACTGTTCTTCTCCGCTTCCGGCTTTGTCAAAATCACCTTCCAGTGAAGCAAAATCAGCTTTCACTTTGTCCAGGTCAACCCGCTGATAGGGCATATCCTTAAATTTCATCTGTCTGCTTCCTTTCCTTACTTTCATCAATCGTTCAAAATTTTTCTCCCGGTCTGTTTATTCTATCACAGATCGTTTAAAAAGACCGCTGCTTTCCGCATTTCTGCGAAAACAGCGGTCTTAAGGCTCCACTCCCGTGTGAAGCCTTTATTTAATCTCTGAATATGGAGTCCGTTACTCTGTAGCTCCTTCGGTAGCCGCCTCAGCGCTTCCCTCCGTGCTTTCGCCTCCCAGAGACATTTCCTCTTCAGCGGTGTCAATACCTGCCATCTGCTTTACAGCCTTGATAGCAAACGTCAGCGTACGTCCGCAGGCAACACCCGGCATCAGGCACGGATAGTTGTTTGCGAAGAAAGAGCCGGACATATCGCCGGTGACATAAAGGCCTTCAATCGGATTGCGGTCTGCATCCAGCGCCTGCGTCTTTTCGTTGATGGCAATGCCCTGCTCGGTGGTCAGAAGGGATGCGCCGAGCCAGCAGCCATAGAACGGAGCCTTGCGGATCGCGGACAGACGCTGCTGCATCTTTCCGAAATCTTCATCATCCTGTTTATCGTAAAGCTCATTGTAGCGCTCTACGGTTTTCAGGAATCTTTCCTTGTCCTCGCCCTCGAATCCAAGCTGGTCCGCCAGATCCTCAATGGTATCCGCAACCTTGACCAGTCCGTCACCTTCCGGTCCGTGATCCTGAAGCTGCTGATCAACATAGCCCGGGATATTTCTGGACTGTGCAGAGCAGCCGATGGTATGGAAGCGCTTGATATCGTCCATGTAGTTGGAGTCCATGATCTGGCAGTATACATGTCCGGGCTGGTTGGCTGCTGCGTAGACAATGTCGTTGTACGGTGAAGACTCATTGGCAAATCTCTGGCCGTGACGGTTTACCTTCAGGAACGGCTGCGTTCCCGGATTGTACTGACGTACGGTGCCCGGAAACGCCTTGCCGCCGAAGGATGCTTCGTTATCTACATAGCCGGAGTCAACACCCGGGGCTACCAGTCCGCGGTCGAACAGCATCGGAGCTGCTTCCTTGTCCAGAGATGCACCTGCCCATACAGCTGCGCGGATTCCATAGCCCTGATCACTCGGGCTGTAGGAGCAGGCTGTGGTAACAGACGTTCCAAGCGGATCGAGCTGCTCCATCATGTACGGATTTCCCGGATAACCGCCGCAGGCAAGCAGGACACCCTGTGCCGCATTGATACGGATGATCTCGCCGGAAGCTTTCTTTGCGATGATTCCGGTAACACGCCCTTCCTCATTCTTCTCGAGTTTTACCAGACTGGTATTAAAGTCAATGCTGTATCCCAGTTTTTCAATGTAATCCTGGAATACCTCGTTGCGGGCCATATCCTTTTCTCTTTCGGATGTGATATAGGTATGTTCCTGCTCCGAGAAATAATACTTTGTATTTTCATCGGTATCCGGCCATTTCGCCTCGTCGCCCGATGTAAACTCGCATGTGAAATTATAGGGATCGTTCTCGCAGATGCCGGCTACGAAATCATACATAGCCGCCGATTCGTTAATCCAGGTTTTTACAACACGCTGATTGCATTTTCCGGATGCATAGCGGCTGATTTCAGACAGAAGCAGCTTACGGTTGGACGGTGCACTTCCTGCCTTCTTTGCCGCGGCACTGTCGATGGCTCCGAACCAGTGGCGTGTATCCTGAACGACCGGATTCTGCTCGATAATGCGGAATTTGAGTCCCTTGGACGCGGCATAGGCGGCTGCGCACATACCGCCGTTTCCGGCTCCGACGATCACAATGTCGGTATCCCAGGTGTCGGTAATGTCCGCATCGGTAATCTGCGGTTCCTGGCCCAGCCAGTCGTCATCCGACCCGGTATCCGCCGTAACGGTAGTCATGGCTGCCTGCCCCTTTGCCTGTGCAATACAGTTTTCAGCCGCCTGCATCACAGCCGTTGAGGTAATGGTAGCTCCCGAAACAGCCTCGATATCGCTGTTCTGCGCATTCAGAAGCGCTGCCTTCAGATCATCCGCCGCCGCCTGACCTATGCTCGGAGTCTCGCCGGAAACATCCAGCACCACATCCGTAATTTTATCGGCATCAAATGTCATGGTAACCGTAACCGTACCGATTCCCTGCGCCGTTGCCGTGTAGGTTCCCGGAATATACTGACCGGATCCGCTTCCCTCCGTCGTGCCTTCCGTTGTCGATTCGGCAAATACCTGTCCGCCCAAAATTCCAGCGGCAGCCGCTGCAGCTGAGCCAGCCAGCGCACCCTTCAAAAATTTTCTTCTACTGATTTCTTTCATGCATGCCTCTCCTTCATATTCATCCAAAGACGAAAAATTTGCATGAATATTATAGCATATATTGTATCTGCCGCGCTACATACATTAAAAAAACAGGAAACATAAGACCGGATACGGTAACCATTTCTTTTCTGTTTTTTCTTATGTCTTGACATTCACGGTTAAAGGATAGAAAATAAAAATAATTTGAAAGGAGGCCTTCGAATGTATACCAGGTCCGTGACTATCCGTAAAGTTAGTCAGTCTTATGATATTCCTGAGCTTGTACAGCTTGCATGCAGCTTCAAAAGCGTACTGAAGATCAGAAACAACGAAGGTGAGTTTAATGCCAAAAGCATTATGGGTATGATGTCCCTTGACCCCACGGACGGTCCTCTCTGCATCACCGGCAGCGGGGAGGATGAAAAGGATGCGGTTGACTCCATTGCCGCTTTTCTGACCCGATAATTGATCGATGAATTCCTTTTCCATCTGACAGACATGCAAACAGGGCGGCTGTTTTTCTGTTCTTCCCGGAACGAAACAGCCGCCTTTCACGTATCACCGGCGAACAATTGTGAATAATTGTGAAATGTAAATCCAAGAAGGAGGTTCTGAAATGCCGCGCTATGATCTTATTATTATCGGCAGCGGGCCGGCCGGGCTTTCCGCCGCCTTGACAGCCAAAAACAGAAATCTTGATTTTTTACTTTTCGGGAGCAGACACATCAGTGAAAAAGTTCAGAAAGCTCACCTGATTACCAATTACCTCGGTCTTCCGGAAATATCCGGTGCCAGGCTGGCGGATACTTTCCTGAAACAGATCGATCAGGAGGAAATTCCTATTCGTGAGGACCGCATTGCCGCCGTTTACAGTATGGGCGATTATTTCACTGTGCAGGCAGGCAGCGAGTATCTGGAAGCTTCCGCTGTTATCCTGGCGGCCGGAGTCAGCCAGGCAAAATCCTATCCGGGAGAGGCAGGACTTCTGGGGCAGGGGGTAAGCTACTGTGCTACCTGTGATGCCGCCTTTTTCCGCGGCAAACCTGTCGCTGTCATCGGCGGCAGCCCAAAGGAGGAAGGTGAAGCCTCTTTCCTGGCTGATGTAGCCTCCAGTGTCACGTACTTTCCTCTCTACCGGGAGGATACCTCCCTTCCGGACTCTGTCCATGTGATTCGTGAAAAAGTCATCGATGTAACGAAAGAAGGTAAGCTTGTCCAGGTGGTCACCGAACAGAATACCTATCCGTTCGACGGCGTATTCATTCTCCGCGCCAGCATTGCGCCGGATCAGCTGGTGCCGGGCATCCGCACAGAAAACGGCCGTGTGGTCGTAAACCGCAATATGCAGACCAATCTTCCCGGCCTTTTTGCCGCCGGGGATATCACCGGAACTCCCTATCAGTATATGAAAGCCGCCGGTGAAGGGAACGTAGCCGCCATCCGCGCCGCCGGGTACATTCTGGAAAAGAAAAAATAACAACTGCACCTAAAAAAGCATGTCTATCTGTATTAAAAAGCCGCCGGCCCTTTCATGCCGGCGGCTTCTTTACTCATTTCTTCTTACTCATTTCCTCGGGCGCCTGCTTCCGGCAATTCTCAGGATTACGGGGCATCCCCGGAAAACTGCTTTTATCCTTCACTGAAAAAGTTTTCTGTGTCTATCTTCTGGTATCCTCCGAAGCTGGCCGGACAGGCAAAGATTTCATCCGCCAGTTCCTGTCCGAGGAAAGCCTTTGTAATTTCATTTGTCTTATCGGCCATGTCAATATCTTCAAATCGATCCGGATATACGGTCTTGCCGATAAACCAGGTATTGGCGAGTGCTGTCTCAAAGTTGGTGTAATAGGCATTGTAAGCCATCTGAAGATATACCTCTCCGTCCTGCCATGCCTTGCAGGTGTCAAACATGGTCCTGTCTTCCTGATACAGCGGCCTGATGTTTTTAACAGCCGCCGCGTCCATGATCATGATGTCCATATCCGCGCCAAGCGAAATAAATTTTTCCTCTTCAATCGGCTGGATTCCATCCGCATCCAGATCCGCAACCACATTGCGCACATTGGCTGCGGTGAACGGATAATAATTCTGCGCCGTCATCAGATGATTGGTGGTTCCCCAGTTTCCGAGCCCGCAGATATAAACTCCCGGCCGGCTGCCGGCTGCGATGTCCGCAGTGCGTTTCATGATATCTTCTTTTTCCGACTCAACGAAGGAAAGCAGCATTTCCGCCTTGTCTTCCCTTCCGAAAACAGTTCCCAGCATGGTCATGGAGGATGCAAAGGCATCATCGAAAACCGCCTTCGGTCCGACTCTGACAGTCAGCACCGGAACACCCAGCTGTTCCTGAAGTGCATCTTCCTTCTCACTGTCCTCATACTCAGATAGGACGATATCCGGGTCACAGGCAATGATTTTTTCTGCTTCCGCAGCCTGTGCATTCGGTCCGCCCACGCCGCAGGAAGGAAGCTTTGAAAAAACATCCTCATATGCAATCACGTACGGCCGGGCAACGCCGTCAAACATCTGAGGGCGATTCTCCAGCGCCGTGTTGTCAATGTCTTCTACCCCGCTCAGCAAAGAAACATCGCCAATATAAGAGTACATTCTCAATGCTCCGGCCCCGATGCAGACCACGTGCTGATAACTGCCCGGTACAATTTCCACCTGGCGCCCGATCATGTCCGTAATCGTCACTTTTCGGCCATTCTCCGCTTCGCTCATCCTGTCCGCAGTTTCGCCAGCTTCCTGTGCGCCGGCGCTCAGCACGCCTCCTGCCAGTGCGGCGCTCATCAGTGTGATCAGAATTTTAATTCTGTTATTTTTCATTCCTTATTCCTTCTCCCTCCCTGTAAGATAATTTTTTCGTTATGATATTCAATAATCCGCACCTTCGCGTCAAAAACATCGCGGATAACGTCCTGCCGGAATAATTCACGTCCCCCCTGACAGCGAATCGTTCCGTCCTTCAGGAAATAGAAAAAATCGCCAAAGGCCATCGCCTGATTCAAATCATGCAGTGAGCACAGAATGCTGATTCCTTTCTGCCGGGAAAGCTTTGCCGCCTCCTCCAGGATCAGCTGTCCGCCGGTGATATCCAGACTGCCGGTCGGTTCATCAAAAATCAGCATTCTGGGTTCCTGTGCCAAAGCCCGGGCGATCGCGGTTTTCTGCCGCTCCCCGCCGGAGAGTGTCCGGACGCTCCGTCCAGAAAGTTCCGAAAGATGCATTTCCTCCAGGATCCGGGATACCACCTCATAATCCCTTTTCCCCGCATGAAACCCGAAATGGGAAATCCGCCCCATCAAAACCGAGTCGAAAACGCTCATATCCCCAAACTGTATCTCCTGGGGTACATAAGCGATCAGGCGTGACCTTTGAGCTGCGTTCATGTGCAGAAGATCCCTGCCGTCCAGGCAAGCCGTTCCCCGGTGCGTCTTGTTTATTCCAAGCAGGCATTTAAAAAGTGTTGATTTTCCTGCTCCGTTCCGTCCAAGGAGAATGCCTATTTTTCCTTCCGGAAGTTTCAGGCTGATATCGCTCAATACCGGTGTGGTTCGGGGGGAATATTGATAACAAAGTCCATCGACCCTCAGCATCCGCAGGATCCCTTCCTTTCTGAAAAAATGATAATGATAAAAAACGGAGCCCCGAGCAGTGTGGTGATGGCCCCCACGGGCAGGGCGGATCCGCCTCCCATACTCCGGGACAGTGTATCTGCAAGAAGCAGCAGCAGGCTGCCGGCGAGCGCACTTGCCGGTGTGCTGAAACGGAAGTCCTGCCCCATCAGCTTTTTCACCGAATGCGGACATATAATTCCAATAAAACCGATAATTCCGAGAAATGAAACGCATACGGCAGTGATCAGCGATGCCAGCAGCATGGATATTCCCCGCAAAAGTTCAACATTGATTCCCATGGACATAGCCGCCGCGTCTCCGCTTTGCAGTGCATTATAGCGCCAGGACATCCGCTGAAAATAGACGATCCCCAGCGCTGCCGCCGCCAGCATTATCCAGTCCGTCCGGTATGTCGCCCGGCCCAGATCTCCGAATGTCCAAATGACCGCAGCGGATAAACCGACATCCGTTGCATAAAACTGAAGGATGGTCGTGCCGGCGTTCCATACAGAGCCCATGGCAATGCCGGCAAGCACCACTACATTCGGAGAAAACGATCGTACCCTGCAAAGTTCCACAACAATCAGAACAGACAGGATAGAAAACAAAAATGCAATCAGGGACGAAGCATACGGATCCACTCCGGCTGTGTAGTTTGACACATTATGCCCGGTGGAAAGAAATCCCCCTGCAAAAGCGATGATCGACAAATTTGCGCCGAAAACCGCGGCATTGGAAACGCCCAGAGTCGCCGGAGATGCCATCGGATTATTCAGCACCGCCTGCATGATAAGTCCGGAGACGCTCAGACCGGCTCCGGCGGTGAGTGCCGCCATGATCCGCGGAACCCGGATGTTCCACAGAATCCGGATGTTCACCGGGCTTCCCCGATGTGCCAGCGCGTCCATGCCGTCCCGTACAGACATTCCGGAGGATCCTGTAAAAAGGCAAAGAACGGCAGCGGCGGCTGTCAGAACCGCCAGAATAAATATCATAGTTATCTTTTTGTGTCGGATCCGTTTCTGTACGGCTATACTTTCGCTTTCCAGTTTCATGCTCTGCCCTTTACTTTGTTTTATATCCGGAAACAATATATATTTCGTCGTCCGATATGGTTATATCCGTCTCAAGATAGCGGTCAAACAGCCTTTTCATTTGTTCTGCCGTCAGCATTTTATTCGACACAGAAGCAGCCGCATGCGAATGATGCTCATTGAGCGTTTTCAGTCCGATCCCGTGCGCCGCAGTCAGACGGGCGCCCGGCTTCAAAAGCCCCGCCATCTCGCCGATCAGCCGTTCAGGATCCGGAAAATGCGGAAACGCATTGTAAATCACACAGCAGTCAACCTTCGGAAGTTTTCCGGCAATCTCCTCCACATCTGCACAGATCACCCGATAGCCGTATCCGGCTGCCTTCCTTTCCGCAATCTTCACCATCTGGGGCGAAATGTCAACAGCCGTGACCGAACCGGCCTTTCTTTCCGCATAAAACGGAAATAAAACTCCTGTGCCGCAGGCCACGTCCAGCACCTGCACACCCTCCCGCACCCCGGCGGCATCCAGAATACGACTTATTTTTTCTTCATTTACTTCAATTTCCCTATCCCAGTCTGGGGCGAGTTGATCAAAAAAACGGATTACTTCCTGTCTGTCCATTCTGTTCCTGCTCCAATTCGTTATGCACGTTCCGATCCCTGTTCAGCATCGAAGGGCAAAAAAAGACACGCAGCTTTTCATCAGAAAAACCGCATGTCTTCATGACATACCTGTATCTTCACGGATGATCCTCCGCCCCCCTGAGGGCGGAATAAAATAAAGATCAGCACAACGCTGTTCCGGATACTTCTGTATCCCTGTCCGGCTTCCTGCCCGGCCATACCTTAGTACAATATCACGGTCCGGCTCATTTTACAAGCTGCCGCTTTTCATTTTCCGGAGCTTCTTAATCTCCTCCACCGCGCTTTGCACCAGTTCAGAGGTATTCAGATTTTTTGTTCCGGCAATAATGTTGTTGCAGTGATACCGGCTGTTCAGCGGAAGCAGTATGCGCGAAGCAGTACTTCTTCCTACCGCCAGTGCCATGGCGGCTGTTATCTCCCCCATCATGGAATCTGCAATGACAATGCCAACCGGGCCAACAATAACATCCGCCCTCCGGGCACATACGCGAATCGGATTTTCGCCGGTCGCTGCGGTATCCGCGCCTGCCTTCAGCATAGCGTTCGTGGCTGCGCTGTTCGTACCCACTGCCATTACAAATGCGTCCGCAATTTCGGCTTTAATCGAGGAAACCAGCATTCGGCCGATGCCTCCGCCCTGTGCATCAATAACAAGTATGTTCAATTCATTCTGCCCTTCCATTATTTCATTCCGCCAGGGAACCATCGGCTCCCTTTTATTCCTTTTATCGTTTTGCCTGTTCTGTCAGTTTGCTGACAAGATTACGGTCGATGACACCGGTAATTGTCATCTTGTTCATCGCCTGAAAATGTCGGACAGAACGTACGGTGGCCGGCCCGCACAGACCGTCCGCCCCGCCGCAGCTGTATCCAAGAGCGTTCAGCATCGTCTGCACGGAATAAACCGTATCTGTATCCACGGAACGGTTCGCCTCCAGTTCCTCCTTCAGTGTAGTCTCAAGACCTATGTCGGCGCGCAGGGTTTCGACCGTATCCCCATCAAAAGCTGCACCGTAATTATCATACAGACCGGTGATCGCAACGACGCGGTTATAGTATCCGACATACCAGTTTTCATTAAATTTTTCACCGTCTCCATCCTGCTGATACTGCTGGCAGGCTGATTTTTGCTGCTCCATCGCCGTTCGATACACATGACAGTAATACTGGAGGTTTTTATCACTGAACAGTGCGTTCTGGTAACGGTTGTAAAAATTATCTTCCGCTTCCACGCACGCATAGTAATAAGCAACCCGGTCCGCCTCATTCATCCCTGCCAGCTCTTCCGATGTATACTCCGCCGCCTTCTGTCTTCTTTGATTAAACGAATCCACCGCTGCCTCCAGAAACTGCTGAGGATCCGTTTCCCCGGCATCGCTGACCGGGGCCGCCGCTCCTGCCGCCGCTCCGTTATCATCTGTCAGCTCACCGATCTGAATTCCTGTTTTCTCCTCCAGAACCGATAATTCTGATTCGAGGGCGGCTAGCCGCTCGCTGAGTGAAAGAGCATCACTGTCCTGTGATGCAGCCGCCGCTGCCGGCGTCAGAACAAGAGCGGTGCAAAGAAAGACGGCTCTTAACTCATTTTTCCATATCGGCACTTTCTGTTTCTTCATGTTTTACCTGCTTCTTTTGCTTCTGATTCTGAAGCTTCTCCCGAAGTTTATTCTGAAGTTTCGTCCGTCGTTTCGGATGAAGTTTCTTCCGTCACTCCTTCTGTCGCCTTTTCCAGATCAAATTGTTCATAGATTTCCCTGTAGGCTTTCTGAGCCTCCGGTGTGTCCTTCAGTCTGTCCGCCGCTGCACCGGAAATGCTCTGCCAGTTTTTTTCCAGCTTGTCCGGATTTATACCGCGCAGCGAAGTATAAATTGTCTCCAGCTGGTCGGCCGCATTCACCGGGTCATCCGTCAGCATCCGGAGTGTAATGGCCGTATACTCAATGTCCGGATATTTTTCCGACATCACACCATTGAAAGCTTTGTAGTACATTTCCGTGTACGGATCCTTCAGAAAGGCATTATAAATATCTTCATCATATTTTGCATCCCGGTACTGAAGAGCCAGATTGTAATCCGGAAGCGATATATTGAGCATGCGGGCATTGTGCTGACGCTGCGACGGCAGCCGGATCGAATAGGAAATGATCATAATCGCGAGGATACCAACGCAGAAAATAAGATACCTCTTTTTCTGTGCGCTGTTCATGGTATAAACGTTCTGATGTTTTTTCATCATGCGCTCCTTTTGCTGTGCTCTTTCATCATTTTGAATAATTATAACACGTCCGGAGTTGTTACGCAGTTATTTAAGACCGATAAAAAAGAGAGGACAGCTTTCCTGTCCTCTCCCTGTACGTAATTGATGACGGCATCAAAGCTTCGGACCGGCTGCCACCAGTGCCTTGCCGGCGTCATTGCCTTCATACTTCTTGAAGTTCCTGATGAATCTCTGAGCCAGATCTTTTGCCTTCTCATCCCATTCAGAAGCATCCTTGTAGGTGTCACGCGGATCCAGAATAGCCGGATCAACACCCGGAAGCTCTGTCGGAACCTCGAAATCAAAGTACGGAATCTTCTTTGTCGGAGCCTTGTCAACTTCCCCTGTCTGAATAGCGGTGATGATACCACGGGTATCCTTGATGGAGATACGTTTTCCTGTTCCGTTCCATCCGGTGTTAACCAGGTATGCCTTTGCTCCGCTCTTCTCCATTTTCTTCACAAGCTCTTCTGCATACTTTGTCGGATGCAGTTCCAGGAATGCCTGTCCGAAGCATGCGGAGAAGGTCGGTGTCGGTTCGGTAATTCCGCGCTCGGTGCCGGCAAGTTTTGCGGTAAAGCCGGACAGGAAGTAATACTTTGTCTGCTCCGGAGTCAGAATAGATACAGGCGGAAGTACTCCGAATGCATCTGCGGAAAGGAAAATAACGTTCTCGGCAGCCGGGCCGTGAGAAATTCCGTCGTTAACCTTCTGGGCAATCTTTTCAATATGATTGATCGGATAAGATACACGGGTGTTCTCGGTTACGCTCTTGTCCGCGAAATCCAGTTTTCCGGTAGCATCATCAATCGTTACATTCTCAAGAAGAGCATTTCTGCGGATGGCGTTGTAGATGTCCGGCTCAGCATCTTTATCCAGGTTGATAACCTTTGCATAGCAGCCGCCTTCGAAGTTGAATACACCTTCATCGTCCCAGCCGTGCTCGTCATCACCGATCAGAAGTCTCTTCGGGTCGGTGGAAAGGGTTGTCTTTCCTGTTCCGGACAGACCGAAGAAAATGGAGGTATGCCTGCCTTCCATATCTGTGTTTGCAGAGCAGTGCATGGAAGCAATGCCCTTCAGCGGCAGATAGTAGTTCATCATAGAGAACATACCTTTCTTCATTTCACCGCCGTACCAGGTGTTGATAATAACCTGCTCGCGGGATGTAATATTGAACATAACGGCTGTGTCCGAACGCAGTCCCAGTTCCTTGTAATTTTCTACGGTTGCCAGAGAGGCATTGTATACAACGAAGTTCGGTTCAAACTCAGCCTCTTCCTCGGGAGTCGGCTTGATAAACATGTTGGTTACAAAGTGAGCCTGCCATGCAACTTCCATGATGAAGCGGACAGCCATGCGGGTATCCTTGTTTGCGCCGCAGAAGGCATCCACAACATAAAGTTTCTTGTTGCAAAGTTCCTTCTTCGCAATTTCCTTGCAGGCTTCCCACTGCTCTTTGCTTGCCGGATGGTTATCGTTCGGATAATCCGGTGTCGTCCACCATACAGTGTCTTTTGAGTTCTCATCCATAACAATGTATTTATCCTTAGGAGAACGTCCCGTAAATACACCGGTAAAAACATCAACAGCACCCAGATCGCTAAGATGACCCTTAGCATATCCGGTCAGTGACGGATTCATTTCCTCTTCAAACAGTTCCTCGTATGACGGATTGTATACGACTTCTGTTGTCCCGGTAATACCGTATTTCGTTAAATCAATCTTTGCCATTTTACTCTTTAACCTCTTTCTTGAACTTGGTTATTAGTAATCTAAATGCCCGATACCATTATACACAAATATTCGCGAATGCCAACAGGTAAAATCTGGAAAATTAAATTTTTCACGATTTTTTTATATAAATATTGTCAAGATTGCCTTTACTCCTCCCGTTTCCGAAAACAGAAGAATAAAATGAGCCTGGATTTTATTTTTTTATTGCAAAATCGAATCAAAGCATATATAATAACAGAGTCGTTGGCAAAACGGCCTGCCGGATTGGCTCAGTTGGTAGAGCGACGCATTCGTAATGCGTAGGTCATCGGTTCGAGTCCGATATCCGGCTTTGATAAAACTCCGGGAATGACACGCCATTGTCCTTCCCGGAGTTTTTTTGCTGTCCCGAATAACAACATTTTTCTGCCATAAATTACTACAGTCCGCCGCAGCCGCCAAAAAGCTGCAGCCCGGAGCTTTTTCTGTCCCGGCACTGCAGCTTTCCCTTTATAATTGCTCTCCCTTATAAACTGTTTATTTTCCGTATGTTAAAAAACAATATTCGTTACAATTCCGAATACCCGTAGCTGTTTACGATTGCGTCAATCTTCTGTCCCTTTGCGCACAGCGGGCAGTTGGCCGGCTCATAGGTCTGATAGTTTGGAATATCTGTCTCATGAAAGATGGAATTGATCTTCATGCCGGCTGCACTGTCGACAGCAGAGAAAATAGCTGCGATGCCGACAATCAGTCCGCCGTAATACTTCAGACACTGAGTGGCTCTTTCCACGGTACGCCCGGTTGTAACGGACGCAAGAAGCAGAAGGCAGTGTTTATTCTTTACCATAAATTCCATGTTGTCACGGAAGATGAGCTGTCCGCCCGAATTCTCCTCCGGGGATGCGATGTACATGGTCTGATGAAGATTCATGGACATAATGCCCGCTTCCGTCAGCTGCTCCGCCAGATAAGCGCCGATCACTTCACACCCGTCCATGCAGACAATGGTATCAATGTAAGTGTTCATGGAATAGTGGGAGGCAAGTACCGCCGCGGCGGCCGAAGCCTCACTCTTCCTGGATTTCAGGATCGTCATATCCACATAATAATTGATATGCGAATGCGTGGTAGCAAAATGGCCCGGAATTACCCGAATAATCGCATTGCGGTTCTGGTTTGAATGTATTTTCGTGTATTTTGTTTCTAGTGACATAAGGTAACCTCCCCTCGGGAAAAAATGTGGTAAATGCACGTGCGTCGGCACATATCCGTATTTCTATGACAGTCCGCCGTACATCTATCACCATAATACACATAAATGCATTAAAACACAAGCCTTAATTATAGAATGTGCATAATAGCCGGCAACTTTTGTCCGCGCAGATATGGGAAAACCTGCTAACAAAAAGTATAATTGTAAAATTCGGATAAAGCTTGACTGAAATCTTCTGTAATGGTAAGATGATGCTTGTTGGATAAAGCCTGTCGGATTAATAACAGCAGGCAAAACCGGAGTATGGCGTAGCTTGGTAGCGCGCTCGGCTGGGGGCCGAGAGGTCGTGAGTTCAAATCTCACTACTCCGATGCATACGATTGCAACGCTGCCGAAGGATCCCGGTTTATGCCGGGATCCTTTTTCACGTCCTCCCCGGCTGCGCCTCATCTGTCTCATTTTTTTCAGGCTGTTTTTTTCCTGCCTGTTTTCTCTCCTTCCGTCTTCCCGCACGCATGCTCCGGAGGAAAGCCACGAAAATGACAGCGGACGCCGCCATCGCCGCAAGATACCGCCCGATCGGGGTATCGTTTCCGGTAGACACGGATGAGGCCGCAGGTCCTGTTGTCCCGGAATCCTCTTTTGTCCCAGGCGCGATTTTCGGCGAATCCTTCATGACAACATGCAAAGCCTCAGAGCTGTCTTTCACCTCAAATGGAACGCTTTCAGCTGTCTCATAGCCATCCGGAGCGGTTATTTCCGTCAGTGTGTATTCACCTGCCGGCAGCTTTTCGATTTCGTGCGGCTTCTTTGTGCTTATCCACTCTTCTACCGTCTTCCCATCCTTGTCGGTGATCCTCAATTTCGCACCTGGAAGTTCCTTTGATGTCGTGATATCCTGCTTGTGGATATAGATTTTCGTGGGTGCATCTTTCATCTGAACATTCTGAACCTGTATGTCGCCTTTTTCTGCTGCGGTTTTAACCTCAAAGGTGACCGCTTCCGCCGTTGTATACCCGGCTGCAGGAATTTTCTCTGTCAGAAGATAAACACCGGAAGGAAGTGTCAGGCGATGCGGCTGACCGGTACTCACCCACGCATCCACCCTATTTCCGTCGCTGTCCGTGACCTCCAGGGACGCTCCGGGCAGTTCCTCTCCGGTTGTGATGTCCAGTTTGCTTATATCCACCTCACGGTAAGGCCGGTCATACATCACTACCTTCTGGATACTCAGTGAATTTTCAACCGTAAAGCGCACGCTCTGTTCGGAAAGCTCATATCCTTCCGGCGCCGCTCTCTCGGTCAGCTCATACTTTCCCGCCGGAAGTGACGTGATCTCATGCGGCTTGTTGGTGCTAATCCATGAGTCAATCTTTTCCCCGTGTTCATTTTTTACGATAAGTTCCGCTCCCGGAAGCTCCGCGCCGTCCTCTCCCTCCACAATATCCTTTTTGCTGAACCGTACAATGTTCGGCTGATTGGAAAGATCAAGCGTATATTCCCTCCGGCCTTCAATGAGTCCGGTATTGTCAACCGTAATGGTATAGACCGCCGGATCCAGGTTATACCCCGGCCGTGTCTCCACTTCACGGATTTCATAGGTTCTGCCATTTGAAAGTCCGTCCAGTTCAATCCTTCCGTCTTTCCCTGTCCTGTACAAGGATGGCTTTGTATTTTCACCCTTTTCCGTGACCGAAAAGGTAATGTTCTCCAGCGGCTGTGAATCTTCGCCGGCGGTGTGCTTACAGATAATGAAACGGTTTTTCGAATCACTCACTGAAAGTGTAACCTCAGATTCCGAATCCGGATCTCCTTTTACGTCCACCGTGTATGTCTGAGGATTAACCGTCCATCCGCTTCCCGCAGGCACCGCCGTTTCCGTTACGAGATACGTTCCCGGATAAAGATCGCCGGATACAGCGGTTCCGCTTTCATCCGTCGTAACCGTCTGTGCTTCCATCTTTCTTTCATTTCCGGATCCATCCGTTATATCTCCGGAAGGTTTTATCAAAAACCGGAACCCGGCGCCGCATGTATCTCCGTCCTCCGACTTTTTTATGATCCGGATCTTTTTCATAACCGGTGCATCCATCGACCGAAGCGTAATTTCGGCCGGACTGTCCGCGTCCACGGCAAAAGGAATATCCTCCGCCGTGGTGTAGTTTTCCGGTGCCTTCCGCTCATGAAGTATATACTTTCCCGCGCTCAGCTTATCTTCAAAAAGAACTTCTCCATTCTCATTTGTTCCGAATACCCCGGTGGCATTTTCAGCTCCCTTTACTTTCAGCCTGACCGGTTTTCCAGCCGTATCCAGGATTTGAAATTCAGCCTTGTCCGCTGTGATCAGGGTTTGTGTCTGCGCATCCAGCTTCTGTATTTTCACTGTCCGTCTTTCAAGAATATTCCGCACGGAATATTCCAGCGTTTTATTGTTTTCCAGCACAACCTTGCTGTCAGGAAGCGCCGCATACTCCCGGTTCTGTGTGCTTTCGCTGATGGTATAGGTACCGGGCTTTAAGTGTTCGGCGCGCGCTTCTCCATTCGCGTCTGTAACCAGTGTTACCTTTACGGAAGGTTCATTCACAGACGTCAGCGTAAAGGTGATCCCTGCCACTTTCCGTTCCCCGCTTTGTGTCTCTTCCGCCGACTTTTTAATGTGAATGGACGCATTGTCAGAATCCAGCCAGGTTACGTCAAAGGACACAGCGCCGGGCGAGAGCGTCCGTCCGATCACGGCCAGATCCTGTTTTGCCTGCTGTGATTCTGCCACCCTCCAGGCTGCATACCGATACTGTTCATTTCCGGCAAGTGAACCGCTGGAATATACCTTCCCCCCGGTCCGTGCCTGATCCAGGGGGGCTGTCAGATAAAACTGATCCCTGCCATATACTTTTACGGCTGCTCCGGGAGCGCTGGTTGTCTTTTTCGTCTCGTTCACAAGGCGTACAGCGGCCGGCAGCTGAATAGTTATATAGTTGTATACAAATCCATTCAGCGTCATGGATGGCGTCCGCTGTATGCTGCCTTCTTTATACGCTTTGACGGATGATGGAGTCAGTGAAAGATCCGGTGTCGGCGCCTCGTGAGAGCCCGCATATTTGTATAATTCATCCGCACAGGAAAGCGCAGCGGATGTTGCACCCATGGCCAGAGAATGACTGTTGTTTCTCTGGGCAATACTGAGATGTATGATAATATAGCGTTTGCCGGACGGCCAGCTGCCCCTCCCGGTCCGGGAAAAGAAATTGTTTTCCCCGGAATATTCCTTCAGCCCGTAATACATAATTCTCAGCCAGTAGGAATTCAGGTTCTGGACCGGATAGGTACCGCTGGTCGGCGACGGGAAAACAGGATTGGCGCAAAATCCATATGCACCGCTGGTTATTCCGTCGATGGTCACCCGGTATTGTCCGGTGGTATAGCTTCCGAATCCGTAGCTGGAATAGTTCAGATTCCCCTTATTTTTTATCGTTACCTTTCTCTGTTTCCCCGCAGCTTTTCGAAGCGGTATCTCCGGGGCTTCCTCTGTGACTTCCTCCGTCAGCGCTTCTGCCGCTTCCTCCGTTCCCGTTTCGTTTTCAGTTTCGGTTTCAGTTTCGGTTTCATATTCGGACAAATTTTCTGTACCCGCAGCGCTCGCAGCCGTATCCGGAATCTTCTGTACAGCGTCGGTTTCCGCAGGAACCGTTTCACCTTCCCCTTCTGTCCCGTCCCCGGCTCTCTCCTGACTTTCGCTTTTTATGCTTTCCCCGGCCGTCTCCGCTGCCGGCGTATCCGCCTGTATCATCTGGGAATTGCCGGCCGTTCCGGACCGGGTCTGCTGATTGTCCGACTGTGCTTTCATCGAAATACATTGTTGATCCGTCTGCTTTTCTACCTGCGCATTCTGCTGATCTGCCTGCGGTTCCACCTGGGCATTCTGCTGATCTGCCTGCGGTTCCGCCTGGATCTTCTGCTGATCTGTCTGCGGTTCCGCCTGGATCTTCTGCTGATCTGTCTGTGTTTCCATCTGGATATTTTGTTGACCTGCGGATGGTACGGCCGCGGCCATTTCCGCAGGGGTCACGGCTGCCGAACCGGCTTTTCCAGCCGGCAGAGTAAAAATCATCGCGCAGGCCAGCAATACTGCCGATGCTGCACGCCAGTGTTTATTTTTCATAACTGCTCTCCTTTGCAAAGCCCTTTCTGTCTGGTATATTTCCTGCATGTTTCCCGCTTTTTTTCCATTTTAAGAACGGCGGCGGTTTGCCCGCATACAAACTAAAATATTTCATGGATTTCCGATCCGCCTCCCGGAATCAATGTAAAACAGCTCTTCCGGGGTCTCCGGGAGCCTGTAAATCCTGCAGCGGACGTAAGCACAAAGGCAGCAGGTTTCCATGTGGCAATTGGTACTTGCCCGCGCAGCCGTCCGATGACCGCAGCTTTTGTGAACACATCAGAAATAAAAGGAATCTTGAATTGCAAAAAGAAATGGAAGCCGTCAGAAGAACGGCTATCGGTCAATCGTGATGTGTATTAGCAATGTAATTAATTTATATTCAATATGTAATTATATTAACGCATACTTCCGGCAGAATCAAGAACAGCCGGCTCTGAAAATTTACTGAATTTTCAGAAATGCCGGCTGTTTTATTAGCGGTTACTGCTGAATTGTAAAAGGTCACAACTTTGGAAGTTTCTGATACTTTTCCATCGGGCGTCCTGTATGGTAGGATCTGTTTCCAATCTGACTGAAAAATTCATCCCGGGCACGCTCATCCTCCGGGTTCCGGAGGGCCTTCTCCTCATAGATCGTCATCTTCTTGAAGAAGCGCACACCGCGGTCAAACCTTTTCCGGAAGCGGTCATATTGTTCTTTTGACATACCATAAAGATTGCGGTTGATAAACAAAGGAGCCAGATAAACATAACCGCGGATTTTCTCTTCGAGGCGGGTGAACACCCACTCCTTAAACCCGGTCTCATCCATCAAAAGCGAGCTGATGACGCGGTACTCATACAGCATTCCGTACATTCTTCGTTCGCTGAGCGAATGGGAGGCGTCCGGATAAACCGCAGCGAAAGCCTCGGAAAGCATATGTGCAATGATGTGCTTTTCCCTGCTGCTCAGATTGAACAGGCCCATCTGGTGCGTATCCCTAATATCCTTGCACAGAACATAACGCGCGGTATAAGCGTCGATCGCAGCCTCAAAGCGAAAATGCTTCCCCAGCTGTCTTTTTTCGCAGGAGTCTTCCGTTTCCCTGAAAATCAGCGGATGCGCACTTGAATCGAGGGCATAATGCCCCAGAAAACCGGAAAAGTAAGCGATCGCCGTTTTCCTGTCATCTCCGCGGTACTGCTCTGTTTCACGATAAAGTGCCTGAAGAAAAGCCCCGCATCTGTATTTATGAAGAGTTCTTCCAATGGTCATTCCCGGGCGGAAGGCTTCCGCCATAGAATAAAAATAAACATCCGGTCCGGCCAGACCCATTCCGTAAGCCCCTTTATGAGCACTGATACTTTCTCTGACTGCTCCGTCTTTCATGTCGTTAAAGTTTACGACACCGCAGGCATAGTGAGTTAAAAAAGCCGGCATTCTTTCCTCCCTGTCTACCCGTTCATTTATCTGTATTACCGGCCTTGCCTGCTGTCCGTATCCTCAAAAACCGTTCGGATACTGTCATAGTGGAGAAAAACTCCCCCGGCAGCCAGCTGCCGGATTTCGTCAAGAGAGGCGGCTTTCCAGTCAATGCTCTCATCTGCCTGAAGCACAATATCCTCCGGCCCGAAATCCATGTCAAACCGATACACATCGACAAAATAATTATCGCCCTTTCCGGGGTTCTCCCGATGATAACTGTACGATAAGTGCCCGGGTACCCGGCTAACGTCCAGCGACGTTTCTTCACGGATTTCCCTGATGACTGCCTCGCCGGAAGTTTCCCCGGCCCGCACGCCGCCGCCCGGCACTTCCCACCACAGCGGAGCCCACGCTTTTGTTCCGATCCGGCGTGTGATCAGGAAGCGGCCGTCCGGGCGCCGGATGACTCCCAGAACAGAAAGATGGTACTCTCCATCCTTCAAAATCCAGTCGTTCCGCTTCATGGTTCTTCCGGTTTTATGTCTGTCCTTATCGTAAATATCCCAGTATTCCATGGCTGTTCATTTTTCCTGTAATTTTCTTTTTGTCTGTGTCCTGCCCTGCCCTGCACTCTTTTTCGCGGCGGAGGCCGGCCCGGATTTCCTGGCGGCCGGCTTTACTCTCTTCCCTGCGGGTGCGGCAGTCTTTTCACTCTCCGCCGCAGCCGGCTTCACACTTTCTTTCGCCGGTGCCGGCTTTTCACTCTCCGCCGTGGCCGGCTTCACACTTTCTTCCGCCGGTGCCGGCTTTTCACTCTCCGCCGTGGCCTTTTTGTTTACTGGCTGCGCAGCGATCGGCTTGTCTCTTTCTTCTTCCGCTTCCCGGTACTTTTGCTCCAGTTCTTCCTTCAGAGAAGTCCTGGGTTTTGCTGCCTTTTCCGTCAGGCCGGCTCTTGCCTTTTCACGGGCTGCCTTTATTTTCTCTGTTTTGTCTTTTTCAGCCTTTGCCCGGATATTCGCAGAGACTCTGGCCTCCACCGGTGTGCAGGTAAAAATGCAGATGCCCATCGGCGGAACAGTGATCCGGATGGAATTCTCCCGCGCATCGCACTCATCAACACGGCTGGACTTCATGCGTGCGTTCACATGACCGGCTCCGCCGAAGGCAATATTGTCACTGTTGAAGATTTCCTTATATTTACCATGGAACGGAACACCAATCTTGCGATCCTCGTAAACCAGTGAAGAGAAATTGCACACAATCAGCAGATTCTCCTCCGGTTTTTCCGTCTTGCGGAGGAAAACAAGAATATTTTCATTTGCGGAAATATTATTGATCCATTCAAATCCGTCCGCGGCATAATCCTGGCGGTAGAGAGCCGGACAGCTGTTATAAACTTTTAATAGTTCGCAGAACATATCCTGTGTCTGCCTGTGGCTTTCCTCCTTCAGTTCCGCCCAGTCTACGCTCTCCGTTCCGTTCCACTCCGCAGACTGGCCGAAATCCTGCCCCATGAAAATCAGCTTTTTGCCCGGATGGACCATCAGGTATCCGAGAGCCACCCTCAGATTTGCAAATTTCTTTTCCTGATTTCCAGGGAATTTGGTTATCAAAGATCCCTTGCCATGGTCAACGGCACGATGCGGGAACGGAAGTATAAAATTCTCGCTGTAATTGTAGATCATACTGAAAATCAGATCACCGTGATGATATCCGCGGAAGATAGGATCCAGCTGCATATAGCTGAGGAAATCACTCTCCCAGCCATTGTTCCACTTATAATCAAAACCGAGTCCGTCCTTCGAAACCGGAGCCGTTACCTTCGGGTAAGCCGTATGTTCCTCTGCGATCAGCATCACGTTGCCGCACTGTTCCTTAAATACGGTATTCAGCTTTTTCAGGAAGTCAATCGCATCCAGATTTTCATTTCCGCCGTAGATATTGGCTACCCACTCACCTTCATTTTTGCCGTAATCCAGATACAGCATCGATTCAACGGCGTCCATGCGGATTCCGTCGGCATGATATTCCTTCGCCCAGAATAAAGCACTGGCAATAAGGAAATTTCTGACTTCCGGCCTTCCGTAATTGTACAGCAGAGTACCCCAGCGCGGATGCGTTCCCTGGCGCGGATCCTTGTGTTCATACAGGCAGGTGCCGTCAAATCCGCACAGTCCGTGCACATCCTTCGGAAAATCTTCCGGAACCCAGTCCAGAATAACGCCGATGTTATGCGTATGCATGTAATTCATGAAGAACATGAAATCCTTCGGATTGCCGTAGCGGGAGGTCGGGGCAAAATACCCGGTGGTCTGATATCCCCACGATTCATCCTGCGGATGCTCCATGATCGGCATCAGTTCCACATGCGTATACCCCATCTTCTTAACATACTCTGCAAGAAGCGGCGCCATCTCCCGGTAATTGTAAAACTCACGTCCATCCTCCGGCTTCTTCCAGGTTCCGAGATGAACTTCATAGATGGCCATCGGTTCCTGTTTCAGATCGGCAGCCTCACGGGTGGATATCCATTTTTCATCGGTCCAGTTGAAGCCGTCCAGATCGGTTACGATGGAGGCGGTATGCGGGCGCAGCTCTGCCTCGTTCGCATAGGGATCGGCTTTCAGGAAAGTCAGTCCGCTCTTCGCCTTGATTTCATATTTATAAATTGTTCCTTCGCCCAGATCCGGCATGAAGATTTCAAAAATTCCGGAATCCCAGAGGCGACGCATCGGATTGCGGCGGCCATCCCACAGATTGAAGTCGCCTACCAGGCTGACGCGCACCGCGTTTGGCGCCCAGACCGCAAAATAAGTTCCCTTTACTCCGTTTACGGTCATCGTATGTGATCCGAGCATTTTGTACGCTTCATAATCCGTTCCGGAGTTGAATTTCTTTGTTTTCTCTTCGGTTATCTGAGGTTTGAAATTGTAGGGATCCTGCAGTTCCTCTATGGTTCCGTTGTCAAACAAAACAGAAAAACGATAATCCGGGATCTTATTCCCCGGTACAAGAACGGCGAAAAAACCGGTCTCATCCTCCTTTTCCATAGGATACTTCTGCCCGGTTCCACTGATAAACACATCCATAGAAACCGCCGTGGGGATGAATGCCTGTATCAAAACTCCTTCTTCGGTGACATGCGCCCCCAGGAAATCATGAGGATTGTCCTCATCGGAATAGACCAGTCCCTCTATCTTGCCCCAATCCATCATATCGTACAGTTTTTCGTTCATTGCTTTACCCCCGTCTAACCTTTTCCCGATAATAAATATGAAAGCAGGCGGATCATGCGTGAAATCTGCGCTGTCCGGCACTGTATGTTTTATTTTATCATCCGCAGGATTAAAGTTCAACAAAAGCGTGTATGAAAAGGCCGCTGCGAAGCTTGGGCTCAAACCAGGTCGATTTCGGCGGCATTAGTTTCCCCTCATCCGCTACGGAAAAAAGTTCGCGGATGGAGGTAGGATACATGGCAAAAGCCAGAACGCAGTCCGTGCGGCATCGTCTTTCCAGCTCCTGTGGTCCCCGGATTCCTCCGACAAAATCAATTCGCGGGTCTGTCCGCGGATCTCCGATTCCAAGGATCGGTGTCAGGACCTCCCGCTGGAGAATCGAGACATCGAGCCCCTCAACCGGGTCTGTACTGGTATATTCCGGCCGGAACCGGATCCGGTACCACCGATGATTCAGATACATGCCGCAGACATTTTTATGATCCGGGCACACCCTTCCGTTCTCCGGCGTCACAACACATTTTTCCTGCAGTTTTTGGAGAAATTCCTTTTCGGACAGTCCGTTCAGTGTTTTAATGACACGGTTATAATCCATGATCATTAATTCTTCATCCGGGAAAAGAACCGCCAGCAGATAGTTGAACTCCTCCTGGCCTGTGTATCCCGGATTTTCTTCTCTTTTTTTCAGAGCTACCTTCACGGCGGAAGCCGCCCGGTGATGCCCGTCCGCAATGTACACATGCGAAATGCCGGCGAAAGCATTCCGGATTGTCTGAATATCCTCCGGGTCGCGAATGCACCAGCCCCGGTGCCCTATTCCGTCATCTGCCCTGAAATGAAAAACCGGCATCTCCTTTTTTACTTTTTCAGTAATCGCGGCAATGTCCTCGTTTTTCCGATATGCCAGAAAAATCGGGCCGGTCTGGGCTTCACAGGCGCTGATATGCCGTATCCGATCCATCTCCTTTTCCGGCTTCGTGTTCTCATGCCGGCAGATCACGCCGCTGATATAATCATCAACGGAAGCCACCGCCGTAATCCCGGTCTGCGTGCGGCCATTCATCTCCAGCTCATAAATATAAAAAACGGGCGCCGGATTCTGGACAAACGTTCCGTCTTCAATCTGCCCCCAGAGCATATCATGCGCTTTCTGATAAACCTCCGGCGCATACATGTCATAATCTTCCGGGAACTGAGTCTCCGGACGGTCAATATTTAAAAACAGCAGCGGTTTTCCCGCCACTGCTGCGCGTGCTTCCTCACGATGATATACGTCATACGGGAGCGCCGCTACTTTGCTCCAAAGCTCATCCGCCGGATGGATACATCTGAATGGTCTGATATCTGCCATGGCCGTCTCCTTTTCGATCATGAAGCTGTTAAAACAAAACACCGGGCGCTGCGCCAGGTGCTTTGTTCCGAAGGATCCTTATTTGATAATTCTTACGCGAAATACGCCTTCAATCGCGGAAAGCTTTGCATACTCATCGTCCGATACCGGCTTGTCCAGATCGAACATGGTGTAAGCATAATCGCCGCGGGACGTATTGCTCATATTCATAATATTCGCGTTCTCGAAAACATCCGTAAAGCGCGCGATCATCTGTCTTACATTTTTGTGAAGAATAGCGACACGGCCGGCGGATTCGCAGGTTCCCATGCTGCAGCCCGGATAATTGACAGAATTGCGGATATTCCCGTTTTCCACGTAATCCCGCAGAATATTCACCGCCATCTTCGCACAGTTATCTTCTGATTCTGCCGTGGACGCCCCCAGATGCGGTGTCAGGATAACGCCCGGATGTCCGACTGTCGTTGCATTCGGGAAATCGGATACATAGCGGCGAAGCTTTCCTTCCTCCAGAGCCTTCAGTACGGCCTCCTCATCCACCAGAACGTCACGCGCATAATTGATGAGCACCGTATCCGGCTGCATCATCGCAACCGCCTCCGCATTGATCATGCCTCTGGTCGAATCGATGGCCGGCACATGGATGGTAATATAGTTGCAGTATTTATAAATATCATGAACATCATTAACATGCGTTACCGAGCGGGACAGGTTCCAGGCTGCATCCACGGAAATGTACGGATCGTAGCCATACACATCCATCCCCATATGAACAGCGGCGTTGGCAACGAGCTGTCCGATGGCCCCCAGTCCGATGACGCCGAGCTTCTTTCCGGAAAGCTCCGTACCGGCAAATTTCTTTTTCTGTTTCTCGGTATCCTTTGCTACCGTTTCGCTTCCTGTCTGACTTTTTACCCATTCAATTCCGCCCACCACATCGCGGGCTGCCAGCAGCATGCCGGCAAAAACAAGTTCCTTCACTCCGTTCGCATTGGCGCCCGGTGTGTTGAATACGACAACTCCCTTCTTCGCGAAAGCATCCAGCGGGATATTGTTGACGCCGGCGCCGGCGCGGGCCACCGCATACACCTGGTCCGGAAGTTCCATATCATGCATATTGGCGGAGCGGACAAGGACAATATCCGCATCCTCCATCTTGTCCGTCAGGCCATATTTGCTGCCGAAGCGGCTGGTCCCTACTTTGGAAATGGGATTCAGCTCCACATATTTGATCATAACTGTAAACACTCCTTTTTGTCAGCTGTTTGCCTTTTCAAAATCTTCCATGAAGGTTACCAGTTTCTCAACGCCCGCATACGGCATGGCATTGTAAAGGCTGGCTCTCATACCGCCGACGGTTCTGTGACCTTTCAGGTTCACAAGTCCGTTTTCGGCCGCCTCGGCTACAAATTTCGCATCCATATCCTTATCGCCCGTTACAAACGGTACATTCATGAGGGAGCGGTCCTCCCTGCGGACTGTGCCCTTAAACAGTCTGCTGCTGTCCAGGTAATCATACAGAAGAGCTGCCTTCTTTTCATTTTTTTTATGCATGGCCTCCAGGCCTCCCTGCGCCTTCAGCCACCTGAATACAAGCCCGCAGATATAAATGCACCAGCAGTTCGGAGTGTTGTAAAGGCTTCCCTTATCTGCCTGTGTCTTGTACTTCATCAGCGTCGGAGTTCCCGGAAGTACATCCCCGGTCACCAGATCATCTCGGACAACGGTGATCACCATGCCGGCGGGACCGACATTCTTCTGAACTCCGCCAAAGAACAGACCGTATTTTTCCACATCGATCGGTTCCGACAGGAAATCGGAAGATACATCCGCTACAAGCAGTTTTCCCTTCGTATCCGGCAATTTCTTAAACTGCGTTCCGTAAATCGTATTGTTATGGCAGATATACACGTAATCGGCATCTTCATCAACCGGAAGGTCCGAGCAGTCCGGAATATAGGTATAGTTCCTGTCTTCAGAGGAAGCAATCTTATTTGCCTTTCCGTAGATGGCTGCCTCCTGGCAGGCCTTGTTCGCCCAGTTTCCTGTAATGATATAATCGGCCACCCGATTCTTCATCAGGTTCATCGGAATCTGCGCAAACTGCAGCGTTCCGCCTCCCTGAAGGAATAAAACCTTATAATTATCCGGCACACCGACCAGTTCACGGAAATCCTTTTCAGCTTCCCTGATGATCTCATCGAAGACCCCGGAACGATGGCTCATCTCCATAACGGACTGGCCGCAGCCATGATAGTCCATCATTTCTTTCTGGGCAGTCCTCAGGACTTCCTCAGGCATTATGGCAGGCCCTGCCGAAAAATTGTATACTCTGCTCATTCTGATTTTCTCCTTTTTCCTATGTCCCGCGGCTTTTTCATGTTCCCGCGGGGAACATGAATGATGTTTTTATTTTGTCTCCTTTGCCTTCAGATCATCTTCATCAAAAGTATCCGCAATGGCAGCTCCTGCCGGAACCATGGGGAATACCTTATCATCCGGATCAATGACACAGTCAAGAACGAACGGTCCGTCTGACGCAGCAGCTTCCCGGAAGGCAGCTGCGAAGTCCTCCTTCTTTGTGACACGCTTTCCGCGAGCACCGAGCGCTTCCGCCACCTTCACGTAATCTACCTGATCCTCCAGCACCGTTGCGGAATAACGCTTTCCGTAAAACAACGTCTGCCACTGACGAACCATGCCAAGTACGGAATTGTTGAGAATAACTTCGACGAACGGCACATGATACCGGGCCGCTGTCGCCAGCTCGTTCATGTTCATGCGGAAGCATCCGTCGCCGGCAATATTGACGACCGTTTTCTCCGGGCGCCCGATTTTTGCGCCGATGGAGGCCCCCAGACCATAGCCCATGGTTCCAAGCCCGCCGGAGGTAAGCAGCTGATGCGGCTCCTTATATTTATAATACTGGGCTGCCCACATTTGATTCTGTCCGACTTCGGTGACAACAATGGCATCCCCGTTTGTTTCTTTATAAATTTCTTCGATAATACCCGGACCGGAAAGAGCCTCATGATTGTACTTCAGCGGGAACCTTTCCTTCAGTTCCATCATATGATCCATCCACTCTTTGTGGTTCTGCCGGCTGAGTTTCTTATTCAGACGTTCCAGCACAACACGCGCATCGCCGACGATCTGCAGATCCACCGGAACATTTTTATTAATCTCAGCGGCATCGACATCAATCTGGATAATCTTCGCCTTCTGCGCAAATCTTTTTGCGTTTCCGGTGACGCGGTCGCTGAAGCGCGCGCCGATAACAATCAGCAGATCGCAGGCGGATACGCCGAGATTGGAAACCTTTGTCCCATGCATGCCAATCATCCCGGTGTAACGGTCGTCGCGCCCGTCAAACGCGCCCTTGCCCATCAGTGTGTCCGCCACCGGAGCGTCTGTTTTTTCGGCAAACTCCTTCAGTTCCTTCTGCGCGTTTGCAATGACGGCTCCGCCGCCGGCCAGAATGTACGGCTTGTGGTATTTCTCAATCAGTCGGACGGCAGCGTCAATATCCTCCGCATGGATTTCGCTGTCGAAAGGTTCGATTTTATCAGGTTCCTGCGGTTTGAATTCGGTGACATCGGCTGTGGCGTTCTTCGTCAGATCAATGAGTACCGGACCCGGACGGCCTTCCTGGGCAATCCGGAAGGCACTGCGAACCGTATCTGCCATCTCCTCCACACTGCGGACAATGAAATTATGTTTTGTGATGGGCATCGTAATGCCGCGGATGTCTACTTCCTGAAAACTGTCGCGCCCAAGAAGGTTTGTGCCCACATTTCCGGTAATGGCAATCAGCGGAACCGAATCCATGTAGGCAGTTGCAATTCCGGTAACAAGATTGGTTGCTCCGGGGCCGGAGGTAGATATGCATACACCAACCCTGCCGGTGGCGCGGGCATAGCCGTCCGCCGCATGGCTGGCTCCCTGCTCGTGGCTGGTAAGAATATGCGTAATCTTATCCCTGTGTTTGTAAAGTTCATCGTACACATTCAGGATTGCGCCGCCCGGATAGCCGAAAACAGTGTCCACACCCTGCTCCAGCAAACATTCAATTAAAATCTGAGAGCCATTTAACTTCATATTCCTGACTTCCTTCTCTGATAACCTTTTTATTATACCTTTTATTGAAGCATCTGCTTCCGACATAAGCGAAGTCTGTGCAGCTGCTTTAGAGTACATTGAAACACCACACAGACTGCGCTGTCAACATCCATTCACTACTTTTATTCGGATGCACCCGGGATTTCCAGAACGGCGCCGCGGTTGCCGGAAGTAACCAGCGCCGCATATCTTGCCAGATAGCCGGTCGTGATCTTCGGTTTTCTCGGCTTCCAGGCTGCCTTTCTTCTGGCCAGCTCTTCATCGCTGACTTTCAGCTCCAGCTTTTCATTCGGAATATCAATGTGGATCGTATCGCCTTCCTGAACCAGCGCAATCGGACCGCCGACAGCTGCTTCCGGAGATACATGACCGATCGCTGCCCCGCGGGATGCACCGCTGAAACGTCCGTCCGTGATCAGCGCTACCGTGCTGCCAAGTCCCATGCCGATGATGGCGGACGTCGGGTTCAGCATTTCTCTCATGCCCGGACCGCCCTTCGGTCCTTCATAGCGGATGACCACAACATCGCCGGGATGAATCTGTCCGCCAAGGATAGCATGAATGGCATCTTCCTCACAGTCAAATACGCGGGCCGGCCCGTCATGAACCATCATTTCCGGAGCGACGGCTGAACGTTTTACAATTCCGGAATCCGGAGCCAGATTTCCTTTCAAAGCGGCCAGGCCTCCGGTTTCGGAGTACGGATGGTCGATCGGCCGGATAACTTCCGGATTCTTGTTGACGCAGTCCTTAATGTTTTCACCTACGGTTGTTCCGTAAACCGTCAGGCAGTCAGGATTCAGAAGATTTTTCCGTGAAAGCTCATTCATAACCGCATAGACGCCGCCGGCCTCGTTGAGATCTTCAATGTAGGTCGGACCTGCCGGTGCCAGATGGCACAGGTTCGGCGTGCGCCCGCTGATCTCGTTTGCCAGGTCGGTGGACAGCTCGAAGCCGCACTCATGGGCAATGGCCGGCAGATGCAGCATGGTGTTGGTTGAGCAGCCAAGGGCCATATCCACCGTCAGGGCATTCAGGAATGCTTCTTTGGTAAGGATATCGCGCGGACGGATGTTCTTTTTCAGGCAGTCCATTACGCGATATCCGGCCTGCTTTGCAAGCCTCAGTCTCGCGGAGTAAACCGCCGGGATCGTGCCGTTGCCCTTCAGGCCGAGTCCGAGAACCTCGGTGATACAGTTCATGGAATTGGCTGTGTACATACCGGAGCAGCTGCCGCAGGTCGGGCATACCTTTTCCTCATATTCCACCAGTTCTTCATCGCTCATCTTTCCGGCGGTGTGTTCGCCGACAGCCTCGAACATGGATGAAAGGCTCCTCTTGCGTCCATGCAGATGTCCGGCCAGCATCGGACCGCCGCTGACAAATACGGTCGGCACATTGATGCGTGCTGCCGCCATCAGAAGTCCCGGAACGTTTTTATCGCAGTTCGGAATCATAACCAGCGCATCAAACTGATGCGCCTTCGCCATGCATTCGGTGGAATCGGCTATCAGATCGCGTGTAACCAGGGAATACTTCATTCCCTCATGTCCCATGGCAATTCCGTCGCACACAGCAATGGCCGGAAATACGACCGGAACACCGCCGGCTTCCGCCACGCCCATCTTTACTGCCTCTGTGATCTTATCCAGGTTCATATGGCCGGGAACAATCTCGTTATAAGAATTAACAATTCCGATCAGCGGTTTGCGCATTTCTTCCTGTGTCATGCCAAGGGCATTAAAAAGAGAACGATGCGGCGCCTGCTGCACTCCCATTCTGACTGCATCACTTTTCATTGTATTTATCCTCCATCTGTCTGATTATCTGTCTTTTCAGTGTTTATTGATTCGTTATTCCTGCAGTGGCTTTCATCCCTGCAGTGGTTTTCATTCCTGGGCTGTCTTCAGATCCTTTCGGCGATCAGGTCCCCCATCTGCACCGTGCCAACCTTCGTGCATCCTTCCGAGAAGATGTCGCCCGTGCGGTATCCTTCCTTCAGGACCTGTTTGACGGCTGCCTCCACGGCATCCGCCGCCGGATCCTGATCCAGCGAAAAACGGAGCATCATTGCCGCAGAAAGAATGGTCGCAATCGGATTGGCAATACCCTTTCCGGCGATGTCCGGCGCGGAACCGCCGCTGGGCTCATAGAGGCCGAACTTTGTTTCATTCAAAGAAGCGCTGGCCAGCATACCGATGGAACCGGAAATCTGGCTGGCCTCATCCGAAAGAATATCTCCGAACATGTTCTCGGTAAGAAGCACATCAAACTGGGACGGATCCTTTACCAGCTGCATCGCGCAGTTATCGACAAGCATGTGAGAAAGCGTCACTTCCGGATAATCCTTGGCCACATCTTCGACGGTTTTCCGCCACAGACGGGAGGAATCCAGAACATTTGCCTTGTCCACGCTGATAACGTTCTTCCGCCTTTTCATAGCTATGTCAAATGCCTTCACCGCCACGCGGCGAATCTCCGTCTCGCTGTATTCCAGTGTATCAACCGCTTTTGCCACGCCGTTTTCCGTAACCGTTTTCCGGGCTCCGAAATAAAGTCCTCCGGTCAGTTCACGCACCATGACAAGATCGATACCGCGGCAGCTGATCTCATCCTTCAGCGGACAGGCGCCGCGAAGCTCCTCGTACAGGAACGCCGGCCGCAGATTGGCAAACAGCCCCAGGGCCCTGCGTATACCAAGCAGTCCGGCTTCCGGACGTTTTTCCGGAGGCAGCTGATACCAGGGTGATGTTTTTGCGTCCCCTCCGATGGATCCCATGAGAACAGCATCACCAGCCTTCGCCTTTTCCACAGCTTCCTGTGTCAGCGGCACACCGTATTTGTCAATGGAACAGCCGCCCATATCGATCGGCGTATAGTTAAGTTCAAAATCAAACTTTTGACCGGCAGCATTCAAAACCTTCACTGCCTCCGCCGTAATTTCCGGTCCTATTCCGTCGCCGGCAATAACACCAATGTTATACCTCATCGCTTTACCTTTTACCTTTCAAGAAAATTTCTTAATTATCTTAGTTTATATTTTCCAATTTTTCAACTCAATCCGCAAATAATATGATATAATACGAGCTATATAAAAAAATTTGCGTTTCACATCAATATTCTAACGAACAGATGGAGATAACATGGATAAACTTGATTATGAAATTTTATGCGAACTAAAAAAGAACGCCAGACAGACTGCCTCGGAAATAAGCAAGACGATTCATCTGTCTATTTCCACAGTCATCGAGCGTATCCGCAAGATGGAAAAAAGCGGTCTGATTAAATCATACACCGTAATTACGGATGAACATAAGCTCGGAAATGATATTACTGTCCTGATGGAAGTCAGCATGGAGCATCCCCGCTTCAATGACGGTTTCATCGAGCATATCAATAACGATCCCAATGTTGTTGCCTGCTACTATCTGACCGGAGAGTTTGACTTCATGCTCAAGATCAGCTGCCGTTCCTCCGAGCATCTGGAACAGATCCACAACCGGATCAAGGACTGTCCGGGTGTTCGCCTGACCAGAACCCATTATGTACTTCGAACTGTCAAAAATATATACGCAACAGATCCTCAGCTTGATGAAAAGTAATGATTCAGACCTTTACAAAAAAAGAGAAGGCGGCGCCTTCTCTTTTTTCATTTCTGATTCTCTTTGGCAAAGCAGACTGTCCGTCCTCAGGATAGTCAGTCCTTTGCTTTTCCGAAAAATGATTTTTTCTTATCCTTTTCCGCCGTGCTCTTCGTACTGTCCGTACTCTTTGTATCGTCTTTCGTTTCAACTCCGTCGGAGGCTTTTTCAACCTCGGCAATGGCAGATTTTCTCATCGGAATACGGCAGTTCTTGTTATTTCCGAACTCTACAATGCAATCGTCATCCGTGATCGAGATAACAATACCGTAGAAACCGCTGGTTGTTACAACAACATCTCCGACTTCCATGGAATCAAGAAGCGAGTTCATTCTCTTCTGTTCCCTGCGCTGCGGACGGATCATAAGAAAGTACATGATCACAAACAGCAGCGCAATGTAGAAGACCATGACCATAACACTGCCTGCGGATGATCCGCCTGCGGCTGAACTGGAATCCGATAACAGATTAAGAATCATTACTTGTTTCCTCCTGCTTAAAAACTAACATTTCCTCCATCATACACACTTTCACGGCAATCGGCAAGGATTTTTTATGCATTTTCGTTTTCCTTCATCTGCTCTGTCCTGGATTTTTTGTAAGCGCTGTAATCTCCCTTTTCAATATGATTCCGGATTTCTTCCATCAGATGATTATAGAAATAAAGATTATGCAGCACGCACAGGCGCATGCCCAGCATTTCCCTGGCCTTCATCAGATGATGAATATAGGCGCGGCTGTAGCTGCGGCAGGCCGGGCACTGACAGCCTTCTTCAATCGGTCTCTCGTCCAGGCTGTATTTTGCGTTGAACATGTTCAGATGGCCATGGCTGGTGTATACATGACCGTGGCGGCCATTACGGCTTGGATAAACGCAGTCAAAAAAGTCAACGCCGCGCTCTACCGCCTCCAGAATGTTGATGGGCGTCCCGACGCCCATCAGATAAATGGGCTTGTCCTCCGGCAGGTACGGCGCCGTTTTTTCAATAATCTCATACATCTGCTCATGGGATTCGCCAACTGCAAGTCCCCCGATCGCATAGCCGTCCAGATCCAGTTCTGTGATCATCTTCGCGTGCTCAATGCGGATATCCGGATAGATGGCTCCCTGATTGATGCCGAACAGCATCTGATTTTTATTGATCGTGTCCTCCAGGCTGTTGAGCCGTGCCATCTGTGCCTTGCAGCGAACCAGCCAGCGGTACGTCCGGTCAACCGAAGGCTGTACATAGCTGCGCTCCGCCAGCGCCGGCGGACACTCGTCAAATGCCATGGCAATCGTCGATGCCAGATTCGACTGAATCTGCATGCTTTCCTCCGGCCCCATAAAAATCGGATGGCCGTCAATATGAGAGCGGAAACTCACGCCCCGTTCTGTGATTTTCCGGAGCGAAGCAAGTGAAAATACCTGAAACCCGCCCGAGTCTGTCAGAATGGGGCGGTCCCAGTTCATAAACCTGTGAAGACCTCCAAGCTTTTTTATGGTTTCGTCTCCCGTACGGACATGAAGATGGTATGTGTTGCTAAGTTCCACCTGCGTACCGATGTTTCTTAAATCATCGGTAGAAACGCCTCCCTTGATCGCCGCCACCGTTCCAACATTCATAAAAACAGGTGTCTGAATATCTCCGTGTACGGTATGAAGCACGCCGCGGCGGGCACTGCCGTCTTTCTTTATTAATGTATAACTTTTGCTCATTTTTCTCCCTCTGACCTGCCGGAAATGCAGCAGATATTCTGTTCCGCCTCACATGGTTTTGTAAACTATATCATGCCGTCATGATATACATTCACCGTTAACTGCATATTGTCCTTCTCTTTTTCACGTGGTACCATGAAGAAACCATATAAGTATATATGGATGTACAGCAGATTGCAAGCTACAAGATATGCCCGACCGGATGATTGTCCTGCGAATACAGCCTATTGCATTCTTGCTTTTTTTCTGCTATTAATAAATATCCGGCCGTATGGTTCCGGTGTGACATTATTATAAGAAGATACAGGTTAATTCCTGCAGCAGTTTTATTTTAAGGAGGAAGCAGTTTTCAGCTGCCTTTTTTATGGATCAAAATCTTACTTTAAGCGAAAATATCTGTACACTCGGAATAGATATCGGTTCTACGACAGTTAAAATAGCTGTTCTTGACAAGGACCGGACACTCCTCTTTTCCGACTACAAACGGCATTTTGCCGACATTCAGGGGACCCTGGCGGATCTTCTCGGGGAAGCTGTCGATAAAATCGGCGACCGGACGGTGCGTCCGGTCATCACCGGTTCCGGCGGTCTGACCCTGGCGAATCATCTCGGTGTTCCGTTTACTCAGGAAGTAGTTGCCGTTGCATCCTCTCTGGAGTTCTACGCTCCTCAGACGGATGTCGCCATCGAGCTGGGCGGCGAGGATGCCAAAATCATCTATTTTGAGCAGGGCAATGTGGAAGAGCGTATGAACGGCATCTGCGCCGGAGGGACGGGATCGTTCATCGACCAGATGGCTTCCCTGCTGCAGACCGATGCGGCCGGGCTGAATGAGTATGCCAAAAATTATCAGTCCGTCTATCCCATTGCCGCCCGCTGCGGCGTGTTTGCAAAGACGGATATCCAGCCGCTGATCAATGAGGGAGCACGCCGTGAGGATCTTGCCGTCTCCATTTTTCAGGCGGTTGTCAATCAGACCATCAGCGGACTTGCCTGCGGCAAACCGATCCGCGGCCACGTCGCTTTTCTTGGCGGCCCGCTCCACTTCCTGTCCGAGCTGAGAAAATGTTTTATCCGCACGCTGAAGCTGGATGACGAACACGCCATTGTCCCGGAAAACTCTCATCTGTTCGCGGCAATCGGATCCGCTCTCAACGCAAAGGACGGCGGGCGGACAGAAACCATGTCTTCCATGGCTTCCCGCCTGCGAAACGGCATCCGGATGGAATTTGAGGTTGCCCGCCTGGATCCGCTGTTCGCGAACAAACAGGAATATGACGAATTTATTGAGCGTCAGAACCAGTACAATGTCGTAACCCGTGATCTTTCCACTTATAAGGGAAACTGCTACCTGGGGATCGATGCCGGATCCACGACCACCAAGGCAGCCCTGGTGGCGGAGGATGGCTCTCTGCTTTATTCCTTCTACTCGAGCAACAATTCCAGCCCGCTGAAAACCTCCATCAAGGCGATCCAGGAAATTTACAGCCTGCTTCCGGAGGACGCAAAAATTGTTTACTCCTGCTCCACCGGTTACGGCGAGGCGCTGATCAAGGCCGGACTGATGCTGGATGAGGGCGAGGTGGAAACAGTTTCCCATTATTATGCAGCTTCCTTCTTTGATCCTGATGTCGACTGCATTCTCGATATCGGCGGTCAGGATATGAAATGCATTAAAATAAAGAATCACTCTGTGGATTCCGTTCAGCTGAATGAAGCCTGCTCGTCCGGATGCGGCTCCTTCATCGAAACTTTTGCGCGTTCCCTGAACCTTTCCGTTCAGGAATTTGCCAGAGCTTCCCTGTTTGCGGAGCACCCGATTGACCTTGGCACCCGCTGCACGGTATTCATGAATTCAAAGGTAAAACAGGCGCAGAAGGAAGGCGCCAGCGTAGCCGATATCTCCGCCGGCCTTTCCTATTCCGTTATCAAAAATGCGCTGTACAAGGTGATCAAGGTTTCTGACGCTACCCAGCTCGGGAAACACATCGTGGTTCAGGGCGGTACCTTTTACAACGACGGCGTTCTGCGCGCCTTCGAAAAGATTGCCAGCTGCGAAGCCATCCGGCCGGACATTGCCGGCATTATGGGTGCCTTCGGTGCCGGTCTGATTGCCCGTGAGCGCTACAGCGAAGCGATCCGCAAGACAGGCGAAGCGCCAAAGACCACCATGCTCTCCATCGATCAGATCAACGAGCTGCAGTTTACCACGCATATGGCAAAATGCAGGGGATGCACCAATCAGTGCCGTCTGACGATCAACCGTTTCTCCGGCGGGCGCCAGTTTATCAGCGGCAACCGGTGCGAGCGCGGTATCGGCGGAGTTAAAAATAAATATCATGTGCCGAACATGTACGAGTTCAAGAACAATCTGCTGTTCAACCGTCCGAGTCTGACGGAGGAGGAGGCTTCCCGCGGCATCGTCGGTATTCCGCGTGTTCTGAACATGTACGAGAACTATCCGTTCTGGCACCGGTTCTTCACGGACCTGAAATACAAGGTTGTGCTCTCCCCGCAGAGTTCAAGGAAGATCTATGAGCTCGGCATTGAATCTATCCCGAGCGAATCCGAATGCTATCCGGCCAAGCTGGCGCACGGCCATGTGGAATGGCTGATCCACCAGGGAATCCGTTTCATCTTTTACCCGAGCATTCCCTTCGAGCGAAAGGAAATCAAAAACGCCCAGAATCACTATAACTGCCCGATTGTGACCAGCTACCCGGAAAACATCAAAAATAACATGGAAGACCTCCGGACAGAGCACATAAATTTCGTTCATCCGTTCATTGCCTTCACGAGTCTTGAAACCGTAACGAAGATGCTGGTCCGCACTTTCCCGGATATTCCGAAGAGCGAGGTTGCCGCCGCGGCTGAGGATGCCTGGAAAGAGCTGGCTCACTACCGTCAGCAGGTTTATGAGGAAGGCCAGAAGACACTCCGGTATCTGAAAGAAACCGGCCGCCATGGGATTGTTCTTTGCGGACGCCCCTATCACGTTGATCCGGAAATTAACCATGGTATTCCGGACCTTATCACCAGCTACGGAGTCGCGGTTCTCTCGGAGGATTCTATTTCCAACCTTTCCGAGGTGGAACGCCCGCTGATCGTTCTTGACCAGTGGATGTACCACAGCCGTCTGTACGAGGCAGCTGCGTTCGTCCGTACACAGGACAACCTGGACATTATCCAGCTGAACTCCTTCGGCTGCGGTCTGGATGCGGTAACCACCGACCAGGTCAATGATATCCTGTCCGGTTCCAATAAGATTTACACCTGCCTGAAGATCGATGAGGTCAACAACCTCGGCGCTGCCCGTATCCGTGTGCGCTCTCTGCTGGCAGCCATCCGTGTTCGTGAAATGCACGGGATCCGGGCAGACCTGCAGCCGGCAAATGTGGATCCTGTCCTCTTCACCAAAGAAATGAAGAAGGATTACACGATTCTGGTTCCGCAGATGTCACCTATTCATTTCGAGCTGATTGTCCCGGCTCTGAAAGCCTGCGGCTATAACATGGAAGTGGTGCAGTATGAAGACCGGCCGGCGATCAACTCCGGACTTCAGTACGTCAATAACGACGCCTGCTTCCCGAGCCTGATTGTAGTAGGCCAGATGATGTCCGCCCTGCAAAGCGGCCGGTACGATCCGCACAGAACGGCTATCCTGATGACGCAGACCGGCGGCGGCTGCCGCGCTTCCAACTACATGGGATTCTTCCGCCGGGCGCTTCGAAAAGCGGGGCTCGAATACGTCCCGGTTATCTCCATGAGTGTCCAGGGCATTGAGTCAAACCCGGGCTTCAGCATCAGCTACAGCATGGTAAAACGCGGCCTGTTCGCTCTTGTGTTCGGCGATATTTTTGAGCGCGTGGTTTACCGCATGCGCCCGTACGAGCTGGTTCCGGGCTCCGCCAACCAGCTGCACGCGAAGCTGCGGGGAGAATGCCTTGACTTCCTCACCGGAAGCAAAGTATCCTACGGCGATTTCAAGAAGCTGTGCCGTAAAATCATTCAGGAATTTGATAACCTTCCGATCAGAGAAGAGCGCAAACCGCGTGTCGGAATTGTCGGTGAGATTCTGGTTAAATTCTGCCCGACGGCAAACAATCATCTGGTTGATCTTCTGGAACAGGAAGGTGCCGAGGCAGTGGTTCCGGACCTGATGGATTTCCTGCTTTACTCCTTCTACAACACGAACTTCAAGGCTGATCATTACGATACGAAGAAGACAACGGCAGCCCTGTGCAACATGGTGATCCGCTTTATGGAGGCTCTCCGGGGTACCGCCCGCAAGGAATTTGAGAAAAGCCGTCACTTCGATCCGCCGGTACATGTCCAGCATCTGGCAAAGCTGGCAACCAGCGTTGTATCCCTCGGCAACCAGACCGGGGAAGGCTGGTTCCTCACCGGTGAAATGCTGGAACTGATCGAAGATGGCACCAGCAACATCGTCTGCACGCAGCCGTTCGGCTGTCTGCCGAACCATGTCGTGGGAAAGGGAGTTATCAAGGAAGTGCGCCGCCAGCATCCGGGAGCAAATATTGCCGCGATCGATTTTGATCCGGGAGCCAGCGAAGTAAATCAGCTGAACAGAATCAAGCTGCTGCTCTCCACCGCCGCCAAAAATCTGGCGAAGGAAAAAGAAGCAGAGAGACCTTTTGACTCCAGCATCGGATGATAAACTGAAATAATTATCGGGCAGGGCAGATGAACTCTGCCCTGCCCGATACGGCGTCTGTACCGTCATCTCGTTCTCCGCACCCGATGATGAACAGCCGCCTTCCAAAAAAAGACAGCCATATGGCTGTCTTTTTGCTGTGTTTCGTTTTTTGCGTCATGCAGTCCCGGTATGCTGCAGCGATTATACTCTGGAAAGATATTCTCCGGAACGGGTATCGATTTTGATCTTGTCGCCAAGGTTTACAAACAGCGGTACCATCACCTGTGCTCCGGTCTCTACGATTGCCGGCTTGGTTGCACCGGTCGCGGTATCTCCTCTGACACCCGGCTCTGTATCGGTAACTTCCAGTTCCACAAACAGAGGCGGTTCTACAGCGAAGGTATTTCCGTTGTGGGAAACGATCTTCACCATTTCGTTATCTTTTACAAACTTAAGTGAATCCCCGATTACATCCTTGCTCAGAGCTACCTGATCATAGGTCTCCGTATTCATGAAGTAATACAGATCGCCATCGTTGTACAGATACTGCATGTCAACTCTATCGATACGGGCAGTCGGGAATTTTTCTGTGGGACGGAAGGATCTCTCGATCACGCCGCCACCGACAATATCTTTCAGTTTCGTTCTAACAAAGGCTGCACCTTTTCCCGGTTTTACATGCTGGAACTCAAGTACCTGATATACTTTACCGTCAATTTCGAGCGTAACACCGTTTCTAAAATCACCTGCAGAAATCATACTTTAGCAATCCTCCTATAAAAATGAATCCCATAAAATCAATTTATTTTATCGCTTATATCTTATATTTTCAACCATTTTTTACACCGGCGGACCGGATCGATCTCCGTTTGTTATCCGTTCATTATCTGTTTTATATCCGGGACAACCGGATTATTTCGCCGCTATATCCGGGTGATCCGGATTATTTCGTCTGCCACTTCCGTCACGGACAAGCCATCCGTGCAAATCCGCACGGTCGCTGCATCTTCATATTTTTCCTGCCGCTGTTCCATAAGCGTGCGGATCCTTTCTTCCAGGGATCCGCCCTGCAGCATGGGACGGCTGCTGCTTCCCCGAAGGCGCCGGCAAAGCTCCTCCTCCGATGCCTCAAGGAAAACCACCGGTCCCATCTGTCTCAGAAGTTTCCTGTTTTCTTCGCGAAGCGGCAGTCCGCCGCCGGCGGAAATGACCAGCGGTTCGGTTTCTTTCCGAAGTTTTTTCAGCTGTTCCGTTTCAAGGTCACGAAAATAAGGTTCTCCATATCGGGCGAATATCTCGTTAATGGAAATGCCCGCTCCGGCGGTGATTCTCTCATCCGTGTCCGTAAACTGCCGCCCGGTTTTCCCGGCAAGAACGCTGCCGACGCTTGTCTTCCCTGCTCCCATGAAACCGATCAGTGAAATCTGTACTGTCTGTATGCTCATTCATGAACTCTCCTGTATGCTGATACTGCCGCAGTCCTCCGGCTCCACTCATTCTCCGCCTCCGGTGAAGTCGAAGATACTCAGCTGATTGCTTTCCGGAAGGTCTTTCAGGATGTTCAGTTCAACGAGCTTGTCGGCAATGGTTTTGCTGACCTTTGTCCGCTCGCGGAAATCGTCCCGGGACAGGAACGGTCCGTCCTTGCAGGCTTCCACGATGGAAGCCGCCGCCTGGTCGCCCATGCCTCCGATCATGGATAATGCCGGCATGATCTTACCGTCCACAATCTGGCATTTGGCCGCCCGTGCCTTGAAAATATCGATCGGGCAGAATTCACAGCCCCGCTCGTACATTTCGCGGACCACGTACATGGCTCTCAGTTCATCCAGTTCCTTTTTCTGAAGACCTTCCTTGCCTTCTGCTGCCTTGCGCTTTTCGTAATCATCGATATGCCGCTGCAGCTTTTCTTCACCCAGACACATCATTTCATAATCAAATCCCGGAGAGCGGATGCTGAAGAACGCCGCATAGAAAGCCAGGGGCTGATAAATCTTAAACCAGGCAATCCTCCAGGCCATCATAACGTAGGCGGCCGCATGTGCCTTCGGGAACATGTACTTTATCTTCTTGCACGACCAGATGTACCAGTCCGGCACACCGTGATCGGTCATTTCCTTCTCCTCCTCCATCTTCAGACCTTTGCCCTTGCGGACATGCTCCATGATCATAAAAGACTGTTCCTTATCAAGCCCTTTGGAAATGAGGTAAACCATGATATCATCGCGGCAGCAGATTGCTGTGGAAATCGTACACCTGCCCTCCTGAATCAGTGTCTGCGCGTTGCCCAGCCATACATCCGTACCGTGCGCCAGTCCGGCAATGCGGACCAGATCGGACAAATACTGCGGTTTCGTATCCATCAGCATCTGCATGGCGAATTCCGTACCGAACTCCGGAACGCCCAGACATCCCAGCTGGGTCCCGCCGATCTGTTCCGGCGTGATGCCAAGCGCAGATGTATTCTGGAACAGACTCATCACCTTCCGGTCATCGAGCGGGACATCCGTCGCCTTCAGCCCGGTCAGATCCTCCAGCATATGAATCATGGTCGGATCATCATGCCCGAGAATATCCAGCTTCAGCAGGTTATGGTCAATGGAATGATAATCAAAATGCGTGGTGATCGTTGTGGATGTCATATCGTCCGCCGGATGCTGTACGGGTGTGAAGGAGTTTATTTCCTCCCCGTACGGCATAACGATAATTCCTCCCGGATGCTGTCCGGTGGTGCGCAGGACACCCGTACAGCCCTCGACAATCCGATTGATCTCGCAGATTCGCTTGTGATCCCCCTTCTCCTCATAATAGTTCTTCACAAAACCGAAGGCGGTCTTGTCCGCCAGGGTGCCGGTGGTCCCGGCCCGGAACGTCTGTCCGTCTCCGAAGATAACCGCCGTGTAGTGGTGCGCCTTCGACTGATACTCACCCGAAAAATTCAAATCAATATCCGGCTCTTTGTTGCCCTTGAACCCGAGGAAGGTTTCAAACGGGATATCGAAACCGTCCTTGAGAAGCGGCGTTCCGCAGTTCGGGCAGTTCCGGTCCGGCATATCGCACCCGGCCATACCGTCAAACTTTCTGACTTCCGGAGAATCAAAGTCCACAAAATGGCACTTCGGGCAGCGGTAGTGCGGATGCAGCGGATTAACCTCCGTTATTCCGGACATGGTGGCAACAAAGGACGAACCGACGGAGCCGCGGGATCCAACCAGATAGCCGTCCGCACGGCTCTTCCACACCAGCTTCTGTGCGATAATATACATAACCGCATAACCGTTCGAAATAATGGAGGTCAGCTCACGTTTCAGCCTTTCCTCCACGACAGCGGGAAGCGGATCCCCGTACATCTCATGTGCCTTGTCATAACAGATTTTCGTCAGCAGCCCGTCGGAATTTTCGATGACCGGCGGACACTTGTCCGGCCGTACCGGTTCAATCCGTTCGCACATATCGGCAATTTTCCGGGTGTTGGAAATGACAACCTCATGCGCTTTATCTTCCCCCAGATAGCTGAATTCCTCCAGCATTTCCCGGGTAGTATGCAGGAAAAGCGGCGGCTGTTCATCCGCATCGGAAAATTTTTCGCCTGCCTGGATAATTCTCCGGTACACCTCATCTTCCGGGTTCAGAAAATGAACATCACAGGTAGCGGCGACCAGCTTGCCCAACTGCTCGCCGAGCCTGACAATCCGCCGGTTGTTGTCCCTCAGATCCTCGATGGTGAGCGGTTCTTCACGGTCATCCTTCGTGAGGAACAGGTTGTTGCCCACCGGCTGAATTTCCAGATAATCGTAAAAAGAAGCAACCTCCATCAGGGCCTGATCGGAAAGTCCGCGCTCGATGGCCTGGTAAACCTCCCCCGCCTCACAGGCACTGCCAATCAGAATGCCATTTCTGTGTTTGCTCAAAAGACTCTTGGGAATGCGCGGCCTCCGGTTAAAATATTTCACGTGTGACTCGGACACAAGCCGGTACAGATTCAGCCGTCCTTCATCATTCTTGGCCAGCAGTATTACATGGTAGGTCGGCAGCTTGCGAATCTGCTCTTCCGATGAACGGCCAAGTTCATTCATTGCGTCAAGATCAAAGATGTCCCGTTCCCGGAGCATGCTGACAAAGCGTTCAAAAATATGCGCCGTGCACTCGGCGTCATCGACAGCCCGGTGATGATGTCCCAGAGAAACGCCCAGTGCCTTCGCCACGGTATCCAGCTTGAAACGGTTCAGCTTCGGCAGCAGAACCCGCGCCAGACCCACCGTGTCCACGGCGGTAAAATCATGTTCTATCCCCAGCCGTTCGCAATTTTCAATGATAAAGGAAACATCAAACGAGGCATTGTGGGCTACCAGCACGGCTCCCTCGCAGAACTTGAGGAACTTCGGCAGGACCTCCCCGATCGGCGGAGCATCCATGACCATGCTGTCGTTGATGCTGGTCAGCTGCTCAATGCGGTATGGAATAGGAACCTTCGGATTGACAAACGTGCTGAAGCGCCTGGTTACCTCTCCATTTTCTACAAGCACCGCACCGATTTCAATAATCCGGTTCTTTACCGGTGAAAACCCGGTCGTCTCCAGATCGAACACCACAAACCGTCCGTTCAGACTCTGGCCCTTTGAATTCACGGCAAGCGCCGTGACATCATCCACCAGATATCCCTCACAGCCATAGATAACCTTGAAAGGGGAATCCTTCGGCACCGTATGGTTGGCGTCCGGAAATGCCTGCACACTGCCGTGGTCGGTGATGGCAATGGCCTCGTGGCCCCAGCGCATGGCCTGTTGGACAATGTCCTTCACATCGCTGACCCCGTCCATGTTGCTCATCTTGGTATGGCAGTGAAGCTCCACTCTCTTCTCCGGCCAGGTATCCATGCGCGGTATGCGAAAATCAGAAATTTTACGGATACCGCGCACGGACCCGATGGTCAGCTGCGAATCAAAACGATCAATGGTCGTCACGCCCTTGATCTTCACAAAATCGCCCTGCGACAGCTTTTCCTTAAACTGCGCTGCCTGCTCATTGTGGAAAAACAGCTTGATCGTGATTGTGTCCGTAAAGTCCGTCACGTCCATCATGACAATGGTACGCTCATTCCTGATTTCCCTGAATTCAAGCCGCCGCACCTGCCCCCGGACTGTGATTTCGCCCATCTCTCCAATGACATTCTTAAGCTCAATCGCATCGTCCTGGACATCGCGCCCGTAAATAACATCCGGATCATCCGAATGGGTAAGCACACTCTCGGCCGGCCGGGCTCCCTGGCTTCTTTTTGCCCCGGAGCGGCGCCAGGCGGTTCCTTTGGAGGATATTCCGGCCTCTGTATTGCCGGCACCATTTTCCGCCGGAGCTTTTTTACCTTCCGCATAGGATTCTCCGGCCCGGCCTTTCTGACTGTTTCCTGACGGGGAGGCGGCACTGCCTTTCCCCGCGCTCCGAAAACCGCTCCTTCCCGCGGATGTTCCCGAAGCGCTGCCGGAAGGACTACCCCCGGAGGCGACCGCAAGGAACTCATCGTCATCTAAAGAAGCTTCCGCAGCTTTGGCCGGATATACACGGCGGCTGATCTGAGCCACCTCCATCTCCAGCCGTTTTTCCTCCAGCTGCCGGTTCCGGCTCTCCCCCTCCTCCTGAATAAATTCCGTTGTCAGGTGGAAATTCTGTCCGCAGCGCTCCGTAAAAATTTTTTCCAGGATATGCTCCAGCTCTCTTCTGCGGGCCCGGGCTACGCATGTGTCGGGCAGACGCAGCGTCATGCTGTCCGAAGCGGTGAATTCCCGCCCGGAATGCCTGTAGGTATCGTACAGAAACTCGCTGTAGTTCTTAAGCTCCAGCAGAATGCTTTCCTCGTACATCGGGAGAAGATTCTGAGCCGTATACTGTTCCGACAGGAAAAAGCGCTCAATGATTTTTACCTTCACATTCAGGCCGGAAAACATGCCCCGCTCAATCGCCCGTTCCGCTTCCAGAATGATCTTTTTTTCGATCAGACGGTCACTTTCCAGATAAACATGCAGCAGATCCCGTCCTTTATTCAGTGTCAGCCTGGTCACCGAAGCATGGGACAGACTGTCCTGCGCGTCCACGCTTAATGAAAGCGCGGGAAATACCTCCCTGAATGGTTTACGCATCCCAGTGTTCAAGCTCCTCTCTCAGCGCATCCAGCAGCTGATCCTCCGGAAGGGTTTTTATCACTTCCCCGTGTTTGATCAGCAGCCCTTTGCCCCTGCCGCCGCAGATTCCAATGTCTGCCTCTCTGGCCTCGCCCGGTCCGTTTACGACACAGCCCATGACAGACACCTTGATATCCAGCGGCAGGTCCATCGTCATTTCCTCCACCTTATCGGCCAGCGCAATCAGATCGATATCGGTTCGTCCGCAGGTCGGGCAGGAAACCACCTCTACACCGCCCCTGCGAAGTCCCAGCTCTTTCAGAATAAGCTTCGCCGATGTAACCTCTTCCACCGGGTCCGCCGTCAGCGATACGCGGACCGTATCTCCGATCCCTTTGCTCAGGATCAGGGCCAGTCCGATGGCTGACTTGATATTTCCCCGGATCAGACCGCCGGCTTCGGTTATTCCCACGTGAAGCGGATGACTGCACTTTTGAGCGGTCAGTTCGTAGGCCCGCGCACACATAAGCACATCGGAGGATTTGATGGAAATGACAAGATTATCATATCCCATGTCCTCGATAACCGCACAGTTCTTCAGCGCCGATTCGACAAGGCCTTCCGCCGTCACTCCGTGATATTTTTCCACAAGATCCTTTTCCAGGGATCCGGAATTGACGCCGACGCGGATTGGAATGTTTCTTTCCCGGCAGCAGTCAACCACCGCGCGCACCTTATCAGGACTACCGATATTCCCTGGATTAATGCGGATTTTATCGGCTCCGTTTTCCACAGCCGCGATCGCCAGGCGGTAGTCAAAATGAATGTCTGCGATCAGCGGGATGGTTATCTGCTTTTTAATTTCCGGCAGCGCCTGTGCTGCCTCCAGGGTCGGAACGGTGCAGCGGATCAGTTCGCAGCCCGCTTTCTCCAGACGTTTGATCTGATCCACCGTTGCCTTTATATCTTCCGTGTGTGTGTTGCACATGGATTGAATGAGAACCGGATTGCCCGCGCCAATCACACGGTCTCCGATTTTTACAGCATGAGTATGATCCCGGTACATCCTGTCAGCCTCCTGTTCTGAAAGGAGCCTCCTGCGGGCTCCATGGCATTTCTGCTCTTCCCATTTAGAAGCGTGCGCCCGCCGGGCGCACTGAAAAATCGAACACCCGGTAAAAGCCGGGTGTTCGGATTTAATGTCATCCTCTGTTATTATAGGCTATTTCCCGGATTATGAAAACGCCTGTTTCTTTTCGGTTCCGCACCGCCTTTTCTCCGTCTGCCCCGGTCAGTCCGTCCCCGGATCGGATCCGTTTTCCCTCTGCGGCTGGGCGGGTGTGAACACACGGCTCTTCACAGGATCCGATTTTTTCGCCTCTGCCGCGCGCACGGCTTCCTCGCAGAAATACTTCTGGGCGCCGAGCAGCACCTTGCCGCGGCGGTCCACACGGCGATAGGAACCATCCTTCGTCATGACTCTCGCCTTGAGCGTGTCGGAAAGCTGAATCTGGAGGATGTGCATGATTTCCTTCTGAATATCCTGATCCTCCACCGGAAAAACGATTTCGACCCGCTTGTCCAGGTTTCTCGGCATCCAGTCCGCCGAGCCCATGTACAGTTCCGGATGGCCTTCATTCTCAAAATAGAAGATACGGCTGTGCTCCAGAAACGTTCCTACCAGAGAACGCACCGTGATGTTTTCACTGACGCCCGGGATATCAACGCGCAGGCAGCAGATCCCCCGGACAATCAGCTCGATTTTAACCCCTGCCGCGCTTGCTGCATACAAAGAGGCGATAATGTCCGGATCACACAGCGAGTTCATTTTGGCGATAATATGCGCCGGCTTTCCGGCTCTGGCGTGCTCCGCCTCGCGATTAATCAGATAAGTGAAACGGTCGCGCAGCCAGATCGGGGCTACCATCAGGCGGTTCCAGCGCTTCGGCTCGCTGTACCCGGACAGCATGTTAAATACAGCCGTTGCATCCTCTCCATACGCCTCGCGGCAGGTGAGAATACCGCAGTCGGTGTACAGCTTTGCCGTCGAGTCATTGTAGTTACCGGTTCCAAGATGGACATACCGGCGGATACCGTCCTCCTCGCGGCGCACAATCATCGTAATCTTGCTGTGAGTCTTTAACCCCACCAGACCATAAATAACGTGACACCCGGCCTTCTCCAGCATCTCCGCCCAGATAATGTTGTGTTCCTCGTCGAAGCGCGCCTTCAGCTCGACCAGAACCGTCACCTGTTTGCCGTTATCCGCCGCCTGCGCCAGCGCGGCAACAATCGGGCTGTGCCCGCTGACACGGTATAGTGTCTGTTTAATTGCCAGTACCTGAGGGTCCGCCGCTGCCTTTCGGACAAAGCTGACCACCGGATCGAAGGTTTCATACGGATGATGCAAAAAGATGTCTTTTTTCCGGATGGCGGCAAAGATGTCCGGTTCATCCATCAGCGCCGGCACCGGCTGAGGTGTCCACGGCTTATCCTTCAGTTTATCGAAGCCATCCATGCCGTACATCTTCATAAGGAAGGTCAGGTCCAGCGGACCCGGAATGCGGTATATTTCCGCATCCGTTACTCTGAACTCCCGGATCAGGATAGAAAGAAGCTTCTCGTTCATTCCTTCCTCAATTTCCAGCCGGATAATCTCGCCCCACTGTCTCTTTTTCAGCTGCTTTTGAATCTCCCGCAGCAGATCACTTGCGTCATCCTCGTCAATCGTCAGATCAGCGTTGCGGATGATCCGGTATGGAAACGCACATACCACTTCGTAGCCGGTAAACAGCTTCTCAATGTTGTACTCAATCAGCTGCTCGAGCAGCACAACATAGCGGCCGTTGTTTTCATCCTGCGGAAGTTCAATAATTCTGGACAATACGGAGGGAACCTGCACTGTTGCAAACTGGGTCTTTCCGCCCTTTTCTCCCTTTTTGGAGATGAGTGCGCCGATGTTCAGCGTCTTATTGCGAATCAGCGGAAACGGACGCGCCGGATCCATCGCCATCGGAGTCAGTACCGGGTACACCTCTTCTTCAAAATAGCGGTCACAGAATTTAATCTGTTCCTCATTCAGATCCTCATGGCCGCTGATCACCTCCAGCCCGTTCATCTTCAGCTGGGGAATAATGGAGCGGTTGTACGTGCTGTACTGTTCACTGATCTGCTCGTGAGCCTGCTTCGAAATTGCGTCCAGCTGCATCTGCGGTGTCATGCCGGCCAGATCCGGCTTCGTGTATTTTGCGTTCACCTGATCCTTCAGCGATGCCACACGGACGCTGAAGAATTCATCCATGTTGGAAGAGACAATACTCAGAAATTTGATACGCTCAAACAGCGGATTTTCGTGGTCGCGGGCTTCCCCCAGGATTCTCTGGTTAAAGTCAAGCCAGGAAAGTTCACGGTTCGTATAATATTTCGGGTCATGGAAATCAATCTTTTCCGGCTCCGGAAATACGGCTGTCCTTTCTTCCTTTGCCGTCTTCACTGTTTTGTCTGTTTTCATTGCCTTTACTGGTGTACTCATTTTTTTCTCCCGGGTTTTCAAGCATCCGCCCTCCGTTTCTCCGCCTGCCGCCCTCCGGCTCCATCAGTATTTTTTCTTCTGTGAGATTACCGGAGTTACATTAAATACTTCCTCAAAAAATCCCGCCTGTTCTGCCATTGCGATTTTTTCCAGCGTTATGTCCTCCGCCGTCGCAATGGAAATCGTCAGCTTGTTTTCCTTCAGAGAAACCGAAGCATCGTGGAATTTCTGCTCATGGCTCCGGTCCAGGGAATTGGCCAGACGCAGAATGGCTGTCAGCTTGGCGATTACAAGATATTCATCGCGGCTCACATCGCTGATGGAGGCAAGAGCGTCGTAGTACGCAAACTCCGATGTATTAAAACGAACGACATTGGCGATAATCTGACGCTCCGCGTGAGAAAGTCCGATAATCTCCGTCGCCATAATAATGTTGTACGCACAGTCCGAAACATTATTCAGACTGATATATTTGCCGCAGTTATGAAGAATGACGGCAATCTGCAGCAGCAGACGCTCCCTGGAGCCCAGTCCGGATATCTTCTTCATGCGGTCAAAGATCGGCAGCGCCAGCTCCTCAAGGTTATGGATGTGAGAGCTGCTGCTCTTGTACCGCTTTGCGATATTGCGGGAAGCGGCAATGATGTCTTCGTCGAAATTGTGTTTGCTTTTTATCTGCTTTGCCCGGATGCCATAGTCATAGCACATACCGTCGCAGATGCTGACATCGATCAGCCACAGCATTTCAATGCCGAGCTTTTCGATCAGGCACCGTGTGAAAATCATGGACTGAATCACCAGGATCCCCGTATCGGCGGAAACCTGATACCGGCGCGAAATCTCGTCCGGGGTCAGCTTCATAACCGCATCGTAAACTGTAAAAAACGTGGCTGCATCGACATGATAAACACTTTCGCTTTCGCGGAATTTGCCGGTCAGGCCGCTGGCGTGCAGATGACGGAGAATCTCAAGCAGGTCCGCATCCATGACAATCAGATTTTTAATCAGGCGGTCCTTCTGGTACAGCTTCCCGAAACCGGCCATTTCGTGGTTCATCAGCTCACGCACCATCTGTTCATAATGAAATCTGTTTTTGGCGTACGCTCCATAGGTTACGCGCGTGCTGATCTTGCCCATCGGTATGTTGGCTGTCGTTACCAGCTTGTCGTTATCGAACACGGAAATCTGCATACTGTTGCCGCCGATATCAACGATGGCCGTTCCATTCTGGATAATCTTCCCGAAGGATTCCGACTCGGACGCGATCGACTTGTAATCCATAAAGCGCTGTTCCGAGTTACTGATAATCTGGATTTTCAATCCTGTCTGTTTTTCAATATGATCCTTCGTAATCATAGAGGAACGAAGCTCGCGGAGCGCACTCGTAGCCACACACTGATAAGCGTCGACCTTGTATCCGAGCATGGTCACGCGGAATTCATTCAGTATCCGGCAAAGCTCTTCTACCTGATCAACGTCAAGCTTGTTGTCCCGGTATGCATCCGCGCCCAGGTTCAGCCGGGACGCCAGGCGGTCAATTTCCTTCATCCCTTTTTTCGGACTCAGTTCGTAGATGCGCATCTCGGTCTCCACCGATCCGATGGCGATCGCCGCGAAAGTTTTCATGCCTCTTCTGCCTCCTTTCCAAGCAGATGATCGATAAACTGCTGTGCCGTCCGCCCGGACAGTCCGCCGTGGCCAAGTTCCCATTTATTGGCTTCCAGCATCAGTTCATCCTCCGGTACGTTAACTCCGTTTCTCTGAGCCAGCACACGGACGATATTCTGAAATTCCTTCTTGTTCGGCGAGCCGAAATAAATGGTTACTCCGAAACGGTATACCAGCGACAGCTTTTCCTGCACCGTGTCGGACGTATGCATATCTTCCCGGGTTTCTTCCTTGTCTGAATAATTCTCCCGGATCAGATGCCGGCGGTTGCTGGTCGCATAAATCAGGATGTTGTCGGGTTTTTTCTCCAGACCGCCTTCGATAACCGCCTTCAGATATTTGTAATCCGTCTCGAATTCTTCAAAGCTCAGATCGTCCATATAGATAATAAACTTATAATTTCTGTTTTTTATCTGGGCAATCACATCGTTCAGATCCTTGAACTGATGCTTGTAAATCTCAATGATCCGGAGACCTTCCCCGTAATAGCGGTTGAGAATTCCCTTGATGCACGAAGATTTCCCGGTTCCTGCATCGCCGAACAGCAGACAGTTGTTCGCCTTTCTTCCTCTCACAAAAGCCTCTGTGTTCTCGATGAGCTTCTGTTTCGGGATATCGTAGCCTACCAGATCCTCCAGATACACATGGGCAATGTTGGTGATCGGGACGATTTCAACTCCCCGTTCCTGCGTGTGGCGTACACGGAAAGCTTTGTGAAGGCCGAACTTTCCAACACCGAATTCCCGGTAAAATTCCTCCATCAGAGCCTTAAATGAGCGTACATCCTCCGCTGCTGCCAGCTTTACCGCCAGCTCGCAGATCCGGTCGCGGATGCGCCGGTTGAACACCTTCCGGTTTCCGCCCTCATTTTCATATCCGTTGATCATGGCATACCAGCCAGCTCCGGTCCGCTTTTCTACAGCATGAAAGTCCTCCCGGAAAAGTTTCATGAAAATAGTAAAATCAGCCTCCGCCAGCGCGTTCATGCCGCCCGGGACCGCCCCGCGTATTTCACAGGCACGGCTGTAAACATTCTCCCCGTACACCAGCAGATACGTCAGATAGCAGTGCCACAAATTTCCGGAAAAACCGAAACGCTCCGAAAGATCCACCAGTTCGGAGATACATCCGCTGTACTCCCCGGCCATATCCTGATCCTCTTTTGCCGGCTGTGCCGGACCTTCCGAAGCCTCCGGTTTCATCACTGCCGCATCCTGCGCCGCCGCTTTTTCGCACAGATTCATCAGTCTTTCCAGAAGGCTGTCCTTATTCCGATATAATACCAACTGATCCACTATACTCATAATATGATTTCCAATCCTGCCATGCTTCTGATTTTTGTCTTCGAACGATGATATCCTTACGTTCAGTAATTTCCCAGTATCTTCATATTAATAGCTTCCGACCGGATCCCGCGCAGCGCATTTTTGACGGCACTGGAATTCAGGTTGCCGTCGAAATCAATGAAGAAACGATACTCCCAGTTTTTGCCCCGGATCGGTCTTGATTCGATTCTTGTCATGTTCAGATCATTGTAGATAAAATGAGACAGAATGTTATACAGTGTGCCGCTTCGATGCGGTACTTCAAAGCATATGCTGATCCTGGATGCATCCCTGCGGAAGATTTTCTGATTGGTAACAATCAGAAAACGGGTGGAATTTCCCTCGTTCGCGTAGATATGACGCTCCAGCACTTTCAGGCCGAACAGCCGGGCGGCGAATTCGCTTCCGATGGCGGCCTGTGATTTGTCCTTATCCCGGGAAACCTTCAGTGCGGCCGCCGCCGTATTGCTCCAGCGCTCGCGCTTCCACTGCGGATGCTGATCCAGGAATGGCGCACACTGGGCAAGTGCCTGAGGATGAGAATAAACGGTACGGATATCGCCCATCTGTGCATCGCTCAGCCCCATCAGCACATGCTCTACCTTAATCACCTGCTCCGCCACGATATAATTTTCAAAATCCACCAGCAGATCAAAATTATCTGCCACGATACCCACGGAAGAGTTTTCAATCGGGAGAACCGCATAATCTGCCTCTCCGTCAGCGATTGCCTCCATAGCATCCCGCCAGGTATCCACGTGAAAACAGTTCACATCTTTCCCGAAGTACTCAGCCATAGCGGCATGAGAATAAGCCCCGGGCACTCCCTGGTACACAACCCGCACCCTTTTTTTGTCAAGCTCATCCACCATAAAAAAAGGAAGCCGCCCGGCAGCGCCGCACTCCGTCAGCAGATGATACTGCTGCTTGCGGGACATGGCAAACAGCTGTGTAAAAAGTTCCTGAGCTCCCTTGCGGTTGAAATCATTCCTCGTTTCGCCAGCCAGTCTCTCAATCCGCTTATGCTCGTCCCCGCTGTCAAAAAGTTTCCCCCCGCCGGCAATTCTTTGCCGGGAAATAGCTTCGGTCACCGCCATATGCTCCTCAAAAAGCTCCAGAAGCTGATGATCCACCTCATCCAGACGGTCGTTCAGATCTTTGCCATCCGCACTTTCAAAATTAAGCTGATCTATTTTATTACTCTTAAACTGATTTTCTCTATTATCCTGATTACTGTCCATGCCAATAACCTAACTTCCATACTCAATCCAATGCTCTGGGTGTCAAAAGTGCTTTTGTCACCCATTTATGCTTATGCGCAGCTGTCGCCGCGCCGGCATCATCAGATTGATTTTATCACACATCCCCCTGTTTGTCCGCACCGCAACGTTAAAGGAATTGTAAAATGTCAAATTGTGTTAAATTCAAAGTATTCGATTCAAAATGCTCGATTCCCTGTTGCATTCACTTCTGCTTTGCGATAAGATGTACGAAATGCGGCCGGTTGCCGCGTAGTGTATTCATCCTGCTGTTTTATTTTTTTTGCCTATGGAGGACATTTGATGAGACATTTGATGAGTCCGCTGGATTTCTCTGTTGATGAGCTGGAACAGTTGATGGATCTGGCAGTCGACATTGAAAATAATCCGCAAAAGTATTCACACACCTGTGATGGTAAAAAACTTGCTACGTTATTTTATGAACCAAGTACCCGCACCCGCCTCAGTATTGAAACTGCCATGCTGAATCTCGGGGGCTCTGTACTTGGTTTTTCTTCGGCCCAGACAAGCTCTGCTTCCAAGGGCGAAAGTGTTGCCGATACGATCCGCGTTATTTCCTGCTTTGCCGATATTGCAGGCATCCGTCATCCGAAGGAAGGAGCTCCCATGGTAGCCGCCATGCATTCCAGCATTCCGGTTGTCAACTGCGGTGACGGCGGCCATCAGCATCCGACCCAGACTCTGACGGACCTGTTCACCATCCGCTCCCTGAAGGGGCGCCTCAGCAATATGACCATCGGACTTTGCGGCGACCTGAAATTCGGCCGCACGGTTCATTCTCTGATTGCAGCGCTCAGCCGTTACACAGGCATCCGGTTCGTGCTGATTTCCCCGGATGAACTGCGTATTCCGGATTATGTCCGTGAGGATGTTCTGGATAAGCAGCATCAGGATTATGTCGAGGTTACCCGTCTGGAGGATGCTCTCCCGCAGCTCGACATTTTATACATGACCCGTGTGCAGAAGGAACGATTCTTCAACGAGGAAGATTATGTCCGCATGAAGGATTTCTACATACTGAATGAAGAAAAAATGAAACTGGCCAAACCGGATATGTACGTTCTTCATCCATTGCCCAGGGTAAATGAAATTTCCGTAGATGTAGATGACGACCCGAGAGCCGCTTATTTCCGACAGGTACAGTACGGCGTTTATATCCGTATGGCTCTCATTCTTACACTGCTGGAGGTGAAGGTATGCTGAATATAGGCGGTTTACAGGAAGGCGTTGTTCTCGATCACATTCAGGCAGGACGTGCCATGGACATTTATCACTATCTGCATCTGGACCGGATGGAATGCTCCGTCGCTATTATCAAAAATGCACGCAGCAACAAGATGGGGAAAAAGGATATTATTAAAATTGAGTGCCCGGTAGAGGAACTTAATCTCGATGTGATCGGCTACATTGATCACAATATTACCGTCGATGTGATTAAGGACGGCAAGGTTCAGGAGAAACGGAAGCTGCAGCTTCCAAAGAAGCTGGTCAATGTAATCCACTGCAAAAACCCGCGCTGCATCACTTCCATCGAGCAGGAAATCGACCATATCTTCTATCTTGCGGATGAGGAAAACGAAGTATACCGCTGCAAATACTGCGAGGAAGCCTACAGCCACCATCGCAGAAAATAACATGCGGGAAAACCTGCAGCCATCCTCACATAAAATACATTATTTCAAGACGGCACGGCTGTCCTGTGACATCCGTGCCGTTTGCATAAGCAGTAAGCGTCAAATAGCCAGCGTCTTCTTCAGGACGCTGGCTATTTGACACTTACCGGCCTGCTGCTGTCTGTTCATTTACTGCTTTTGCCCTTAAAGGACCAGCAGTGCTTAATCTGGCTGGAGAATTCATCCCAGTCCCACAGGCGCGTGCTGTTCTGAAAATTGTTCGGGTCTCTGATTTCAAGTTTTCCTTCCTCCTGCCCGACAATTACGATGAAGTGCCCTCCCGGGGTAAAAACTCCGGGGCCGACGCTGCACACAACCATGGCGTTCTGACTTAGTTCGTCGAGCACCGTGTCGAAATCTGCGGAAACCGTCTCACATTCGAGCCCGTACTCAGCTGCTCCGGCAGACCAGATCCCCCACCGGGTTCCGACTCCATACTCATAAAGATCCTGCTTCGTTGCAAAATCAGCAGCCTCGGCGGGCGTAACGTCCGCATCCTCCGACAGCGAGTCGACAACCATCGCCAGACAGGTCGGTCCGCATCCGGTCAGACCGAGTACACTCGTTCCGTAGGGATGGAACCCCCAGCGATCATCCCACTGCAGAAGGACCGGCGCATAGGCCTTTTTTTCATCCTCCGTCAATCCCCTGTCTCCGCTCTCCTCCGATGAACTTTCCTTCTCTCCGAACGCATATCGGTAAAGAAAATCAATCAGTCCCGGATTATTCTCTGCATACTCAATTTTATGTGAAGGAAACTCATCGGCATGCTTCTCAAGCCAGCGATACTCGCAGGCAATCTGCTCATCAAAGGTGCCGGAAGTCTCGCTCTGTGTCTCTTCCGCACTCTCCGTCATATTTCCGGAAGTATCCGTTTCTTCCGTACTCTCCGCCATTTTCCCGGATGGCACCGTCTCTTCCGTACGCTCCGTCATTTTTCCGGATGCCGCTGTGCCTTCCGTGCTCTCCGTCATTTTTTCAGGAAACTGTGTACGATTCCGGCGTGAAGTGTTTTCCCCCACCGATTCCGTTTCCGAAGATTTTGGCGTTGTATTCTCTGTTTTTTTCGAGTAGCTCCGTGCGCCCTCTGTTTCTTTCGGACGGCTTTGCGTGCCCTTCGTTTCTTTCTGATGGCTTTGCGTGCCCTTCGTTTCTTTCGGACGGCTTTGCGTGAGCGCACCGGGATCGGATAGAAGATCTACGCTCTGATCTTCCGAAATGGAAATGTCGCTTCCGCTGTCCTCGATCAGACTGTCTCCGGCCGCCTGCAAGGCAGACGACGCGGCCCCCATCATCAGAAGAAACAGCAGCGAAAAAAGCTTCGCCTTATGCATTACCTGTTCCTCCTGCGATAGGTGAGGAAATAATAAATGATATCATAGTACGTCTGCTCCTCGGAGCATTGCGTAAGTTCCCAGTCCGGATCCGCATCCAGGTTCGGAAACCACGTATCTGCCCGATACTCTTCATCAATCCGTGTGACGTATGCGGTGTCGCAGAGCGCCAGGAGCTCCTCATATATCTTTCCGCCGCCGATCACAAAAATATCCTTATCTTTGTATTTTTTCAGCTCTTCTTTCAGTTCATCCAGATTGTGAACAACAACAGCCCCCTCCGGATGATAATTCCGGCGCGTTGTCAGGACGATGTTTGTCCTGTCCTTCAGCGGCCGCTGATTCGGAAAGCTTTCCAGCGTTTTCCGCCCCATGACCACTACATTACCCATCGTCATCTGACGAAAAAACCGCATGTCTCCCGGGATGCTTGTCAGAAGCTTTCCCTCGTTGCCAATCGCCCAGTTGTTATCTGCTGCCACAATCAAATTCATTTCACTGCCCCACTTCCTGAAACTGGTACATCTCTGTTTGCATATTTCCGATCCGGCATCCGCTCAAAGTGCCGCTGCTTTTTTGTCCGGTGTCTGCTCAAAGTGCCGCTGCTTTTTTGCCCGGTGTCTGCTCAAAGTGCCGCTGCTTTTTTGCCCGGCGCCGTTTCAGATTGCCACCGGTATGTCTTTCATCTGCGGTCCGGTTACATAATTTTCAACGTGAAGATCGTCCCTGGTAAATGAATAGAAATCCCTTTTATCCGGCGTCAGCCATACCTTCGGAGCCGGGCCGGGTGTCCGGGAGATCAGCTCCTTCACCAGCGGTACATGGCGGTCGTAAATATGCGCATCCGCAATCACATGCACCAGCTCGCCCGGAACCATGTCCACGCACTGGGCAATCATCATCAGAAGCAGACTATACTGCGCCACATTCCAGTTATTTGCCGTAAGCACATCCTGTGAACGCTGGTTCAGGATCGCATTCAGCACCAGCTTATCCGATCCCTTCTCCTGCGTTACGTTGAATGTCATGCTGTAAGCACATGGATACAGGTTCATCTCGTAAAGATCCTGATGTACATAAATATTGGTCATAATTCTCCGGCTGAAGGGGTTGTTTTTAAGATCATAGAGAACCCGGTCCACCTGATCCATCCAGCCTTCCTTATACCTGTGCTTCACGCCAAGCTGATAGCCGTACGCCTTGCCGATGCTTCCATCCTCGTCCGCCCAGGCATCCCAGATGTGACTGTGAAGATCATGAATATTATTTGATTTTTTCTGCCATATCCACAGGATCTCGTCATAGGCACTCTTCAAAGCGGTCCTTCGAAGCGTCAGTGCCGGAAATTCTTTTCTGAGATCATAGCGATTGACAATGCCAAACTTTTTTATGGTATACGCCTGCGTGCCGTCCGCCCAATGCGGACGTACCTTCTGACCCTTTGTATCTGTTCCGTTTTCCAGAATATCTTTGCACATGGCAATAAAAATATCATCTGCGTAACTCATATTCCTTCAATACCTCCCCTTTCTGTCCGGTTCCCTCTTTCCCGGGGTGTTCGTTCTGCAGCGTTCGTTCTGCAGCCTCCGCTCATCCGCTTCCCGTGGTGTTATGTTCCCAGTTTTCCAAGATTTGCTTCTTCCGCGAATCCGGCTGCATTATATAAAACAAGGACATCGGTATACTTCTTCTGCTCCATCAGGTCACTGAGACTGTTCACATAATACCGAAGATCAACGACATCTGTCTCATCAAAGTGATCCGTTAGAAACGGAATAAAGCAATTGGCATAGGAATCCTTAATCACCAGGATCCTCCGCCCCGTCCCGCTGTCGGGCGCGGCCCGGCCGGAAGAAGCTGCCTCTTCTCCTGCTTCCTTCTTTATTTCTATCAACCCGGTATTGCCCCCGAAAAAAACGCCGTATTGGTCGTGCGTATCCAGCTGGCTTTCCTGATACATCGTATGGCGCACATCATCACTATTATTATAGGTAAGAACCAGTTCCGGTTCATCCTTCGGATGGTAAATCTGAATACTGTCCTTAATGTTTCCGATGCCGACCCTGGCTGCCACCGTGCCGGAAAAATCCTCCGACACTGTTTCCACGGTATAGTCATCCGCGCGAACCTCCCCCAGTCCGGCCTTCTGCGCCCATCCCCTGAAGGCATAAAAGGCGCCGAGCGTTTTCCAGTGATGATCTGTCCGGTAATAAATATCTTCATCCGCATGTTCTGCCAGTACCGAAGATGTATTGTAAAAAACACCGTCCGGAAGGGAAGCACTTATTTCTTTAATATAGTCTTCTTCATTATAGGGAGATGCAAAGGCAGGCAGCTTGTCCTTCAGAATGTCCACCGCATTTGGTACAATCATGACCGTAGCATGCTGTGAATCGTACTCACGGCTGATCTTGTTCATGAACGATGAGAGAAGCTGAATATTTGTCTGTGCCCGGTCGGCCGTGAAGGTGTTCGTATGAGCTTCAATCAAATAATGATCATCGGCAAAATAAACATCGTTGATCTTATTCTCACCAAGCATCCGGTCGATATTCGTCTTCATCGTCACCCACGTATCGCGGAAAATAAACTGATCTGTCAGATAGTCCTCATAGCCGCTTTCAAAGGAACCGTCGATAATACTCTCCAGACTCACCTTTGGTTTTTGAGCCAGTGTACGGTTTTCAAGCTCCGAACGCTCGCGGTCCGGTCCCAGAATGGTCGCCAGCGCAAACCCGAAAATCAATATCAGAAAGACGGCGATCAGATTCCATGATTGTTTCTTACTCATTTTAACACCCATCTGCCTTTTTCAGAATCGGAAATATAAAAAAGGATTATAGCTCGCATTCACAAGATACGCGGTTGAAAGAAGGAAAACAGCGGTCAGAAAAACACAGCGGACAACGGTTGTCAGCGTGTCGCGGCCTGCAATGCGGGCCCTGCATAACCCTGCCAGGCGGGCCGGAAGGTCGGTGCTGCCCAGAATCAGCATCACAAGAAGAATCGCATTTGTATAGAGAAGATAAACTGTCCCGCGGTCTGCAAAACCTCCGCCCATACCGAACATAGCCTTCAGATAAGCAAATCCCGATTCATTTTCATTCCAGGTAAAGATAAACCACCCGATCATGACTGTAAACATCGTGTACACATGCTGCAGCCATCCGGGGGTTTTCTCCAGATACTTCTTCAAAAACAGCTTTTCGACCAGCAGCAGTACTCCGTAATAGATTCCCCAAAGCACAAAATTCCAGTCAGCGCCGTGCCATATTCCCGTCAGCATCCATACAATCATGATGTTTCGGATAAACCTGGCCCGGCTGACCCGATTCCCGCCCAGCGGAATATACACGTATTCCCGGAACCAGGTTCCCAGGGAAATGTGCCAGCGGCGCCAGAATTCCGTAACGCTTTTCGCCTGATACGGGTAATTGAAATTTTCCAGGAAACGAAAGCCGAACATATGTCCCAGCCCGATCGCCATATCCGAATAGGCGGAAAAGTCGAAATAAATCTGGAAGGTGTAAGCCGCTATCCCAAGCCAGGCGGTCAGAGCCGGCATCGTGGATGCGTCCATGACGCGGATGCTGTCCCACAGCGCACCGGCGCTGTTCGCCAGCAGTACCTTCTTTCCAAGCCCAATAACAAAACGCTCTGCTCCTCCGGCGAACTCCTCCGCACTCTCCCTACGGGTGCGAAGCTGTTCGTCGATGGTACTGTACCGGACAATCGGTCCGGCAATCAGCTGCGGAAACATTGTCACATAAGCGCCATAGGAAATAATATTCTTCTGAACCCTCGCATCCCCCCGGTAAACGTCAATGACATAGGAAATTGTCTGAAACGTGTAAAAGGAAATGCCGATCGGCAGGGAGAGCCGAAGAAGATCAATATCCGTGTGCCCGATCCGATTGACAGTTTCAATGACAAAATCCGCATATTTAAAAAAGCCGAGCAGAGAAAGTGCCAGAGCAACAGTGACGATCATTGATATTTTTGCTTTTTTTTCATCTCCGGAGGATCGGAACCGGTCGACCATAAAGCCGCCCAGATACGTAATCAGAATGGAAAAAAGCATCAGGAAAACATATTTCGGTTCTCCCCAGGCATAAAAAATCAGGCTTACGAGCAGCAGAACCAGATTTCTAAATCGTTTTGGCACGATGAAATACAGAATAAGCACTGCCGGCAGGAACCTGAATAGGAAAAGCAGACTGCTGAATACCATGAGAAAAAGCCCCTTAAAAGAATTTTATAGCCTTTACAATATTTTTTGATATTATATAATATTTAGATGCAATGTTCAATAATGCCAAAACGTGCATAAACGGGGGAATCATGCCTGATCGTAGTAGAAAAAGGCGGCGGAAAAGGCACAAGAGCGACCTCATGGTCCTTGAGCTGCTTGTTCTGGTCGTCCTGGTTATTATCATATTTGAAGGAAGACTAATACACACCATGCTTTCACAGAGGAATTCCAGCTCCGTTGAGGTTACGGACCTTTCCTCCGAAAGTACCACTGAAAATGAAGACAGTTCCTCTTCTTCCGGCGCTTCCGGGGGAAGCAGCAATGTACTGGCGGGTTTTGACCCGGGCACAGCCTCCGGAATATCCGCTGCTGATACTCAGACCGAAAGCAAAACCCAGACAGAAAGCGAAACCAATACGGAATCGGAAAAAAATGAAGTGTCAGAGGTTGTTGACAGTACCGCCGTTGTACCGCAGCAGTCGGTTTCCGTCGATGACAGTTATTTCAACGATGCCGTATTTATCGGCGACTCTCGTATGGAAGGTTTCCGCAATACATCCGGCATCACGCAGGGTACTTTTCTAACCAGTGTCGGCATGAGCATTGACACATTCAGCAGCACAACCTTCACGACCGATTACGGTCAGGTGACCGCCTATCAGGCGCTGAGCGGTACACAGTATGCAAAAGTTTATATCATGCTGGGCGCCAATGATCTTGGCTATAATCCGTGGTCTCAGTTTCTATCTGACGTTGAAGGCGTACTGAAACAGATCCACAAGCTTCAGACCAGGGCCATCATCTACGTATGCTGCTGTATCTACCTGGAACCGGGTAATCTGGCCGAAGGATATGATCCGTCCTATATCAACAACGATAATGTTCGTCTGATCAACGGTTATTTGCTTCAGGCCTGTGAAGATCTGGACTACTGCCACTATCTCAATCTGAATGAGGTGCTGTCGGATGGTTACGGTGAACTTCCATCCGGAGCTACGGCGGACGGCGTTCACATGTATGAGAATTATAACAAGATCATGCTGGATTATCTGAAATCGCATTACATCACTATTGATAAAAGTAAGTAATAAGGAGTAAAGAGGTATTCATGATGAGAATTAAGAAAACAATGATGGCTTTTGCACCAATTTTTATGGCAGCGGTTATTCTTACCGGCTGCGGCGGTTCCAAAAAAGCGGATGTTACGGTTGACGTACAGAAGGTGGCGGATGAGCTGAACAAGACAGTTACCAGTGAACAGCTGACTTCCGTAACCAATGATATGATCGCTTCCAATTTTGCGATCAGCAAGGATGATTATACCGATGGGGCTGCGTACATGAGCAGCGGTGCTACTGCCTGCGAGGTAGCTGTCATCGAATGTAAGGATGAGGATGCTGCCGCCAGTGTGGAAAAGGTATTCGAGCAGCGAAAAAGTGACCGCACCGATCTGTTTGCAAGCTATAATGAGGGCGAGGTTTCCAAGCTCGATAGCGCCGTGCTGGAAACCGCCGGCAAATACGTAGCCTGGTGCGTAACCGATGACGCGGATGCGGCAAAAAAAGTTCTGGATGAATATGGTTTTAAGAAATAATGATTGTCCGCTTCTTTCCGACGGATAAAGGCACGCGTGCAGTTGAGGTCAAACTGCACGCGTGCCTTTTTTACGGGGATAGCGCATAACCAGGCGCGGCCGGGCAGAACTCATTGCCCGAAACTTCACTGCGGCCCTGCTTCGGTGCATAGATTTGTCGCGGCACACGCCCGGACGTTGCCCGGGTTTTCGCCGCGACCCTGCTTTCGGTTGTCGCTCCGGCGCGGCCGAACAGGATCTCATTGCCCGGAACTTCGCCGCGACCTTGCTTCGGTTCATGGATTTGTCGCGGCACACGCCTGGACATTGCCCGGGTTTTTACCGCGCCTTGCTTTCGGTTGTCGCTCCGGCGCGGCCAGGCAGGAAATAATTGCCCGAAACTTCGCCGCGGCCTTACTTCGGTGCATGGATTTGT
>ONLK01000035.1 GCA_900318615.1 uncultured Eubacteriales bacterium
TTTTCTTATGCCGCTGCTTCAGATATACGCTGTATCCCGGAATATCCGCAGCCGTCAGTCAGGACAGCCCGTACTTTTCCTTCAGTGCTTCCCGGACAGCATTGACATTCTTAACCGGGAGCGGGCACTCCGGATGTTCTCCGATCATCTTTTCCATCCAGATCATATCGTACCAGCGCCCAAACTTATAACCGCACTTGTGGAACTGCCCGACCAGCCTGTATCCCATATGTTCATGGAACTGAGCACTGTTGTTGTTTAGATATTCATCCCCGGCTTCCGTGTACCCGATGCAGGCATTCAGGTTCAAAATTCCCATCTCTGTGCAGATGTTCTCGATCCTTTCATAAAGCTGCCGCCCGATTCCGGATTTCCGGCAGTTTTCATCAACATAAATAGATGTCTCTGCCGCCCAGTCATATGCGGCGCGGCCAACGAAAGCCCCCACATATGCATATCCGACGATCCTTCCATCCATAACCGCCACCAGATAAGGATATTTCTTCTGTGTATTCCGGATACGTTCTTTGAATTCCTCCTCTGAAGGCACCTCATACTCAAAAGTAATAGCCGTATGCTTTACATAAGGCGCATACACTCTTAAAATAGCCTCCGCATCAGAAAGCCGCGCAAAACGTACAGATATATTGGACATCATAGAAACCATCCTTTCCGTTAGTAAAACCAATCAGGGTTTCTTTTAACTCAGGCAGCAGCCAGGAATAATGAACAGTATAGAAGTTTATGTCATTTCATCCACCGAAGCAAGGCCGCGGTAAGGTTTCGGGCAATGAGTTTCTGCCCGACCGCGCCGGAGCGTCAACCGAAAACAAGTCGCGGTGATAAACCGGGCAACGCCAGGGCGTGTGCCGCGACAAATATTTATGTGACAAATATTTAAAAATAAGCGGGCATATGCCCGCTCTTTCTTCAATCAATACTTCATGCTTCTTTCCACAGCCAGTTCATAAAAACAGGCACCTGTTTTTCCCAGTCTTCCTCACAGTGCCTCCCGCCCCACTGAAAGTAATGATAGGTGCGCATGCCCTTCGCCTGGAGCTCTGCTTCGAGGCGATACACGGATTTCGCCTCACGGGTGTCGTATTCCGGACTGCCTCCGTGCGGTGCTCTTCCGGATTCGAGCTCTCCCCAGCTCAGGTACAGCCGCGTATCCTCCTCGACGGATGATTTTTTAAGATCAGCCCGGAAATCTGCTATATTCCAATATACACCGGTTGATACAGCAGCACCTTTGGAAAAAATGCTGTTATAGCGGATCATGCCATACACCGTCATGATTCCGCCCATGGAAGAACCGCCCAGTCCGGTAGCCAGCCGCTGCGGATAGGTGCGGTATTCCCGGTCGATCATGGGTTTAATATCATGAATCAGCCATTGAAAAGTCTGATCGCCCATGCCGGTCAGATCCCGGCCAAACATATGCCTGGTGTAGGGAGAATACTCATTCAGCCGCTGGTCACCAATATGCGAACACTCCATTCCCACCAGAATCATAGGTTTGTCCCAGGATTCAAGAAAATTGTAGAATCCCCAGGATTTTCCATAGGTTGCATCCCAGTCGAAAAACAGATTATGCCCATCAAACATATACATAACCGGATATCTTTCATCGCTCTGGTAGTAATTGCCCGGAATGTAAATGTGGAGTTTCCGGTTTGAATCCGCCGGCGGATAATATATATCCCGTTTAATTACCATCTGCTGCCTCCGCTGTTTCCTCCCTTTCTGCTTTCTCTCCTGCCTCCGCTGTTTCTTCCCTTTCCGCTTTCCCTGCTGCCTCCGCTTCGTCCATCACCTTTTCCAGCGACAGTTTTTCCACGCGAAGATTCTCGATATCCAGGTCCAGTCTTTCCGGTATTTCCGATCCCGGACGCACATCCTCAACGACACGGGAAATCGCATTCGTCAGCGGCACCAGGCCTAACGTTGCACTGGCCCCCTTCAGGCTGTGCGCCGCCATGAACAGCTCATGGCGGTCATTCTTTCGGATTGCATTTTCGATATCATCGAATTCACGGCTCGCAAGAAAACTTTTCAGCATCTTGTAATAAAATTCGTGATCACCCAGAAGCCGCATAACTGCCTTCTCCGGAAGGGCGCCCCAGTATTTCAGCGATTTTTCAAGTTTGCTATATTCCGTCATTATTCCTCTCCTGCTCTTCCAGACTTTTTCTCTCCTGCACTTCCAGACTTTTTCTCCCCTGTTATTCCCCGCTTCCGTCCTGCTGCATAGCTTGTTTTTCAAATTCCTCTGCCATGTGGTAGAACAGATCGCTCGGGTCAATGGGTTTGCTGACACAATAATTCATACCTGCCTTCTGGCAGCGCTCGGTCACATTTTCCGTCACATCCGCGGTCAGCGCAATGATCGGAATCGTCCTGGCATCCGGTGTGTCAAGCTCCCGGATCTCCCTGGAGGCCTCCTCGCCACTCTTAATCGGCATCATCAGATCCATCAGAATCGCCTGATAGTGGTAAGCGCCGCGCTCCTTGAAAAGATCAATGACCTCCTGTCCGTCTCTGGCAAGTTCGGAATGGATACCCTTGGTATTCAGAATTTTGATAATCACCTCAGCATTAATATGATTATCCTCGGCAATCAGAACATTCTTCCCATACAGGATCTGATCTTCATAATTTTCCGGATGATGGGTCTGAAGTTCGATCTGCTCATCCGTCGCCAGATTATAGGAAAGATGAATCGTAAACTTTGTTCCCTTTCCCTGCTTACTGCTGCATTCGATTGTTCCTCCCAGGATCTCAACCAGACTCTTGCAGATATAAAGTCCCAGTCCCGTGCCGTCATGATAAGTACCGTCCGTATTATCCTGTTCAAACGGCAGAAACATTTTGCTCTGAAAGCTTTCCTTTATGCCGATGCCGCTGTCTTCCACCACATAGGTATGCTCAGCCCGGCCGTCCCTGTATTCCACACTGACACTCAGACTGACATTGCCGTTCATAGGCGTAAACTTCAGACTGTTGCTGAGCAGATTCAGAAGAATGCGCTCCACGTGCTGTGAATCCATCATGACATAACGGTTCTCACAGCCGCTCATATGAACCTGGAAATTAAGATGGTTTGCCCGCGCCTGCTCTCCGATAATCGTGGCCACACTGTCGACAGCCGTATCCTCGCGGACAGCTGCGCTTACCGTCACAATCTTCCCGGCATTGATCCGGCTGGTTTCCAGAATTTCCTCGATTAGTCCCAGCATATAATCGCTGGACGTCTGAATCTTCTCAAGGTTATCTCTTATTTCAGGACTGAGACTCTGATCCCGAAGGCTCAGCTGTGTCAGGCCGGAAATGGCTGTCATCGGTGTCCGCATGTCATGCGACATATGAGAAAGGAAAGTATCCTTCTCCCGGCTGGAACGCACCGCTTCGCGCAGCGCCGCCGCCATCTCGTCCATCTGCTCCTGATCATCCACCTGCTTGGTCGTATCGACAAAGGTCAGAACCAGACCCTGAAGCTTTTTGGGCTTGGTGATACTTTCTCCATCCTCATCCATCATCATTTCATGAATGGTCGAGCTGGGCTGCGTCATATACGGAGCAATGCGAATCAGATACGTCTTTCCGGCTACGGAAGCACAGTGCTGCTCGATCGGTTCCATGGAAGTAAGTACCTGCTGGCACTCCTGGATCAGATCGATGGTGGCAAAGTTATAGGAGATATAGCGAAGAGAACGCCCCACATCCTGCTCCGCCACATTAAATTCGGAGGAAACATACTCGGTAAATTTCCGGATGTTCAAATCCTGATCCACCATGAGAATACCAATCAGGGTTGTGGACAGGAAGTTGGCCATATCGTTATTCACTCCGGCAAGCTCGGAAACCTTGGACTGGTACTCCGAATTCACTGTATAAAGCTCCTCGTTTACCGACTGAAGTTCCTCGTTGGAAGACTGCAGCTCCTCATTGGCGGTCAGCAGCTCTTCATTGGCTGCCTGAAGCTCCGCGTTCACGGACTCCAGTTCCGTAACCGTCTGGCGCAGATTTTCCTTCGTTATCTTCAGTTCCTGCTCCAGATTGGCAATACGCTCGGAGGCGGCTGAATCAATCTGGTATTTCTTCATGTCGCCGGTCAGTCTTCGTTTGCCGCGCAGGAAAGAAATAGCCGTGTACTCGGTTTTCTGCCCGTTGCGGTCAAAAATCGGCTGTGCCACAATGGAAATATACTCCGGCTCATCTTCAATCTGCACCGGAACCGAATCGTAGCTGATCCGCTTGCCAAGTTTCCGCGCATCACGCAGTGCCGTGGAAACAGCAATCTTCAGATCATCGCGAAGCAGCATGAAAATATCGAACGTCACCTTGCCCCGCGGAATGGAAAGAAACTGCGAGCTGTCGCCGTACGCGCGGACAAGCTCATTTTTCTCATTGATCAGCACACAGGCCGGCATCAGCGTTTCAAGAATGGAAGTATCCAGATCATCCGAATACTGCTTTACCTCCGCTTCCTCCTCCAGCCGCTGTATCTGTACGGGTTCCAGAGCAGTTCCTGCATTCTGCATGGAAAAGCCCATCTGCTCATGGGACGGAGCCATACCGCTCTTATTATGGATAAAGATTTTCTCATTTGCCCAGTACACACGGAACACATCGTCATAATCGATGACCGATTCCGAGCGGCCCAGGAACAGATAGCCATGATCGTTCAGCGCCATGTGGAAGATGGCAAACAGATTTCGCTGCAGCACCGTCTGGAAATAAATCAGAACATTGCGGCAGCTGATCAGATCCAGTTTCCCGAACGGCGGATCCTGGAACACATTGTGCTGTGCAAAAATAATCATCTGGCGAATATCGTGATGGATGACATACTTATTGCCCTTGCGGGTAAAAAACCTGGACAGCCGGGCGACGGAAACATCTTCAATAATGTTATCGCCGTACATACCCTTCACCGCCGTTGCGATCGAAGCCGGATCCAGATCTGTTGCAAAGATTTTTACATCCCGCTGGATGCTGAGTTCCTCCATGGCTTCCTCAAACAGGATGGCAATGGAATAAGCTTCCTCGCCGGTAGAGCATCCGGCTACCCACACGCGAATCTGTTTGTCTCTCGGCGCGTCCTTCAGAAGCTGCTTAATCACGGCTTCCTTGAGAACGTCAAAATATTCCGGATCGCGGAAAAAGCTGGTAACTCCGATCAGCACTTCCTTGGCCAGCAGTTTAGCCTCATCCGGATTGTTATTCAGATAGGTGACATACTCCCGCAGATTACGGCTGTGCGTGACAACCAGACGGCGCTCGATTCTTCGCAGAATGGTCGTCTGCTTGTAATAGGTGTAATTGATGCCGGTGGTGCTTTTCAGAATAGAAAATACCTGAGAAAGCAGATCCTCATCCGACAGCTGCAGCTGCTCGCTGGTATCGCGCATGGAAACAGCGATGTGCGTCATCTCCTTGGCAATCGCATCCGGTTTCTGAACCAGATCCGCAAAGCCGGTGGCAATCGCATTGCGCGGCATTCCGTCGAATTTTGCCGATTCCGGTGACTGAACAATAATTACCCCGTTCTGATCCTTGATTGCTCTGATCCCATTGGTCCCATCGGATCCGGTGCCGGAAAGAATCACGGCTACCGACCTGTTTTCATAAGAAGCCGCCAGCGAGCGCAGGAATATATCAATCGGATGATTGATCTTTTTGGGATCATATTCATGAAGGCGAAGAACGTCTTCTGTTATTTCAACGTCATATTTCGGCGGGATCATGTAAATATGGTTCCGCTTCACCTTCATTCCATCCTTGATCTCCATAACCGGCATCGCCGTGTATTTGCCGAGAATCTCGGCAAGCAGACTTTTGTGGTCCGGTGCCAGATGCTGGATAATTACAAACGCCATCCCCGTATTTGACGGCAGAAATGTAAGCAGCTGCTGAAGCGCTTCCAGTCCTCCGGCTGATGCCCCGATCCCGACAACGCAGGTCGGCTGCACGCTGACCGACAATTTTTTATTTGTCTCCTGATACATGATAAAAAACCTTCTCCTTTAAGTTTTTTCTCATTTTCCGGAAAATTTTCAATTCTTCGGATGAATATTATTTTAATATGTTTACCGTAAAATTTAAAGGCATATACTCATATTCCGGCATATGCTCCCGTAAAATACAAATAGCCAACAAAAAAAACAAATTTTTCATCAGACCGGTTACTTTTTGTACACATATGCTATAATAGTTACGTTTATCTGTCCTCACAGGCAGGCTTTGTTCAGGACACAACTATTGTTTTATTTGAGAGATTTCTTTGGAAAGTAAAACACGATGAGACTTTATTTATCTGACAACGAAAAAAAGAATATTGCCGACATTATTGAACAGGAATATACCGCCGCCTTCCGCATTAATTCGGATACCGGTATGGCTTCTGTTTACTTCGGTGACAGCTCACTGGCAGAAAAAACAGGCAGAAGTTTCGATTATGAAAAAGAAGTCCGTCAGTATCTCCAGAAATTATCCACGGACACAGACCCGGATTCTCTGGCTGAAAAGCTTACCATCGCTTCCGTATCAAAGTTTCTGGAAAAAGACCGCCGCTATGTTCTTCATTTAACCTCCCGCGGCGGCCCGGAGGAAGTAAATCTCTACGAGCTTTCTTTCTTTAAGGGACGCACAAATGAAATCCTCCTGTTTGTACGGGACATCACGGACCTTTACAGGGACGCGGCCCGGAATATTGCCAGCCTGCAGAACGCCTATGACAGCGAGGAGGATGAACTGAGGGGAAAAAATACCTTCCTGAGACTGATGAACCGCAGTATCCGCACGCCCCTCTATTCCATCATGGGGCTGACTCATATTGCAGAGAATGATCAGACGGACAGTACCGCCTTCGATGATTACATTCACAAAATTTCCATGTCGGGAACTTATATGGCTGAAACAATCGATGATGTTCTGGATCTTCGCCGCATTGCCCGCCATGAGCTTCAGCTTCACCCGGAGCGGATTGAACTGAAATCCTTTTTTGAAAATGTAAAAAATATTATCTCCGCTTCCATCTATAACCGGGGATTAAAATTAACCATCGAGGCGGACGAGGCAGCAGCACTGATCGTTTTTGCAGACCGGCACGGACTGCAGCAGGTCGTGGTCAAGCTTCTGCAGAGCACCATCTCCTACACCTTGAAGGGCGGACGCATCTGCCTGCACGTTCGAAGGCTTTATCAGACGGAAAAAAAGGTAACTCTCGAATTCGAAGTAGAATCCCGCGGTATTGTCATTGACACGGAACGCCTGCAGACTATATTCCGGCCCGGATACCTGGTTGATAAGATAAACGCGGATATCGGGTCCGTTGACATGGATCTTATTATTCTGAAAAGCTACGCCTTACAGATGGGCTGCGATACCATTACCACCGAAACAGATGAGAAGGAGGGAACCCGTGTATCGCTAAGCCTCACACTGGATTTGGCGGAGGATAAAAACAGAAGCCGCCGCCCTGCCGGCAAGCCGGTAAATCTGAAGGGCATGCGTATTCTTCTGGCCGATGATAATGAAATCAATCTGGAAATTGCCAGCCGGACACTGGAGGAAAACGGCATAGCTGTCACACCGGCCAGAAACGGTCAGGAAGCTCTCGACTGCTACCGCCGTCAGAATGGAGCATTCGACGTTATTCTGATGGATATTCTGATGCCTGTTATGGATGGTCTGGAAGCTACCCGTCAGATTCGCCGGCTGAATTTGGAAGGAGCTTCTTCCATTCCGATTATCGCCATGACAGCGAACGCCTTCCAGGAAAACTTTGAGGAAAGCGCCCATGCCGGAATGAACGCGCACCTCGTTAAACCGGTGGACCCGGACACCCTGCTGGCCGTCATCCGCCAGACACTGGAGGAGAGCCGGACAGACACGGCTGCACAGCCGTAATTTCTCAATTTTATGGTTACAGTGTCAAAAGTCCGCCACCACGCATGCCTGCATGCGGTACTTTATGGTACTGAAAAGTCCCGGTTTCGGCTGCAGAATGCAGTGAAAACCGGGACTTTTGTATGAGTTTTTATGAGATCCGGAAATCTCATTCCGCTTCAGGCGTCAATGATATCGTCATCGTCCTTAATCTTCAGATCCTTTGATTTTTTGTATTCGATCAGCAAAGAAACTCCCCCGACAATCAGGTAAATGGCGAGCAGAAACAGAATAGCCACACTGGAGGATGCCGGCAGGATGAACAGAAGCAGTGAAATAATGATGTTCAGGACGCCATTCACGACGACCCAGTCATAGCTTTCCACCGAAATCCATTTCAGCACCGATGAGTAGGAAAGTTCTTCGATTCCCATCACCATGAGGTCAATCGCCATGATCCAGGCAAAGGTTTCCAGCAACACTCCCGACGGAGAAGTCATCAGCATTATACTGATCAGAATGTCAAGAATACCGGATACCATCAGGCCGGGCATCCGAAGGTAAACCGGCACGGAGAAATACTCGGCAATCTTGAAAATGCCGAAGGCCAGGATGGCGAAAGACGCAATCAATTCCAGCACATAAATGGACTGGCGCGGATAAAAGATACACACGGCGCCAAGCACAATCATGGCAATTCCCATCATAAGCTCAGCCCTCCGGATCGATTTCACCCGGGAATTCCACTCTCTTTTTATATGATCTCTTGTTTCAGGATCAATCTGAACATTCCACATAGTTACACTCCCTTTCACAATCCGTTGTGCCCTCCGCTGATTAAACTTTGGCACAGGCGGAATAAATACACCCGGATTTTCATCCGGTGATTTCTTACACATTCACTATAATTCAGCCCCAAAAATATTCAATCAACAGATTTGAGAAAGTGTCATGCGTATGGACATAATCCTGCCCATGTGTAGCCGAAGATTCCGTCTGTCACAGACAGACTCACCGCTCCGCGGTATTGTTTTCGTCAGCGTCCGGCTTCGCACCTTTGCGTACCGCATCCTGTCCGTAGCGGCTGCGAATCTTTTTCATCATGTCATCCAGTGCCGCTCTCTGTTTTTTTTCAGCCCCCGCCTTCTCCCGCGCCGACCGTTCCATTTCTGCACTCTTCATGTTCTCCAGTGCTTCCATCAGACTGATCTGGTGGTAATTTCCACGGTCCAGTCCGGTGGCAAAAACGCCGGCCAGCCGGATCCTGTTTCCCTTCTGAAACAGACCTCCTCTTCCGAAGAGCAGCTGCTCCATCAGAGTCCCGGCTGTTTTTTCGATGATCTGTTCCTTGTCCGTAGAATCGGGAAGCTTTGTCTGGCGGGAATGACGCTTAAAAGAATCCGTCTTCACCATCACGCCGACTGTGAAAGCGCGCACGCCGTCCCGCTTCAGGCGGCGGCTGACGCTCCTGGAAAGTTCCCGGATCAGAGGAGGCATTTCCCTTGCATAGTTTTCCCGGGTAATGTCCACGGCTGTCGTCATCTCATTGGAATACCCTCTGGCATCCTCTTCTTCCGTTTCCACCGGTGAATCGCTGATACCATTCGCGCTTTTATAAATATAGCCTCCGGCTTTTTCTCCGAGAATAGCCCGGAGAATGTCCGGATCCGCATGAGCGGCTTCGCCAATGGTATCCATCCCGATGGCCTTCAGTTTTCCTGCTGTGGCCGGACCGCATCCGAACAGACGGTCAATTGGCATCGGCCAGAATTTTTCTTCCAGTTCATCCGGATACAGTGTATGGATTCGATCCGGCTTTTCAAAATCGCTGGCTGTCTTGGCCAGCAGTTTATTGACCGAAATGCCCACATTAACTGTAAAGCCAAGCGTATCGCGAATTTCATTCTTTATCTGCATGGCAGCGCACTCCGGAAACCAAATCCCTGTTCTTTCACTGTATGCGGCAAAATTTTCCGAAAGACCGGTCATATCCATGTACGCCTCATCGATGGAGGCCTGTTCGACCGCCGGACAATACCGGTGCAGAATATCCATGAAAGCCTTCGAATACGTGCGGTATGTCTTAAAATCAGACGGGATCAGAACCAGCTGCGGGCACTTCTGAAGTGCCTTTACCACCGGCTCCCCCGTTGTCACCCCGTACTTTTTCGCCGGGATGGATTTTGCTGTAATAATGCCGTGGCGCGTCTTCACGTCCCCGCCCACGGCAGACGGAATCGTCCTCAGATCCGTCGCCTTCGGATTCTCCGACAGTCTTTTCACCGCCGACCAGGACAGAAAAGCGGAATTGACATCAATATGAAAAATACAGCGCTCCTGGCTGCGCGGATCCTGCTCCATGTTCCGGCCTCCTCCCGTAAAAACGGCCCGTCCTTCTTCCGTCCGGTCCGGGTTGAAAATGCACGCCGGCTGCCCGGGGAATAGACTTTCCCCCAGCACCGGACGCATCCGGCGAACAGACTGCCCCCGGGCCGGGCGCATCCGGCGAAGTGACTGTCCCACGGCCGGGCGCACCTGCAGAAAAGGCTGCCGCCATCCGTCCGGATCAGCAGCAGCCCGCGATTAACCCTTCTTATGTACTCTTTTCTGTTTACTCTTGTACTCTTTTCTGTTTACTCTGCTCTTTTTCCTGCAAACAACGTTCCGACCGGCTTTTTTTCTATGATATCATAAAGTTTTTCCGGATGTTTCCCGTTGGCAACAATCGTATCGATTCCCTGGCGGGTCGCCAGCGTAGCCGCCTGAACCTTCGTCTGCATACCGCCGGTGCCCCGACGGGATCCGGCTCCCCCGGCCAGTTTTGCCACGCTTTCATCGATCGTATCAATCCGGCTGATCAGCTTTGCGTTCGGATAAAGCCTCGGATCATGATCAAAGAAACCGTCAATATCGGAAAAGATAACAAGTTTCGAAGCCTGGCACAGCACTGCCACCACGGCGGAAAGCATGTCATTATCGCCGAAGAGGCGCTCCTTCGATTCAATCTCCGTATAGCTTACAGAATCATTCTCATTAACAATCGGGATAACTCCCATCTCCAGTAGCGTATTAAACGTGTTTATGAGATTATCCTTCTTCTCCTCCTCCTGGATATCCTCCGCATTCAGAAGAATCTGTGCAGCGGTCTTGTCAAATTCCGAAAAGAAATGGTTGTACAGTGTCATCATACGGCTTTGTCCGACGGCTGCACAGGCCTGCTTCATTCTCATATCCCGCGGTTTTTCCTTCAGCCCCAGCTTATTGGCTCCGATTGCGATGGCTCCGGAGGTTACAAGGATAATTTCATATCCCCGGTTCTGCACATCGGAAAGTACCTCCGCCAGTTTTTCAAACTCCCGGATATTATTCTGCCCGATGTCATTGGTCAGTGTTGAAGTTCCTACCTTTACTACGATTCTGTTCTTATTAAGAGCCATGATCCCTGTCCTGTCTTTCCCTTTCCGGACTTACAATTCTACTGCGCGGCAGTCCCGCATCTTTTCGGTTAAAACACACGAATCAATTACAGCACTAAAACCCGAACCTGTCAAGAATGCGCTTTTTCCTGATCCCTTTTCATCTCTCCTGCTTTCCTTACGTTTTTGCCCGATCCCTTTTCGCCTCTTACGGCTCCTTCGCCTCTCCTTCTCCGGGGCCTTTTTGAAGAATCTTCGGGAATTTCCGGCTGAATATAATTGTGCACAGAATAGCCGCAGCGGCGTCCGCAATGGATTCAGCCAGAAATACACCCTTATATCCCAGAAAATGCGGCAGGATGCAGGCCAGCGGTATCAGCAGAAACACTTTTCGAAGCAGCGCAATAAACAGAGAAACCCTTGCCTGTCCCAGTGCAACAAACGTATTCTGGATAGCCCTCTGCAGACCGAAAATCGTGATTCCCGTCATGAACAGAGGAAGGCTGCGGCAGGCTGTTTTGATCAGTTCCGGACTGCCGGTAAAAATCCGCACGGTTTCTTTCACGCGCTCCGTATTTCCATGTCCGTAATTGTAACTGGTAATCGGCGCCACCCCGCGGGAAAATCCATCGCACGGAAAGGAAGTGTTTTCTCCGATGCGCCAATCAGCATCAGCAGCGGCTTCATCGTTCCATAGCCGGCAATCATGGAAACGGCTGTGAAAAAAAGCAGCAGGGAGAATGAATTCCCCAGATATTTTTCTGCCCGTTCCCGGTTTCCCTTTCCAGGCTCAATCGCTGCCAGAGAGGCACCGCCCCCAGCCGCTCATCGTAAGACTGTGCTGTGTTTGAAACGTTTTTCGATTTCATGCCTGTAAAATGATCAGCCCTTTCCTTTATGTTTCAAGCTCCAGAACAACCTGGTTATTTTTATATATCGATACAATTCGATCTGAAAAGGCGGCGCACTTTTTTTCCGATTTCACGGTATGAATCACGTCAAACTTGTTCCAGCAGTGAATTGGTACAATACAGTCCGCATCCGCCTGCTGCATGTATCCGATAACACCAAGGTCTGCCTGTTCCTTCAGGCGCGGGTCAAACGGAATGCAGGCCACATCGGCCCCGCGGCCGTGAAGCCGTTTCATCTCTTCCCGATACTTCTCCTGAAGGCGCCGGTCCTCCTCATCTCCGTCCCAGAACCAGTCGTTCAGATCTCCGGCATGATAAATGTTCCGGCTGTCCACCCGGCACCAGAAAGCAACGCCCTGATCCGTCGAATCAAGTGTTTCCAGCCGCAGATCCCCGGTCGTATAGACAAGATGCGGTTTTACATACATCACCTTTTCCTTGTCTTCCAGATTAAAAAAACCGCTCCGGATGTCCGAAGACAGAATATACTTCGTCACCGGAACTTTCGTCTGCTCCCCGAGACGGAAAATTTCATCGGAATAATGATCGGAATGGCTGTGGCTGTTCAGTACATAAAACCTCTTCTCCTGCGGCAGCGCAGGAAGCAGGCCGCCGTAGTAGTCAAAAAGAAGCAGTGTCGTATCCGTCTCAACAAGAACGCAGCTGTGCTGTATAAAGGTAACTTTAAGCAAAATAACACTCCCTTTCGTTTACAGTTTCTCCGAAAGATACTGCCCACGGCACACACCGTGGGCAGCTTCCTGTCCGGTTTTCGGAATATTTCCTGTATTCCGGATACTTCCATATGCGATCCTATTTCCGGGCCGGTATAATCTCGATCCAGTAATCGTCCGGATCGCTGATGAAGTAAATGCCCATCGCCGGGTTCTCAAAGCAGATGCAGCCCATCTCCTTGTGCCGGGCGTGTGCTTTTTCCATATCATCTGTCTCAAAAGCAAGATGAAACTCATCGTCGCCCAGGTCATAGTGATCCTTGTCCCAGTCGCGAAGCCAGGTCAGTTCAAGCTGATGCCCGGTCGCCTGGTCCCCCATAAAGACAATGATAAAGCTTCCGTCCGGAGCTGTATTTCTGCGCACTTCCCTCAGATCCAGCGCTTCCTCGTAAAACCGGATCGACTTGTCCAGATCCATGACATTAAAATTATTATGAGCAAAATGAAAATACATTCCAACCTCCTCCGGCTTTGCCGGTATTGTCCTTTACTTTTTGAACGCTCCCGCCTCATTTTATATCGGACGCGTGAAGCCCTGCCGCTTCATTTAATATCGGACGCGTGAAGCTCTACCGCTTCGTTTTGAGATCCATCCGCAAGAGCCGTTCCGTCCGTCAGGGTAAGCCGGACCCCTTTATTTACGATTACGGCGGCATCATCCCCGATACTCAGCGATGCGAGCACGGAATCTCCGTTTACGGTCCATTTGGAATGGCCGTTCAGCGTCAGCGCGGCTCCGTCCGGGCCATCCTGGCGGTCGCCGGAAACCCGGTCCGTATCTTCATCAGCCAGATCCGCCCACTGTTCCTGCCAGTCCTCATATGTACCGGAAACCAGCGTTCCTTCCCAGTGCGTATCGTTCAGCTCCACCTTCATAGATCGCTGATAATCCATATGAAGAATATCACCCTTCACGTCCATATCTGACATTTTTACTAAAACAGGATCCGCCCGGTCCGCACCCTCCTCCTCCGGGGAATTTTCCGGACTGTCTGGATGGATAGCAGAAAGAACCAGTACGCCGGAATAAGAATCCAGCTTTGTCCGGTCCAGTGAAATATCGGCGCCCGTACCCTGAATCAGTATATCCGCTCCGGAAACATAGGAAAGATACGATGCTGCCGCGCTTCCGTACTTATCTTTATAGTCCGTGGCTGACGTCAGCGCATCTTCCGTCGTCATCACAGATCCTCCTGATAGCTTCAGCGTCCCGGAAGCGGAATCGTCCGCTCCCTCTTCCGTCCCGGCCGAAGCATAGAACAGGACTGCATTCCGGCCGGCCGTGATCGTTGTTTCCTTCGCTGTCGTATCGCCCTCATTAAAGGCCAGAGCCTCCTCCGGTGCCTCCTCCCCGCTGGCGGCTGTGATCTGCCCGTTCCCGGAGATAAGGACGCCGTCCTCCGCAGAATTGATGGTGCTGCCGTAAAGCCATACGCGGCAGTTTGCATCTGCTCCGGCTCCATACCCGCCGTCCAGAGCGTACGCCTGCGTATTGTACGCGTAAAGGTCCGATCCGCCTTCCTTCGCCGGATCCGTGCAGAGCGCTCCCCATCCCTCTGCTGTTACTGTCGAATTATAATAGTAGGTCTGCGAATTCCCAGCCGATACATTCGCCCGGGCGCTTCCGCTGATCAGCAAAGCCTCATTTGAATCCGGCTCGGGGATGTCCTCCGTATTCCCGCTGCTTCCGGTGGAGGTAAAGGTCGAGTCATTGACAATCAGCCGGGAATTATTGCCGACAAAGGTTACATTTCTTCCGGCACCCTCCACCGTCAGATCGGAATCACTGATAAAAACGCTGGCGCCATCCTCCGCCGTCACGGCATCTCCTCCCGCCTGATCTCCAGAGGTCTCCTCATCCACGGCCATATTGATGGTTGAATTCTCCATCCGGACCGTTGAAGCGGATCCGCTGGCGGCTATGCCCGTAAAGGAATAGCTTCCGCTGTTCATCATAAGATCACTGATTTCGAGTGCGTCTTTTTTTGCCGTTATGGACTCGGCGTACGCTCCGGCTTCATATTCGCTGCCAGCATCTTCCTCTCCGTCACGGATAAAAACAGCCGCCTTCCTTACAGTACCGGTACCGGAGGAGCTTTCCGCCAGGGCTGCCGTCCCCGTCCGGGCGGCCGCCGTCACCGCCACCAGCGTCACCGCCGCCAGTTTTCTGGAAATATTTCGTTTATCCATCTCCAATTTTCCTTCTCTCAGCTCTCTTTCCCATTAGTGCATCAGCGCAATCCGCAGAACACCGATCACCGTCAGATGAACCGGATAAAAGACATAGAAAAACCACTTATTGAACTTTCTGTGATTTTCACTCCTTTTTCCGTTATACAGATGAAGTATACACACGCCGGCCATCCCGAAGGCTGCCATTCCAAGCACCGATGAAACAGCTGCCGCCGAAGCACTCATACTGCCGGCAGAGCCGAAGTAGTTTTCCGCCCCGAAGAACATCGCTGCCAGAAGCCAGGTTTCCTTCAGCTTTTTTTCCGAGCTTCGCGTATAAACAAAAGCCAGTGTCAGGACCGGCGCCCACAGTGCCCAGTCACACCAGTAACTGGCCACAAGAATGATCAGATAAAGCAGCATCTGAAGCGACCTGTTTCTCACATTCTGATACACGCGGATCATCAGATAGCACAAGGCCAGCGTCAAAATCATATCCAGGCCGGCAAACGCAATCACCCCGTTTTCCGTAAAAGCCAGACAGAAGGGAACCTCCGATACAGCTCCGAAAATCAGAAGCCGCTGAAAATACTTCTTCCGTGAGCGGGTGTGATAATATCCCTCCACCAGAAAATAAATCATTGCCGGCGCCGTAAAGTATCCCACCGCCTTCAGGCACTCGCAAAGCATCGTTCCGTCTTCCAGGAACACGTTCGCAAGATGGTTCAGTACCATCGCGGCAATGGCTATGTATTTAATCGTATCTGCGCTGAAAGCACGTGCTTTCACTGTTTCTGCGGTATTTTCCATAGAACTCCCTGACTTCAGACGAAATAGGTAACCAGACCGTAGATCACAAGAAAACCAATGATACACGGCAGAATATATTTAAAATAAAACCTTAATTTTGGTGATACCTTCATTCCCGTCCCCGTGTTCACCTCTTCCATGTAGCGGTCGAAACCCCAGCCATATTTCATGGTGCAGAACAGGCAGAAAATAAAAGAGCCGACCGGGAGCGCAATATCGGATACAAAGAAATCCTCCAGATCCATCACGCTGTTGCCCGCCCGAAGCGGCTGAAAACAGCTCCATAAATTGAAGCCGAGCGCACAGGGAACCGACATCACGGCAATGACAAGGCCATTGATTATACCGGCTCTCTGCCGTTTCATGCCCCTAAGGTCAATAAGAAACGCCTGATCGTTCTCAAAAACGCCGATCATCGTGGAAAGGGCTGCACAGAAAAGGAATATAAAGAACATGGTGCCCCACACTCTTCCCAGCGGCATTTCTGCGAACACCGGCGGCAGTGTCTTGAAAATAAGGCCTGGTCCGGCATCCGGAGAGATCCCAAAGGCATAGCAGGCCGGAAAAATGATAAGCCCGGCTACAATGGCCACAAAGGTATCCAGTGCCGTGACAATCACCGCTTCTCCGGTCAGCGATTTCTCTTTGCCAATATAGCTTCCGTAAATTTCCATGCCGCCCATGCCGATGCTCAGCGTGAAAAAGCTCTGGTTCAGGGCTGCATAAAATACATGGAATACGCCGGCCTTTTCCATTTTGGCAAGGCTCGGTTTCAGATAAAAGGAAAGGCCCGCGTCTGCTCCCGACAGTGTCAGACTGCGGATTCCGAGAATAACCATCATCCCCAGCAGGCCGATCATGATAACTTTGGTTACCTTCTCCACGCTTTTCTGCAGACCGATGCTGCATACGGCCGCCGTAACGGCTACAACGATCAGCATGCTTCCAATCAGAACCTTCGGTGACCCCATCATATGGGCAAAGGTTTCCGATGCAGCTTTCGCTGCTTCCTCCTGCGTCCCTTCAAAAGCGCCCGCCGCCATTTTGTAAGCATAGTAGAGGATCCAGCCGGACACAACCGAATAAAAGAAAAGCAGCACATAGTTGCCGGCCATGGCTATATAGCCCCACAGGTGCCACTTTGTCCCGGGCTTTTCCAGTTTCCGGAACGCCGGCAGAATACTCGTCTGACTGGCACGGCCTACCGCATATTCCATACTCAGAACCGGAATCCCCAGCAGGATCAGGCAGCCAATATAAATGACCACAAAGGCGCCGCCGCCATACTGTCCCGTAATATACGGAAAACGCCATACGTTTCCGATCCCGATGGCGCACCCGGCTGATAACAGAATAAATCCGAGGCGCGACCCTAATTTTTCCCGCTGTTCCATAACAAGTTCCTCCGGCTGATCATAGAATTTACACCAGACCATTATAACAGAACTCTTTATGGCTTCAAAGTAAAAAAGCGTGAGATGCTGTTTTTATCGGATATACAGCATTCCATCCTTCACCGGCTGTGAATTTCCGCCGAGTTCATCCGCCAGCGTAAAGGCAAATTCCATGGCTGTCGCCGGTCCGCGGCTGGTGATCAGGTTTCCGTCCGTCACCACGCGATCCTCGCTGAAATCAGCATCCTTAAAGTATTTTTCCATGCCCGGATAGCAGGTAACCTTTCTTCCCGCCGTCACACCGGCGGCTGTCAGCACAAGAGCCGGTGCCGCACAGATGGCGGCTACCTTCTTTCCTTCCTGCAGAAAGCTGCGGACCGCATCCAGGACAATGACATTTTCAGACAAATTTTTCGCACCCGGCATTCCTCCGGGAAGAACAATCATGTCATAGCTGTCGAGCGAAGTTACCTTCTTTGTCTTAATGACCATCCCGCGTGAGCTGGTCACGGACTCTGATTTTGTGCTTACAAATTCACACCGGAAACCGGCACGGATAAGCACATCAAAAGGCGTAACCGCTTCAATCTCCTCAAAACCATTTTCAAGAACAACCGCTATTGTTTTCATCTGTAAAACCTCCCGAACATGATAAACAATTTAACCTGAATTCTTCACTGTGGTCATTCTAAACAACATTTCGCCTGAAAGCAATACGCAAATATAACCTGACGGACGGTAAGATCATTGCCATTGCACCTGACTTTAGGATTGCACCCGCGGATTGTGAATAATCCCCGGCTGTGTTAAGATAAGCAGGATTGGTTTCATCATCCGGGGGGCAACCCCCGGTGTCATTTTATTCAGCAGTCAGGGAGCATGGATCAATGTCCGAAAAGAAGACAGAAAGAAATAAAACCATCGACATATCTGTCGGGGAAGGACAGCAGTATCTTGCACGATGCCTGTCCATACATGAGAAAGCTGCACTGGCGGATATCCTTGACCGGACCATCTGCGGTGACTGTCTGACGGTCATGCCGCTTCTTCCGGAAGGATTTATAGATTTGCTGATTGCGGACCCGCCTTATAATCTGGATAAGGATTTTAACGGTCATAAATTCAAAAAAACGTCCGATGAAGCCTATATAGACTATACGGAGAACTGGATTCGGAAAATTATCCCGCTGCTGAAACCGGATGCCACGGTGTATGTCTGCTGCGACTGGCAGTCAGGTTCTGCCGTGGAAACTGTCCTGAAAAGGCATTTTATCATTCGAAACCGAATTACATGGCAGCGGGAAAAGGGACGCGGTTCCCTGACGAACTGGAAAAACGGAATGGAGGATATATGGTTTGCTACAAATTCGAAATCATACACCTTCCATGTGGACAGCGTCAAAATCCGCCGCCGGGTGATGGCCCCGTACAGATCCAATGGAAAACCCAGGGATTGGGAAGAAACCGAAAACGGAAATTTCCGGAATACCTGCCCGTCTAATTTCTGGGATGATATTTCTGTTCCCTACTGGTCCATGCCGGAAAATACGGCTCATCCGACACAAAAGCCGGAAAAACTGCTTGCCAAGCTGATCCTGGCAAGTTCCAATCCCGGCGATATCGTATTTGATCCGTTTCTTGGTTCCGGCTCCACCTCGGTCACAGCCCGAAAACTGAACCGCCACTTCGTCGGCATTGAAATAAACGAGCAATTTTGCGTATGGGCTGAAAAACGTCTGGAACTGGCCCTGACGGATAAAACCATACAGGGCTACGCTGACGGTGTGTTCTGGGAACGGAACACCGCCGCCCTGCAGAAAAAAAGGACAAAGCCAGGCTGACACTTCCGGCAGATCCCTTCAGCTGATTTTCCCAGCTGGTTTTTCCGCCTGATTTATCTGCCTGATTTTCCTGCCTGGTTTTCCAGCCCGCGTTTTCTGCCTGATTTTCCTGACTGGTTTTCCTGACTGATTTTCCTGCCTGATTTTCCTGACTGCGTTCCCTGCCTGAGTTTTCTGCCTGCGTTTTCTGCCGGATTTTCCTGCCTGCGTTTTCCTCCTGCCTGCGTTTTCCTCTCCGAAAAAAAGACCGTCCCCGGGGGGAACGGTCTTTTGCTTTGTGATTTCACGTGATTTCACGCCGGCCGGCGGAAATCAGTAATTTTCATTTCTAAGTTCAAAAAAGCTCTGCGGATGCTTGCAGACAGGGCATACCTCCGGGGCCTGCGTGCCAACGACGATATGTCCGCAGTTGCGGCATTCCCATACCTTCACTTCGCTCTTCTTAAATACTTCCTTCATTTCTACATTGTGAAGCAGCTTGCGGTATCTTTCCTCATGGGTCTTTTCAATCGCTGCGACTCCCCGGAACTGTTCTGCCAGATCATGGAAGCCTTCCTCATCCGCATCTTTCGCCATCCGGTCGTACATATCGGTCCACTCATAGTTTTCACCGGCAGCTGCAGAAAGAAGGTTTTCTTCCGTATCCCCAAGCTCGCCCAGCGCCTTGAACCAGAGCTTTGCATGCTCACGTTCATTATCCGCTGTTTTCAGGAACAGGGCAGCAATCTGTTCAAACCCCTGCTTCTTTGCAACAGATGCAAAATAAGTATATTTATTTCTGGCCTGTGATTCCCCGGCAAACGCTTCCCACAGGTTCTTCTCCGTTCTGGTTCCGGCATAGGGACTCTTTTTGGTTTCATCTTTTACTTTTTCAAACGCCTCACGCGGTGCACCGCATTTGGGACATTTAAAACCGTCCGGCATATCTCCTTCATGAATATAGCCACACACTTTGCATTTCCAGGTCATATCCTTGTATCCTCCTTTAATTGTGCTTTATTGTTCCTGTCTTGAATTATATCTCAATATTTGCTCTTCGCATTAGTATTATCACACAGGATTATTCTTTTTTCTATAATTATATTGCAAATTATTAGCATTATCCTGTATAATCACAAGCAAGGCACAATTGAGATCACAAGAAGGCGCTGAATGGAGACCCCATTGAGGACAGTGAAGCCTGTTTCTAAAACACCCTGCAAGGAGCCGGTCATGAGAAAAGGTAATGAATTAAAAGAGAATTACGGGACGCAGACGGTCTATGACATTGATGATTTTCCCGTGTATTTGCGGCTGAAGAACCTGCACCGCATTCCAGGCCAGGCAACTACCCTGCACTGGCATGAAGATGTTGAATATATTCTGGCTATAAAAGGCACGGTAAAATGCCATGTAGATGGACAGGCAATCTTCATTAAGGCAGGCGAAGGCCTGTTTATCAACGCCCGTCAGCCTCATGTCTTCTGTGCGGGGGATGAGAAGGAGAACCTGATCCAGCTGGTACAGATTCTCCCTTCCTACATGGAAGCGCTCCCGGCTGTCAAAGAAAAATATATTGACAAAATAACTGAAAATGCAGCCATGCCCTGGCTGCACTTAAAACCGGAAACCCTGTGGCAGAAGGAGATCCTGCTTGTTCTGAAGACCCTGCCGGACTGGTATGCTTCCCCGGCTGCTCCGCTTCGGATCGCATCCGCGTTTTCCGAAATATGGGCGCTTCTCTATGAAAATACCGGCAATTATGCCTGGAAGGCGGAGGAAGATCAGGAAAGAGTGATTATGCAGAACATGATCGGTCTGATCCAGCACAGCTACAAAACAAAGCTTACCCTGCAGGATATTGCTGATGCCGGCGGCGTTTCCATCAGCAAATGCTGCTCTCTTTTTTCTTCCTCGTATCAGACCACCCCGATCAATTACCTGCTCGAATACAGATTGTCCGAGAGTGCCTTCCTGCTGCGCAATACAACAGACACCGTAACGGACATAGCTTTATCCTGCGGTTTTTCTGATTCCAACTATTTTACCAGACGTTTCCGCCAATGGTCCGGACGCACGCCCACCCGGTACCGCAAAGAAGAGACAGCGCAGACTGCCTTATCGTAAGAAGCGGCAGAGTTTTTATACATCCAGCTCAAGAAGCACTTTTACGTCCCAGTCGCGCAGCTCTATTTTCTCTCCCGGAGCATAGGTTCTGCCACTGATCAGCTCTTTCACAGTGCTATAAGGGTTGTGAATCACTTCCGAAACTTCTGAATAGTAGAGAAGATAGTGAACCGACTGTCCCTTTGCATTGACACCGCTGCGAAGAATAACCGGCCATGTATACCATTCCGCTTCCGACCTTCAATTCCTTTTCCGGTAAGGAGCTGCTCCGGAGTAATCTGCAACTAAAACTACCCATAGCAAAAATGGGCTTCGCACCTTGAAAGCTCAACAATACAGGCAATCAGATAGAACCTCTATGCCGCCAAACCCGCCTTTGCCAGCGAATTACGGATTGATATTGTCAGTATTACTTGACACATTTTCCTCACGGAACTTTTATGCAGCCTGTTCCAGAGCATCATAGTACCGTTGCCTCATCACCATCGGCGGAAGACCTCCATTGGCTGTGCATATCCGCCGGTTATTCCAATAGACGATGAAGTACCGCCAGATGATAGTTTTGAGTTCTTCAATGGTCATGTCCAGCGGCTTTCTGGAGAATTCATATCCCCGCCAGTTGAATGCCCGTGCGAAGTGTGTTTCACTCCCTACATCGATGCCAATGATCAAAGTTTTTTCCGTGATTGCTGCAATCTTTGTGTTCTGTGTGTTAGACTTCATTTCAGATACCTCTCTGTCTTGTAATGGTTTCGCTAACTGTGGTGGGTCAGCAAACCTTATATTACATTGAGGTATCTTTTCTTTCACCTTCTTTCTGTCGAATCCCTATATTTGAATCATACAGGAAGCTCCTTTCCTGGCGTATTTCCACGGGTTTCAGGTTATAAAAAGGCGATGGGAAAGTGTATTGAAACCGCTCAAAAACACTACTCCCACCGTCAGTATTACATACTATGATATTTTTATTGACCTGAACGGAAAAGGCGGTCATCCACCGGTTTATAAAGACGACTTCACAATCGGAAACGATGGCGTCCCCATCTGCAGGGAAGGCTTTCGGATGCGTAGAGATGGCACGGAAACTGCAAAAGGAAGAACGAAGTTCAAATGTCCTAGAATCAGCTTTGCCGGAGCTCCACCTTCGAGGGCTGAGCTGGACATAAAGCAAGCTCCCGATCATCGGTTTTACGCCGGTGATCGGGAGCGTTTTTAATCTCGTGAAACTATGAATTGTTCTATAGTTTATGAAAGCAGGTCAATTCTTGAGAATGACAGACTGACTTTATACTTTTCAGGAATACTATCGGACCAATCAAAGCTGAATCATTCAAATAGCTTTTCATAATAGGTATCTTATTAGAAGCTGTGCTCAATGAGCCAGCTCTCAGCCTTCTTGACCGTCTCTGTCACATCTGTGCCGTCTGCAAGAATGGCCTTCTCTTCGGGCAATTCGCCGAAGAAGTCCAGATGCGCTTCTTCCGCCACGGTGTTTTTCAGATAGTTGTTGTCATCTGCAAAGCCCGGATCGGGCTGAAGCTGGCACATGTTGTAGGCCTCCAGAATAGCCGTCACAGGTGCGCCATGATAAATCAGACCGCGATACTTCTCCAGATCCGCGCCGATTGGCCCGGCATTCTTGTAGAGCTTTACGACTTCATGAAGCTGCACCATTTCATCCGTGCTGAGCGGCTCCAGATTCTGCACGCTGTTGATGTTGTCCCGCACCTGCTCCAGCGTGGACATGCCCGACAGATTGCAGATCACGCCATCGAAGCTTCCTGCATAACGGATTGCCCAGGATGCGATGCTTGCATTCGGATTCATCTCTTTCAGACGTTGCTCCACCGCAGCGGGAACCATAGAAAGACCACCGCCCTTAACTGGCTCCATGAATACCGCAAGCTTGCCATGCTTCCGGATCACTTCATAAGCCCGCATCGCCTGCACCAGCTCACTCTCCGCGTCGATGTAGTTGAACGGAATCTGCACGAACTCCACTTCCGGGTGCTCGGTCAGGATGCGGTCCAGCAGCTTTGCAGAGGAATGGAAGGAGAATCCCAGATGCTTGATCTTTCCGTCCGCTTTCCACTTGTTCGCATGATCAAAGAGGTGCGCGGTCTTCACGATGCCGCCCTTGCCGTCGATGCCATCATAATAAACTGTCTGGAAATTATGTAGGAGATAGTAGTCGATATAGTCCACGCCGAGGTTTTCAAGCTGCCCGGCAAAGATCGGCTCGATCTGATCCTCGCGCTCCAGGCTGAAGGTGGGGAATTTCGTGGCAACGGTGAAGGCGTCGCGGGGATAACGCTCTACGACTGCTTTGCGCGTCGCTTCCTCGCTCTTTCCGTTGTGGTAGACGTAGCTGGTGTCGAAGTAGGTGTAACCCGCCTCGATGAAAGTATCTACCATCCTGTTCAGTTCATCGTAGTCGAAGTCGGTCGGGTTTCCGTTCTTTACCGGAAGCCGCATCATGCCAAACCCCAGTCTGCTTTTCAGTGCCATGTCAAAACTCCTTTCTTCTCACAGGCTCTTGCCGAACCTGTATAGTTCTTGCCGTTTTTCTTCTGATTTGTTCTGTTTTCCGTTCGCTGTATAGATTCCCGCATTCTCCACGCCCCAGTATTCAACAATGGATTGATAATACTGAGTGATGGCGGGGCCATACACATACGCGCTGCCCGAGCTCATGATCAGCGCGACCTTCTTCACGTTCTTCGGAATATCTATCGAGTAAGTCCGGTGGATTACAGCCTGCAGTTGTGCCGAAAGCGTGAAATAGTAAATCGGAGAGGCGAAAACGACCATGTCCGCCAAGAGGATCTCAGGATAGATTGCCTGC
>ONLK01000066.1 GCA_900318615.1 uncultured Eubacteriales bacterium
TTCCTGCCTTCGATGCAGATGACGGACACATTCGCCGCATTGCATCGCCGCTGAATTTTATTAATGATAATCCCTTTTTAATTAAGGATATATTCCTTGATACAGGCTCCTCCCGCTGATATAGTGAAACCGGCCGGACAAAAAGCAGGCCAATACAGGCTCCGGCTTACGACAGCGGAAGTAGTTTCCGTCTCCGGCAGAAAAGGAGGGTTCAATGAATAGATATATCACAAAACATGCACGTAAAGCAACCGCTGCTGTCTGTACCGCAGCTATCCTGCTGGGCACACCGGTTCTTGCCGCCAATGCGGATGATACCGTAAAGACGTCCGATGCTCTCGAAGTTACCGGGAATGGAACTGTCACTGCCGTACCGGATCAGGCTTCCGTAACGATCAGTATACAGACAGACGGAAAATCCGTTACCGATACGGAGAATGAAAATAAGGAAAAAACAGATGCTGTGCTGGCTGCTCTGAAAAATCTGAATGTGGAGGACGACAATATTAAGACCTCCGGGTACCAGCTTTATCCCCAGTACAGCTATGACGATAACGGAACCGCTGCTCTGAACGGATACAGGGTGGAAACATCGCTTACCATCAGCGCTCAGAGTGTGGACATCATCGGGAAACTGCTCTCCGCCGCCTTTGATGCCGGCGCGAATTCCGCCAGTGACATCTCCTACACCTGCAGCAATTACGATGATCTCTATAAGGAAGCCTTAAAGGATGCCGTCAGCGATGCCGCAAACAAGGCCCAGGCTCTTGCCGAAGCTTCCGGCCGTAATCTGGATCGTATTTCCGACATCAGGGAAGGATATCAGGATACCACCTTTCAGCCTCAGGCTAAGTACAGTTCCGGATATACAGAAGCTGTCACGGCGGACATGGCTTCCTCCGCAGTCTCTGTAATGCCGGGAATAGCCGAAATCGACGCATCCGTCAGCGTCACCTACGTGCTGGCGGATCCGCAGTGAGCAGCGCCCTTTGGCGAAAATACATGAAAAGATACTGCTGCATGACGCCGCAGTAAGGCCTGAACCTTTCAAATGGAAAACCGTCCGGATAGCAGTACTGCTGCGCCCGTCTTACCCAGACATCCACCGGGAAGGCATTAAGCCGGTGAAATCCGAACAGTAAAATACAGCTGGCTACCTTATCCCCGATTCCTTTAAATTCCTTCAGGGACAGGAGAGCCTCCTTGTCCGGCATCTGCGCAATGTCGGACAATTTTACTTTTCCGGAAGCCACCTTTTGTGCCGCCTCATAAATGTACGGCGCACGATATCCGAGCCGGCAGCTTCGAAGTTCCTCTTCCGACAAGGCTGCCAGCTCTTCCGGCTCCGGAAAGGAGTAAATGTTTTCTCCATACCCTTCCATCGGATGTCCTGCCTTTTCACTAAGCCGTCCGATCGACTTTTTTATAGCCGGTATATTCCGGTTCTGTGCAATTAGAAAGCTAATCAGCATCTCCCAGGGATCCTGACGAAGGATCCGGATACCGCGGCATAACTGTGCTGCACTGTAAAGACACGGATCCTCTTCCGGATCGATCCGGCTCCGGATAGCTGCATAATTCTCATCCAGGTCAAAATAAACCCTCCAGATGGCATCAAATTCTTCCGGGCTGCAGTCCGCCTCCAGTACCTGCCCATGCTGACACACCGAAAGGACATGATCCCGGGCCACAATAAGGTACCGGCAGCTGTCATCATCCGGATTCACTTTTTCTTCTCTTTTCCACCGGAAGCACTGACCGCTGTCCGCAATCTTTTCCAGATCAAGCTCATCCCTGATCCCGAACCTCATTCTTCGCTTTCTCCTTCCGCTGTTCTCTGCTTCAGCTGCTGTCCCTCCTGCTGCATGCTCAGCTTTGCTTCCTGTTTCTTACGGCGCCTGCGGCTTTTACGGCGGTTTCTGGCATTCTGTCCGCTGTTTTCCCCTTTCCCCTTCTTTTGTTCATCCTTGATTTTGCGAACTTCGTCCTCGCGCTTTCTTACCTCGGTTTCATTCAGGGGTTTTACAAGGAAACCATCCGCAATCATCTGGCCTGTCTGAACCATACGCTGTCCCTTCTTCGTCATCTTCTCATCCGCCTGTGCCATGGCTGCAGCGGCAGCTTTTCCGGCAGCCGCTTCCTCATGTTTCAAATAGATGTAGCCGAATACGCTGAATACAATGGCGCCGACCAGATTGACCAGCAAATCCTTCATCGTGTCAATGATGCCAATATCCAGATAACCTCCCTCAATCACGTGCTGTGAACCGTCGGCTGTCTCCACAATCGTCCTTGTAATGTGGTTGATCACATAGGGCGTCTGCGAATTTTTCGGATCCAGTGTCACAGAGCTGATTGTCTTTACAATGAAATCCTTCTGCATGTCCAGATGGAAGACCTGATCCATGGTAAACTCAAAGAATTCCCAGATCACGCCGATGGTCATGGAGAAACAGAAGGCTACCATGGCCAGATAGAATGGAGACAGATTGATGTTTTCGCTCTTCTGGTTTAACAGATATACCATGGAAAATCCGACCGCCGCACACAAAAATCCGTTCAGTGTATGCAGCATCGTATCCCATCCCGGGAAAATCGTATAGTAATTTTCTATTTCACCCATTATCCAGGCTGCATAGATAAAAAGGTAGATAATAACCTGGAAAAGCTGCGGAATGTCGATTTTCAATGTTTTTTCAACAAAGACCGGGCCGAGGAACAGTACCAGGGAAAGAAGGCAGAGAGCCACATTTTCAAAGTTCCCTGTAAAGAAGCTTCGAACAGCAATCAGTATGACCAGAACCCTCAGGATAGAATAAACGCGGTAAGATTTCTGATCCAGTTTCATGCGGTCGCGAAGGTCGCGGATCCCGGCTGCCAATGTATTCTTCTTCAAAATAATTCATCCCCCTGATGACTCTGATAAGATTTTTGCCTGTCCGTTTCCGGGGCAGATCAGTTTTTCCTGATGTTATTGCAGCTCCGATTCATTATAACCCGTATTCAGGTTTTGCTGTTCAATAATTTTCTGACTCTTTCCGGGCCAGCAGAAATGCCAGGATGTGGATGGCCTGCTGAAATTTTCCGCTGTCGATCAGCTGCTGAATTTCTTCCGAAGTCAGCCGGTGCACATTCAAAAATTCCGTATCGTCCAGCTGCAGCGTACCTTCCTTCCGGCAGTGTCCGGCATAGTAGAGGTGGGCGTAATTATCCGCCCGGGTTGCGTTGGACGGAACGGTCAGCAGATGTTTCCATTCATCGGAAACATATCCGGTTTCCTCGCGAAGTTCCCGCTTCGCGGCAGCCAGGGGATCTTCCATGACGACCGGCTCCCCCCGGTCCGGATAGGATCTTCCGTCCGGGCATTCCAGCCCGCCTGCGGGAAATTCCGTTGTCACTGCTCCAATCCCGTGACGATACTGGCGCACGCACAGGAATTTTCCTTCCTCATCCTGCGCCACAACCACCGCGTAGCTTTTGCAGCTGTAATTATAGAACGGGCCTTTCTCGCGGCGGTCCGGAAAACGATACGTTTCGCGGCGAAAGTCCATCCATTCATCCTTCACCAGATGTTCCGAACGGACCAGCTCCCACATCAAATCCCTGTCCGGGTCCTGATTTTTCAATTCTTCTGCGCCTGCTGTATCCAACTTCCGATTATCCTCCACTCTGTCCATTTTCTGAATATCGAGCCTCCTGTTTCCCTGCTTTCTGTCCATCCGTACTTATTTCAGATTTGTTTCCGATTCACGCTGTATATTTCTTTATGCACCGGTGCTTTCCCCTGCTGCTGTTCTGATTTTTTCGTCGATATAGCTGTTTATTCATAGCGCAGTGCATTGATGGGTTTGAGTGAGGCTGCCTTCGCCGCCGGATATATTCCGAATACAATGCCCACAAAAATACTGAAGCCGAGTGCGACGGCCGCCACCGATCCGCTGATGGCAAAGCTGTAGCCGGGTTTTGCCAGATTGATGACCGTAAGGACCAGCTGACTGAGCGCCATGCCGATCACTCCGCCCATCAGTGAGATCACCGCTGACTCGATCAGGAACTGAACCACGATATCGCTCTTTTGTGCACCAATCGCTTTTCGGATACCGATTTCGCGGGTTCGCTCCGTAACGGAAACCAGCATGATGTTCATGATGCCAATCCCGCCGACCACCAGCGATATTCCGGCGATGGCTCCGAGCAGCAGCTCCAGCGTCCCCATAACCTGATCAATCACATCCATCACATCCGCCATGTTCACAACAGAAAAGTTATCGTCATCCCCATATTTATCCATGAGGAAACTGCGGATATGCGACTGCGCCTCATTCAGACGATCCTGCCGTGCCGACACATAAAAGCTCTGAATGCTCACGGATTTCAGCCACCGCTGGGCATTGGTGAGAGGAATGTAAATCGTGTCATTGACGGATCCGGCAATGCTGTCTTCCTTATCCTTCAGCACACCGACAATTCGATAATCCCGGCCCAGTACATGCACATTCTGTTCCAGTACATCCGTAGTTCCGTACAGATCTTCCGCGGTTCCGTACCCGATAATCGCCACATTCAGACGATTGTCGGTGTCCGTCTGTGTGAACGTGCGGCCATTTAAAATATCGAGTCCCTGCACATCACCGTAACGGTCTGTGATACCCACCACACTGACATCGTGGCTGTTTCCTTCCGCTACGGCGGTATCGGATCCCTGAATGGTCGGAGATACATATTGTATCCCGCTGCTTCCCTCCAGCGACTCAACCTCATGGAGCGTCAGCCGTTTTGTCGTGCTGGTGATCTGTACCACCAGCTCGTCGCCCCCCAGATCGTTCATGCTGTCCGTCACCTTGTTCGTGGCTCCTTCCACCAGGGAGACCAGCAATGTCACGGCCATCACACCTATGATGATCCCGAGCATGGTGAGGAAGGTCCGCAGTTTATTTGACCGGATGGTTGAAATGGCCATCTTCGAAGCCTGAGAAAATTTCATTCCGCGCCTCTCTCCTGTGCTTTATCATAATCATATGTACTTATCTTTTCCAGTTCCTGCCGGTGTGCCTGCGCAATCGAAGGATTGCCGGTATCCGCGACAATCCTGCCGTCAAAGATCTGCACACGCCTCGGAGCCTGTGCTGCGATCTGATTGTCATGTGTAATCAGGACAAGAGTGTTGCCGCTTTTGTGAAGCTCCTTCAAAAGCTTCATGATATCTGCGGATGATCTTGAATCAAGGTTCCCGGTAGGCTCATCTGCGAGAATGAGGGATGGATTCGTCACAAGCGCTCTTGCCACGGCGACTCTCTGCTGCTGTCCTCCGGAAAGCTGGTTCGGCCGGTGATGCATGCGTTCCTTCAGTCCGACTCTCCCGAGTGCCGCCTCCGTGCGGCTTCGCCGCTCACCCGCGCTGACGCCCTGATAAATCAGCGGCAGCTCCACATTCTCGTAGGCGGTCAATTTCATAAGAAGGTTGAACTGCTGGAAAATGAATCCTATCTTCCGGTTTCGCAGAATCGCCTGATCGTGCTCCGACATATCCGTCACGTCTTCCCCGTCAATGAAATATGTCCCCTCATCTGCCGTGTCCAGACAGCCCATGATGTTCATAAGCGTTGATTTTCCGCTGCCGGACGCACCGATAATGGCGACAAACTCCCGGTCGCGAATTGTCAGGTCCACCCCGTCAAGTGCGTGTACCTCCTCATCTCCGACTTCATATATTTTTTTGATTCCACGCATTTCAATCATAACAAGCCTCCTGTCATGACGATGAGCCTGCGCTGTTTCCGGAAGTTTCATTACCGCCCATCATCATCTTCCGGAGTTCTTCTTCCGCGGATGAACTGTACACAACGATCGTATCCCCCTCGGAAATATCGCCGTTCGTGATCTGCGCCATGGAGTTATTGACAAGTCCGGTTTCAACATCCACGTTCTGCCTGGTTCCGTCGTTCTTTAGAACTGTCACATATTTTTCAGATCCGTTTGTCTGCACCGCATCCACCGGCACCAGTAATACATCGTCGCGGCTGTCCGTCACAATGGACGCCGTGGCACTCATATTCGTTTTCATGTCTTCCGTACCGTCCACGGAAATTGTAACCGTGTATGTGGTCACGCCGTTTGTATTGTTTCCGATGGCGGAAATTTTCTCTACCGTACCCTTGAAGGTCTGATCCCCCATGGCATCAAAGACAATTTCCGCATCCTGTCCTTCGCGCACTCCTGCAATGTCCAGTTCGTCGATCTGAGCCTTCAGATAAAACCGGTCTGTATTGATAATCGTGTACACCGCCTGTTTTTCCGTCATCATGGAAGCGTCTGAAATATTGATATCGGACACAATCCCACGCTCTCCGGCCGTAATTTCCGGATTCTTTTTCAGTGCGTTCAGTTTCTGCTGATCATCAATTATTTTCTGCCGCTGTTCCAGCAAATCTTCGTAATCCGAATTATAAGCCCGCTCTGTGCGCGTCAGAAGCGTATCTCCCGCGGAAACGTGGGCATTCAGTTCCACCCGGATATCATCCGCTTTCCCGTAGGAAGCGGTCACCAGATACGGACGGTTTGATTTCAGCTCTCCCTCGCCCAGTGTATTTCCCTGACTGTCCTTTACCACAGCCGTCTGATCCACCGGATATTCATAGGCATCATCAATCAGTGCTGTTCCTTTTCCGTCAGCGCAGGAAAGCAGATATCCGTCCACATCATAGTTCAGGAAAGAAACCGTCACATCCTCTCCGGGAGTCAGTTTCCGGCTGCAGTCAAACTCTACCTTCAGCTGACCGTCCGCGGCAATTTCCATTATTCCTCCGTATTCATCGCTGACGGACGACAGCATTTCCCCGGAATGAATATAAATCCGTTTCACCCGTCCGGAGACAGGGGCTGTCAGTACATCCGATCCGCTGTCATCGAGGGATGCGATGCTGGTATTTACTTCGTTCAGCTTACCGGCAGTCTCATCCAGCTGATCTTCGATGGAATCCTCATTCAGGGTGGCAATCACATCCCCCTCCTTCACCACATCACCGTTTTCCACTTTGACATCGTCAACCATGAGCGGATAATCCGCCGTGAAAACCTGGCTGTCCGCTCCCTCGATCACGCCGTCGCCTTCCGCTACGGACCGGATACTTCCGCGGGAAACCTTCTCCGACTTCAGCTGTTCTATACTTCCGGCGCTGCGATACTGTAAAAAACCGTTTTGTGAACCGCTTTCGGATCCGTCAAAAACTCCCCTTTTTCTGGCTATCCAAGCCCCCGCCGCCAGAATAATAAGCAGAATAATCAGAACCGTTCGGAAGACCTTTTT
>ONLK01000006.1 GCA_900318615.1 uncultured Eubacteriales bacterium
TCTCCGGTTTCGTCGCTGTAACCGGCCCCCTGCTGCCGCAGCATCTGAATCATCAGGTTATCCGTTGATTTGTAAATGAACGGAATCATGATCTTCTGGCCATTCAGACGGTAGGTGCCGTCCTTATTCTTTTTTGCGGCTTCCTCGGAAACCTTCCAGACAAAATCCCAGGTCAGCACATCCGGGACCTCGTAGCCCAGCGCCTCCACATAATCTTTATTGATATAGCAGGCTTCCGTGGAACGCATAAAGGGCAGGGCATACAGCAGCCCGTTCAGCCGGCACTCTTCCTTAAACTGCGGAATAATCTCGTCGGCCGCCGGGGCATCAAACGCCACCTCGCTGCCTCCCAGCCCGTATTTTTCATCTGAAATAAGGTCATCCAGAGGCACCACCGTGTTCTCTCCGGTTATGTACGTAGCAATATGATCCGGATACGTAATGCACACGTTCGGCGTCGTATCCGTAGGGATATTCGTGATGACATCGTTATAGATTTTCCCGTAGTCCGTGTACAATCGGATGCTGATGGTCACATTCGGATAAATCTTTCCGAAATCCGAAATCGCCTTCTGATAGACCGCTGTCTGGTTTTTGTTCGTATCATTTTTCGCCCAGAATGTAAGCTCTATTTTTTCAGAGGTATCGAACGCATCCGGCACCTGAAAGGCGGTGGTGCTCTTTTTCCCGTGACAGCCGGCCAGCAAAAACGCGCACAGCGTCACGGCGGCAGCAAAAAGCACCCGTGCCGCCCTCATTTTCCCGGAATCATACTTCCGCTTCATCCCTTGATTCCTCCTCTCGACACACCCGCCATAATCTTCCTGTGAAAGATCAGGAACAGAATAATCAGAGGTACGGAAATAACAACCACTGCCGCCATCATAGCCGGAATGTTCTCCCGGCCGAAGCCGTTTTCACGAATCTCCTGGATTCCGTTCGATACCAGAAAATAGTTCTGATCATCGGTGATCAGCCGGGGCCACACATAGGAATTCCAGCATTCAATCACCTTCAGAATGGTGATGGTAATGACGGTGGGCCGGCAGATCGGAAGAAGTACCTTCAGCAGATACTTCATATCACTGGTTCCGTCTACCTTTGCAGCCTTGTAAAGTTCATCCGGCACCTGTTCGAAATTTTCCTTCAGCAGATAAATATAGAAGACCGAGAGAACCGATGGCAGGATAAGGCCGGCATAGGTATTCCTCATTTTCCAGTTTGTGATGGTCACGAAGTTTGTGATGATGACCAGCTCATTTGGAATCATCATCAGCGCAAGGAACAGCGTAAACATCAGGTCGCGGCCATAAAAGTTCAGCCTTGCAAAGGCAAAAGCCGCCAGCACGACGACGGTCAGCATCAGTGCCGTCGTAACCACAGTGAAAATCACCGTATTCAGGAAATACCGCGCCAGCGGCACCTGGGTGAACGCGGAAATATAATTTTCAAACGTCGGGGATGATGTGAACAGCTTCGGGATATACTCCGAATTGTAAGAGCCGTAGCTTTTTACAGAAGTCAGAATCATCCAGTAAAACGGAAAAAGAACAATGAGAGCCCAGATGGAAAGCCCAATGCCGGCAATCACCTTTTTAAGCCTTCCTCTTCCGGCTGCTTTTCGTCCGGCTGCATCGTAACCGGCTCCCTGGGAGACCGCACTGCTCTTTTGATGAGTAGGGCGTTCATTTTTTATCTTGCTCATCTTCTCAGCCCTCCGACAGATAATTCGTTTTTTTGCGGACCATCAGGTTCATCACCGTGATTGTAAAAACGATCGCAAAAAGGATCAGCGCCGCAGCACTAGCGTAGCTCGGATACCCGCCGCTGTCTCCGTAGAGCATGTCGTAGATATAGCCGACCAGCGTATTCATGCCGGCAGCGTTCAGGTTTGTTCCGAAGATAGCGACCTCGTCGCTGTAGGCTTTGAACGCACCAATGAAGCCGGTAATCACCAGATAGGAAATCATCGGGGATATCATGGGGATCGTAATCCTCCAGAAAATGCGCAGGGAGGAAGTTCCGTCCACTCTGGCCGCCTTGTAGTAGTCCGGATTCACGCTGGCCATGGCGCTGGTCAGGATCAGGATCTTAAACGGCATGACGATCCAGATGGTATACAGGCACATCACCAGCATTTTCGCCCAGTACGGCCCCTCGATAAAATCGACCGTATTTCCTCCGAAAAAGTGCAGAATTCTGTTTACAAAGCCGTCCGAATACGGCGTTTTCTTAAACAGAATCATAAACACCAGGCCGACCGCCAGGGTATTGGTCACATACGGAAGGAAGAAGACCGTCTGAAAAAACTCCCGCAGCTTCCGGATGGAACAAAGCAGCGCTGAAATCAGCAAAGCCATCCCGGTGGATACGGGAACCGTAATGATCACCAGGATAAACGTGTTTTTCAGCGCCTGCAGAAAGTAAGGATCATGCAGGACGTAGGAAAAATTGTAAAGTCCCGTCCCGGAATAGCTCTGCGAGGCCGAATTAAAGCCTTCCTCAAAGGAGTAGACAAGCACATCGGCCATCGGATACAGCATGAATACCCCCAGAAATATCAGGGCCGGCAGCAGATACAGCCAGCCCTTCCAGCTTTTCTTGTCCATAATGTCTCCTTTGGCTCAGCCTTTCCGGACCGCCTGCATTCCTTCCGCCGGAATGCGTTTTTCCGTTTCATGATTGAAAAGAAACAGTTTATTCGGCTTTACTGTGAATGAAACCGTTCTTCCCGTCGTATCCACCGCTCTTTCCGCGGAAATAATCGAGCGGATCTGTGTCCCCGCCATCTGATCGTGGGCTGATACAATACTTGTATCTCTTCCCAGAACCTCCAGCGATTTCAGGCGGCATACCAGAGGACCGTTTTCGTCCAGCACAAATCCTTCCGGACGGATGCCGGCATATACCTTCTGATCCGCGGCTTCAATGTGATCTGCCACCGGATCCTCTCCGATGAACAGAACCTTATCCCGGATTCTCCCCTCAAATACGTTGATGGGAGGGTTCCCGAGAAATCTGGCGACAAACAGATTGTCCGGAGAATCATAGATGTCCTGCGGTTTTCCGATCTGCTGAAGCACGCCGGATTTCATGACGACCATCCGGTCGGAAATACTCATTGCCTCCTCCTGATCATGCGTAACGAACACGGTGGTGATCCCGGTTTTCTTCTGAATGCGGCGGATTTCTTCACGTGTCTGAATGCGCAGCCGGGCATCCAGGTTGGACAGCGGTTCATCAAGCAGAAGCACCTTCGGCATTTTCACCAGCGCCCGGGCAATGGCCACGCGCTGCTGCTGCCCTCCGGACATTTCGTTCGGCCGGCGGTCCATCAGGTCATCGATCTGTACCAGCCGGGCTGCTTCTTCCACCTTACGGTTCATTTCTTCCCGGCTCAGCTTCCGGCTTCCTTTCAGATTTTCCAGCGGAAACATGATGTTTTTGCGCACGGTCAGATGCGGATACAGCGCATAACTTTGAAACACCATTCCGACACCGCGTTTTTCCGGCGGAAGCAAGGTTACGTCATCATCTCCGAAATAGATCTTCCCGCCGGTTGGTTTTTCAAGCCCGCAGATCATATTCAGGGCTGTGCTCTTTCCGCAGCCGGAAGGTCCCAGCAGACTGACCAGCTGCCCGTCCGGAATCTCAAAGTTAAAATGATCAACCGCAACGACATCCTCTCTGATCTTCCGGTTCCGGTTGGGGTATTTTTTTGTCAGATTCTCAAGAACAATCTTCATGTCTTCCTCTCCCCGGTCAGGGGTAAACATAATATTAAGAATGGCCCACAATTTTCACTGTGGGCCACTGGTTATTATTATTTAATTATTCGTATTATTCTGGTTTCCAGCCGCTTCTCAGAATTTGCCCTGCTCTGCCGCAAGCTCTACGGAAACGGCGGTAGATACGGTTGCGCCAACCATCGGGTTGTTGCCCATGCCGATCAGACCCATCATTTCAACGTGCGCGGGCACGGAGGAAGATCCTGCGAACTGCGCATCCGAATGCATACGTCCCATGGTATCCGTCATACCGTAGGAAGCAGGACCGGCTGCCATATTATCCGGATGAAGTGTACGGCCTGTGCCGCCGCCGGATGCAACGGAGAAGTATTTCTTCCCGGCTTCCAGACGCTCCTTCTTGTAGGTACCTGCCACCGGATGCTGGAAACGGGTCGGGTTCGTTGAATTTCCGGTGATGGAGATATCAACGTTTTCTTTCCACATGATGGCAACGCCTTCCTGAACGTCATTTGCGCCGTAGCAGCGAACCTTTGCGCGCGGAGATGCCGGATCCCTGGAGTAGCAGATCTCGTTCGTGATCTTCAGTTCTCCGGTGTAATAGTCGTACTCGGTCTCAACAAATGTGAAGCCGTTTACACGGGAAATAATCTTTGCAGCATCCTTTCCTAGTCCGTTCAGGATTACGCGAAGCGGTTTTTTACGAACCTTATTCGCTTTATCTGCAATACCGATGGCGCCCTCCGCTGCTGCGAAGGATTCATGACCGGCCAGGAAGGCGAAGCACTCGGTATCCTCTTCCAGAAGCATCTTGCCCAGATTGCCATGGCCAAGACCTACCTTCCGGCGGTCCGCCACTGATCCGGGGATGCAGAATGCCTGAAGCCCTTCACCGATGGCTGCAGCTGCGTCCGCTGCTCTGCGGCAGTTCTTTTTGATGGCGATGGCAGCACCTACGGTGTAAGCCCATTTTGCATTTTCAAAGCAGATCGGCTGAATGCCTTCTACCAGATGATAAACATCAATTCCGGCTTTATCGCAGATGTCCCTGCATTCCTGAATGGAATTAATTCCATACGGTTTGATTGCGGCAAGGATCTGCGGCTCTCTTCTCTCATAAGATTCAAATAATTCTTCTGCCATTTCTAAAGTCCTCCCTCTCACTGTTTTCTCGGATCGATGAACCTGACAGCATCCTTGCAGCGTCCGTAAGAACCGGAAGCCTTTCCGAGAGCTGTGTTCGCATCGTCACCGGCTTTGATGAAGTCCATCATCTTTCCGAAGTTTACATATTTGTAACCGATGATCTCATCATTCTCATCAAGAGCAAGGTCAGTGATATATCCGTCTGTAAGTTCGAGGTAACGGGGGCCCTTTTTCAGAGTGCCGTACGTTGTACCGATCATGGAACGATGGCCCTTTCCAAGGTCTTCAAGACCTGCACCGATCTGAAGTCCGTCCTCGGAAAATGCGGACTGTGAACGGCCATAGGCAATCTGGAGGAACAGCTCTCTCATAGCGGTGTTGATGGCATCGCATACAAGGTCCGTGTTCAGTGCTTCCAGCACGGTAAGGCCCGGAAGAATTTCAGCCGCCATAGCTGCTGAATGCGTCATTCCGGAGCATCCGATTGTCTCGACCAGAGCTTCCTGGATGATGCCTTCCTTAACATTAAGGGAAAGCTTGCAGGCGCCCTGCTGAGGAGCACACCAGCCAACACCGTGTGTATATCCGGAAATATCCTTAACTTCCTTTGACTGAACCCATTTTGCCTCTTCCGGAATAGGAGCAGCGCCATGGTGTACGCCCTGAGTTACGGGGCACATGTCTTCAACTTCGCGTGAATAAACCATTTTAAACTCCTTTCAAATCAAATGATCTGGACGAGTGCCCATTGGCGCTCGTTTTGATTATTTTCTCACAAATCAGGGGTTTCGACAAGATGTTTATTGATTTCTTTATACGATGTTTTTCAAACGATGTTCATCCTGAATTTTTTCTGATCTCCGGCAGGGAGACCGCACGCTCCGCAGACAAAGGAGTATACCGGATTAATTAAAAAAACCGCACCAGAATTTCCCGGCATCTGGTGCGGTTTTTGACTTCGCCGGGAGGTGCCGCAGCACCTCTTTGTCCGTCAAGGGAGGTTCTATTGCAGAAGAGCTTCTATTGCAGAAGAGCTTCTATTGCAGGAGAGCTTCTATCTCTTTATGAAGCTCTTCTCTGTCGGGAATCATGGAGACATGAGCGATCCTGCCGTTGATACACATGGTGGGCAGGTTTCGGATACCCATCTTCGCACAGCGTACCGTATTCTCCCGAATTGTGTACTTATACTCAACGATATCCTCAATCTTGTCGCCGAAGTACTCCTTCGCCTCATTGGCGGCCGCCATCATGTACGTGCAGGCCGCGCACTGAGCGGAATCAAGGGTGAAGACCTCAATCAGAGGCTTCTTCAGGTGCTCATAATCAGATTACCTGGGCGCCATCTGCCTGGTCGATGCCCTCAATTTCGTAAACCATGCCGGCGTCCTGGTTTCCCTGCAGCGCCAGATCAGATACAGCCGCGCTGCCATCCTGAACAAGACGGATCTGGCTGACGATGACGAGCTGGCCGCGGATATTGAGATGATTCACAAACTGAATCCTTCCATTCCTATTTATCCCGCCACCTTCGCCAATGTATCACTGAAAGAAATTCTGACGTCGGAAGCCCCCGCAGCTCCCGCTCCGGAGGAAAGCACCAACACCGTCACCACCCGTCCCACTTCCATCACTCTGGTAACAAAAGAAGCCGCTGATCCGGAAAAACTGGACACGTTCGTACGAACGATCGCCTGTTTCACATACCGGATCAAGGGCTTTGTGAAAACCACGGACGGCGTAAAGAACGTCAGCCTCGTCGGGGACGAATGCCGCATTGAAGCCTGGGATCAGCCCGTAGACGAAACCCGTCTCGTCATCATCTCTTCCGCCGGCATCCGCATTATGTCCGAAACCCTGAAAGCGGCCAGGAGCTGCTATCAGAACCCGATCCGCCTGGAATAGTATTCCTCAGAATTCCTCCGGATATTTTCCTTCCGCCTTCATTTTTCCAAGTGAACGGATGACCTTCTGCCTGTCTTCCCGGTAGGTAACGCCAAACCACACATCGGGTGTATTCAGCACTCTGACGTCCGCCTTATCCTCCTTCAGAAGGTCATCCACCACAGAGGGGATGTAAAATTCGCATTTCAGTGGATTTACCGGAAGATTTTTTCGCAGGAATTTAGGAAAACGGTCCTTCAGTTCTTCCATACAGCTTTGCGTAAAGCCCCACATATTCATGGATACTTCGCTTTCCGGGGAAATATCCTGCCACGTTTTTCCTTCATCCTCCGAGAAAGCCGCACCGTTTTCTGTGCGGATGATCCGGGTATGCTCCACAATATCCTCAAGGTACCGGTCCTTATTTACCGTGCAGACACCGCGGGAGACATATCCGTTTTCTGTCAGCGTGTTTTTCAAAATGTAACTGACCATCATGTAGTGGTAACTGCCGCCGCCGTCCTGCCCGTGCTCCGACAGATAATCGTACGTGAGGCGAAAAGCCGTATCTCCATAATAATCGTCGGCGTTGATAACCGCGAACGGTCCGTGAACGGCCGGAGCGGCTGTCAGAACGGCGTGGCCGGTGCCCCACGGTTTCACTCTTCCTTCCGGAACTTCAAAGCCCTCCGGGATATCGCGGATATCCTGAAAAACATAGTGCACATCCATCTGTCTTTCGACCCGGTTTCCGATCGTTTCCCGGAAATCCTTCTCCATTTCCTTTTTCAGGATAAAAACGACTTTCTCAAATCCGGCTTTTCTGGCATCATACAGTGAAAGGTCCATGATGAAATGTCCCTGTTCATCAATAGGATCCATCTGCTTGAGCCCGCCGTACCGGCTTCCCATTCCGGCCGCCATAATAACAAGTGCTGGTTTTTCCATACATCAAACCCTCGTATTCTCCAAGATAATTATGATTACGCGCCACTGCGCGTCTCCTGTGGAACATGTCAGAAAGTCCATCACCACCTGCATGCAGGCATGCGTGGTGATGGACTTTCTGTCACCGTAATCATATTATCACAATTTCAGACGTTGTACGCATAAAGTATGCTAGAATAATGCTGAACACGCAACACAGGGAGCTGTTCCGTGTTCAGGGAGGTACATAAAATGATTACCGATGAACATACTCTGGCTGAAATTCTCCCATCCGCTCAGGATGGTCTGGAAGAATATCTCCGTCTGTGCACCCTGGCGGAAGATGTTCTTTTTTTCGATATTGAAACCACCGGCTTTAAGGCCTCCGCTTCCCATCTTTACATGGTCGGATGCGCTTTTCAGGACAAAGCCGGCGCATGGAAGATACGTCAGTACATGTCTGTCCGTCCGGAGGAAGAGGCAAAGCTGCTCCGGTCCTTCCGCGAGCTGCTTTCTCATTTTTCCGTTCTTGTTCACTTTAACGGAAACCGGTTTGACATTCCGTACATGAAGGAAAAGTATGAGCAGTACGGCCTTCCATCGCCGTTTGATACCATTGCTTCCGTCGACATCTATCAGGACGTCAGAGGGCTGCGTAAATTTCTAAATCTGTCCCACATGAATCAGAAATTTCTGGAAGTATTTCTCGGCCGGCAAAGGGAAGATGAATACGACGGCGGAAGGCTGATTGCCGTATATCGAAAGTTCTGCCTGACCGGAGACGACGGTCTTCTTCATCTTCTGCTGCTCCATAACCGGGAGGATGTCGCCGGAATGTTTCTTCTGATTCGTATGTATGCCTACACGGATTTCTTTCGCTCCCTCGGACCGGATACGGCAGTCCTGCCGGAGGATACCCCTGCGGTAGAAAATTCTGTTTCAGGACATTCTTCTGGATCCGCCCGTTTCAGAGCAGAAATTTCCGAGCACCCGGACGAAACCTTTGATCTGATTTTCCGATGCACGCTGGCATCTCCCGTCCCGGTTCCCGTGACACGGCAGCATGGATCGGCCCTTCTGATGCTGAAGGATAAGACAGCCTCGCTCCTCATGCCGCTCTGGCGGGGAGATATGCTCTACTTTTTTGAAAATTACCGGGATTACTACTATCTTCCGGAGGAAGACAGGGCTATCCATAAAAGTGTATCCGGATACGTCGGCCGTCCGTACCGGAAGAATGCCACGCCTCAGAATTGCTATGAGCATGTCCGCGGGGTATTCCTGCCGCAGCCTCAGCCAGCCGTCTATCAGCCTGTTTTCCGCAAAAGCTATGAGGACAGCACTGCCTGGCTGAAGCTTTCCAGGGAAGATCTGGCAAACGGAGAATTTCTGAATGACTACGCCCGTCTTGTCATCCGGACACTGTTTCTCTCCCCTGCCCGGTAGTTGTTAACGCAGAAGGCTGTATTTATGTTATAATCTGTTTGCCGTGTCAGGAGTCAGCCATCACACCTGCCTGCGTGCAGGCGGCGGCAGACCTTTGATACACGTAATTACAAATTATGTCTTTTGGAGAACACGATTATGGAAGCTAAAGATTCGAAAAGAAAAGTAATTCTCACCGGAGACCGCCCCACGGGAAAGCTGCACCTGGGCCACTATGTCGGCTCGCTGCAGCGCCGTGTGGAGCTTCAAAACTCCGGGAAGTTCGATGAGATCAATATTCTGGTGGCTGATGACCAGGCGCTGACCGACAACTGGGATCATCCGGATAAAATCCGTGACAACATCATTGAAGTTGCCCTGGACTACCTTTCCATCGGAATTGATCCGGACAAGACCAGCATCTGCATTCAGTCCGGTATCCCCGCTCTGCATGCGCTGACCTTCTACTATATGAACCTTGTAACCACCCAGCGCCTGAGCCGGAACCCTACGGTTAAAAATGAAATGACGCTGCGCGGCTATTCTGATTCCGAAGGGATCAACGATAACACAGCCGGCCTGCCGGCAGGTTTCTTCACCTATCCGGTTTCCCAGGCTGCCGATATTTCCGCGTTCCGCGCCACCACGGTTCCTGCCGGTGAAGACCAGGAGCCGATGATTGAGCAGACCCGTGAAATCTGCCGTAAATTCAATACCACGTACCACTGCGATGTACTGGTGGAACCGGAAATTCTTCTTCCGGAAAACGAATCCCAGCGCCGTCTGCCGGGTATTGACGGAAAAGCGAAAATGTCCAAATCTCTCGGCAACTGTATATATCTTTCCGATGATTCAAAGAGTGTAAAGCAGAAGGTCATGAGTATGTACACCGATCCGGAACACATCAATATCTCCGATCCCGGCCACGTTGAAGGAAATATGGTCTTCACGTACCTGGATGCCTTCTGCCGTGAAGATCAGTTCGCCACCTATCTCCCGGAATATCAAAATCTGGATGAGATGAAGGAACACTACCGCAAAGGCGGTCTGGGCGACGTGAAGTGTAAAAAGTTCCTGATCCGGGTCATGGAAGAACTCCTTTCTCCGATTCGCGCCGAGAGAGCGAAATGGGAAAAAAATATTCCGGATGTCTATGACATTCTGCTGACCGGTACAGAACATGCCCGCCAGACAACGAATGAAACGCTGAATGCCGTCCGTCATGCCATGAGAATTGATTATTTCGATGACCGGGCCTCCATGATCCGCGACTGGGAAAACTGGATTGCTCACTGATCCTCCCGGGAGCCCCGGATGCTATTCGCCAAGAAGATCCTTCAGTATGGCGTCCGCATCCTTGCTGCGGTAACCGTCCGGATCGGACATGACGCTGTTTCCGCTTACATCCCATCGAAACTGTGCGTAGTCCTCCAGATAGGAAAAACCTCTTTCACAGTCAGGGTATTTTTTATACCAGTCCGGATAATATTTTTCCATGTAGTATCGTGCAAGTTTCACTGCCTGACTGTCCGCTGTTCCATCCCCGGCGGGTGTACCGTTCAGCTGTACTCCCGGCGGGCTGGAATGAAGAATGACCACACTGCCGTCGCCGCACGAGCCGACCGCCATCCATACGTGTCCGCAGTCCTGACAGGCACTGCTCATGATATCACCGGCCTTGTAATCAATCACCCTGGATCGGGAAATATATTTTCCCCAGCCGCGGGAGGCAAAATCGGAAGCCATTTCCTGTGCCTTCATAACATATCCGCTCTCCCCGTTTTTCGTGTTCATGACATTGTAAATACACCAGCCGATATAACCGGAACAGTCAAGACCATCATGGATCTGATAGCGTGTAGTATGGTAATCATAGGAGGAATCCTGTTCCAGAAAGAACCGTTCCCAGCGCGGACTGACTCCGATCGTTCTTGCCTCTGTGCCGGCTCCGGTATCCGCTTTATTCCATCCTCCGCCCCACACATACATCGTTGAGCCTGCCGGCTCCAGCGCTGTCTGCAAAAGCTCTTTCAGCGTACGCTTCGATACCGTAGTGCCGGTATCCGGAGCTGACGTTCCGCTTTCCGCTTCTGAAATACCGGTATCCGGAGCTGACGTTCCGGCGCACAGCGCTGTTTCGGTGCTTTGAAGCTTGCTTTGACCGGAGACTGGGAAAGAAGATGCCATCGCCGTTAACGTCAAAGCCGAAAACATACCTGCCAGAAAAAAAGCGGCCGCCGGAAGCATGATTTTACCGCTTCTTCTCCCGGACCTGTTTCTGCCGCCTCTGCTTTTGTCTTTCATGCTCATTCCCCCTCCCGAAACAGATCCCTGATCCAGGAAGCCCGTCCACGGATCCTTGTGGCCGGTTCCGGATTTCCGGTTCCTGCTCCCGGATCTTTGAAGCCGGTTCCGGGTTTCCGGTTCCTTCTCCGGATTGCCGGAGTTTGTCCCTGAAAAAAGGACAGGCAGCTTGCGCTTCCTGTCCCTGAGTGTTACATTCTATTGCCGCCAGCGGCTTTCTTTTCGTTCGCGGATTATTCCTCTGTTGAATCCTCTTCCACGGATTCATCCGCCGGTTCCTGACTATTGTTTTCCAGAGCCTTCATGCTCAGGCTGATCTTTCTGTCCTCGCCGTTGAACTCAACAACCTTCGCTTCAATTTCCTGACCGATCTGCAGTACATCGCTCGGCTTGTCCACATGATTGTGGGAAATCTGGGAAACATGAAGCAGTGCGTCAACGCCCGGCTCCAGTTCGACAAATGCACCAAAGTCCGTCATGCGGGCAACTTTACCGGAAACAACGGCATCCTTCTGATATTTGTCCGCTGCTGTAAGCCACGGATTGGAATCCGGGAATTTCAGAGAAAGGGCAATCTTGCCGCTCTCCGGATTGATGCTCTTGATCAGAACCTTAAGATTTTCGCCTACCTTGAAGACCTTCTTCGGATTCTCAACATGGCCCCAGCTCATCTCGGAAATATGGAGAAGCCCGTCAGCGCCGCCAAGATCGATGAATGCACCAAAATCAGTCACATTTTTAACGGTGCCTTCTACAACATCGCCGGCCTGAATTCTTGAAAACAGCTCATCATGAAGCTTCTGCTTCTCCGTCACCAGAATCTGCTTGCGGTTTCCGATGATCCTTCTTCTTCTCGGGTTGAACTCGGTAATGACAAATTCGATTTCCTGACCGTTGTATTTGTCCAGGTTCTTTTCATACGTATCGGAAACAAGGCTTGCCGGAATGAAGACTCTTGCGCCCTCAACATCCGCAATCAGTCCGCCCTTCAGCACCTGAACCACCGGTGCCTTCAGAACCTCGCCTGTCTCCATAGCCTCTTCCAGTTTCTTGTTGCCTTTTTCGGCAGCCAGTCTCTTGTATGTGAGAAGTGTCTGTCCGTCGCCATCGTTAACCTTCATAACCTTGGCTTCCATGGTATCGCCGACATGAACAACTTCTGTAAGATCAACACTGTTGTCGTTGGAATACTCCTGACGGGTAATGATGCCGTCCGATTTTCCGCCGATATTCAGTATGATTTCGTCCGGTTTAACATCGATGACTGTACCTTCGACTACCTCTCCATTGTGAATTGTTTTAAATGATTCGTCCAACATCTGGTCAAAAGTCATTTCTGACATTCCTGTGAAACCTCCTCGATTAAGTTATTTGGGGTGGACGCCCCGGCTGTGATACCTACGCAACTCATGGATGGCAATAGCCGAATATCCAAATCAGCGAGTGACTGTATATAGTAAGTATTTTCACATTCCCTTTTGCATATTTCAAACAGCTTCTGCGTGTTGGAACTGTTCTTCCCGCCGATGACGATCATCACGTCCGATCTGGATGCAAGTTCCTTTGCCTCTGCCTGGCGATCCTCAGTTGCATTGCAGATAGTATTCAAAATATCAAGGACATAATATCGCTTTTTCCGGATTATTTCAACTAGATTGTGAAATTTTGAAGAATTAAATGTCGTCTGACTCACAATAGTGAGCTTTTTTATCTGTGATCCGGAATTTTCCGGAGCTTCAGCGAACGCGCGTGCCTCCTGCTCATTTCCAATAACCGTCACCGGTCCCCGGGCCCATCCTACAATTCCCTCAACCTCCGGATGGCGGGCATCTCCGATAATCACAACCTCTTCTCCCCTGGATGTGCGCTCCTGTACAATCCGGTGAATCTTCTTCACAAAAGGGCAGGTTGCATCCACCAGTGCAAGCCCCTGCGCATTGATCTGATCGTATATCTTTTTCCCGACTCCGTGTGAACGGATGATCACAGTTCCCCTGGTGATGCGGCCAAGTTCTTCCGGTCCATTGATAACATGAACCCCTTTCTTTTCCATCCCGGATACGACCTGTTCGTTGTGTATGATCGGGCCATAGGTATAGACGGGTTTTTTACCGTTTTGTGCCTGCTGAGCGCAAATTTCGACGGCGCGCCTGACTCCGAAGCAAAATCCGGCGCTTCGGGCTACTTCAACCTTCATCGGCACTTCCCATCCGCTTTCTGGCAAGCTCCGTGATCCTGCCGATTACTTCATTGATCGTCATATCGGAACTATCCACATATACGGCATCCTCCGCTATCTTCAAAGGTGCCGTCTTACGATGCATATCTCTGTAGTCCCGTTCCCGGATGTCCTTCTCAATTTCAGAAAGATCCGCGTTTTCTCCCTTCTCAAGCAGTTCCCGGCAGCGCCGGCGTGCTCTTTCTTCCACGCTGGCGGTGAGGTAAACCTTAAGCTGTGCCTCTGGCAGAATAACTGTCCCGATATCTCTTCCATCCATAATCACGTTATACCGTGCCGCCAGATCCCGCTGCAGTTTCAGCAATTTCTCCCTTACCGGCGGTTTTGCGGACGAGCGGCTGGACATACAGCTGACTTCCTCCGTGCGGATAAGCCCGGTGACATTCTCTCCGTTCAGATACATCTGCTGCACCCCGTCCTGATAATCTATGGAAATATTCATATGATCCAGGGCAAGACGCAGTTTTTTTTCATCCTCCATATCCGTACCGCTTCGAAGCAGATACAGGGCAATGGTGCGGTACATGGCACCGGTATCCACGTACATGAACCCCAGTTCCTCCGCCGCTCTGCGGGCGATCGTACTTTTCCCGGCTCCGGCCGGTCCGTCAATGGCTATGTTAAAACTCATGATTTCTCCTCCGTGTCTGAATATATCCTCCCGTGCTGCCGGCGCTTCTTCCGGCGGCAGCTCCGGTTGACCAGGCAATCTGCAGATTGAATCCGCCGGTCACCGCATCGACATCCAGAACTTCACCGGCAAAATACAGACCGGAAACAAGCCTGGATTCCATGGAAGCCGGGTCAATCTGCCGTACACTTACGCCGCCCCGGGTGATAACCGCTTCGCTGTAGCCCCGCAGGGATGTCAGCGTCACCGTAAAATCCTTGGTCAGACTGCACAGACGCCGGCGCTGCTCTTTGGTTACCGCATTGATCTCCGTGCCGTCCGGTATGCCGCTTCGCTGAATGATTACCGGAACCATCGTGGAAGGATACAGCGTTCCCAGTACATTCTTAAGCTGCTTGTTTTTTGCCCCGGCAAACTCGCGAAGAAAACGGTCATCCAGCTGCTTCTGTGTGATGGCCGGTTTGAGGTCCACATGCAGCGTGAGGTTTTTCTTCTTAAGCTCCTTCTGGATCTTTGTACTTGCCGTCAGAATAAGCGGGCCGGTCACTCCGAAATGCGTGAACATCATCTCGCCGAAATCATCATACAATGTTTTCTTTCCGTCACGGATCCAGACGCGCACGTTCTTCAGAGAAAGCCCCTGCATGGTCTTGATATCCTCCTCCGCCGCGTTGACCGGCACAAGAGACGGGGAACACTCCGTTACACTGTGTCCGTTTTCCTGCGCGAAGCGGTATCCGTCTCCGGTTGAGCCGGTCGATGGATAGGAAAGGCCGCCCGTACACACAATCACGGCGTCCGCCGGCACTTTCGTTCCATCGGCAAGTTCAACGCCGGTGATCCTTCGGTGTACGGCCCTCCCGGACTGCTTTTTTCCCCCGTCGCAGAAAACTTCCTCCGGAGGGCTTTCTGTCTCTTCACTGAGGACATTTTTCACCCCACGGTTCAGATGTATATGAACCTTGCGGCGTTTCATCTCCTGTGCAAGAACATTGGTTACATCGCTGGCGTGATCGGATACCGGGAAAGCCCGCTGCCCTCGCTCTATTTTTACCGGCATGCCGTGCGAACTGAAAAATTCAAGGACGTCCTTATTGTTAAAGGAGTGAAAGGAACTGTACATAAACTTCGAATTGGTACATACATGGGACGCCCAGTCCTCTGTTTCACAGTCGTTGGTGAAATTGCAGCGCCCCTTGCCGGTAATATATATTTTTTTCCCCAGCTTCTCGTTTTTGTCGTATAAGTCCACCTGTACATCCGGGCCGGCTGCAAAGACAGCCGCCGTCATTCCGGCGGCGCCGCCGCCGATTACTATAATTTTTTTCATTTATGATGTGCTCTTGTCTCCTGTTTCAGACAGATTTTCCTGTTTCAGACAGATTTTCCTTTTCAGGCAGATTGCTTCTGTATCCAGCTTCACCTTCACAGCTCCGGCGTCTGTTTTTTCTGTTCCGGCGTTACATCTCTTTTTCCTCATCAATCAGTTCACCTTCCGCCACATCCAGCTCGAACCAGAATTCCACGCCGTCCTCATGGTTTTTCACTCCGTACTTCTGGCGGAATGAATCCATAATGGTTTTTACAATGCTTAACCCGACGCCGCTGCCGCCGTACTCTCTGGAATGAGCCTTGTCTACCTTAAAAAACTTATCCCAGATCCGGTCCAGATCCTCCTCCGGTATCTGTCTGCCTGTGTTATAAACGCTGGTACGAACCTTTCCGCCTCGAACCTCACAGTTAACGCTGATCTTCTTCTCTCCCTCCACATGATTGATCGCATTGCTGATATAGTTGGTCAGGATTTCCTCCACCTTGAACTCATCGCCCCACGCATGCAGTTCCTCCGGACCATAGTATGTGATCTGTGCTTCCTTTCCCTGGGCGAGGATCCGGGAGGCTTCCACCTTGTTGCGCACCAGCTGCGCCAGATCAAAACGCTTAAGTTCAATCTTGTCCCTGCCATATTCCAGCTCATTGAGCGTCAAAAGTTTTCTGACCATGCTGGTCATCTTCGCCGACTCGTCGATAATGACATCACAGTAATAATCCCGGCTTTCCGGATCATCATTCACGCAGTCCTTCAGCCCCTCCGCGTATCCGGAGATCAGGGCGAGCGGTGTTTTCAGCTCATGCGAAACGTTGGCGATAAATTCATTTTTCATCTGCTCGTTTTTGTTCTTCTGCTCGATGTCGCGCTGCAGCTCATAGTTTGCCGACTTCAGACGTGAAATGGTTGTCTCCAGCGTTTTGCTCATCTGATTGAAATTCTCGCCGAGCCGCCCGATTTCATTGTCCCCGCCGCTGACATATTTGGCGTCAAAGTCCAGATTTGCCATCCGTTTCGACAGGTACGAAAGCTCCCGGATTGGCTTGGCAATCCTCTCGGAAAGCCAGTTGACCAGGAAAATGGAGATAACCGCAGCTAAAAGGCTGATATACAGACTGAACTCGTTGGAGATGCTGCTCGAAAGCCGTACGGAGGCCATCGGGATTCTCATCAGAAAATAATAGGAGTTGTCAAGCTGTCCCCACATCTCCAGGTATTCCATGTTCATCACCTGGTCTGTCTTCAGCTGTATGGTATAATTGTCTGTTCTTCGCAGTACCTTCGCGTCATCGTGCTCCAGGTTCGTGATATACCCGAACAGACGTCCCATCATAATGTCGCTTTGCCCTAGAACCGTCTGAAAATTGCTGTCCAGAATCACGAGGTTGATGTTGTTGGCGTCGCATTCCTCCGCGAATTCACTGCTGTACAGTTTGTCGCTGATGCCGCTGTTTGTTACATTTTCATTCACCTCTCTGTAAACTGAAATCAGCGACTTCTGCAGCTTATGCTGATAGAACTTTCCGAGAAAACAGTAATTAAAAATCATATTCATCACCAGCAGGGCTGCCAGCAGGATAATAAAAGTAGCGGCGATCTGCCGGGAGATTGAATTTTTCACACGGTGTGTGTTCTTTTTCATACGAATCACTCGCAAACTTCGAATTTATATCCCATTCCCCAGATGGTTTTGATATAATCGCCGTGCTCTCCCATCTTGGAACGGAGTTTTTTAACATGCGTATCAATGGTCCGGGCATCACCGAAATAATCATAATTCCACACGCTGTTCAGAATCTTTTCGCGTGAAAGGGCAATCCCCTGATTTTCTATAAAATAGCTCAGAAGCTCAAATTCCTTGTAGGAAAGATCAACATTCTTTCCGTCAATCTTAACTTCATGGGCAGCCTTGTTGATTTCAATGGCGCCCGCTTTAAGAATATCCTCCGGCGTGATCGTGTTCGTGCGGCGAAGAATAGCTTCCACTCTGGCCACCAGCGTTTTCGGGCTGAAGGGTTTTGAGATATAATCGTCCACTCCGAGTTCAAAGCCAAGAAGCTCATCTCTCTCCTCGCTTCGGGCCGTCAGCATAATGATCGGGACTTTACTGGTTTTCCGGATCTCACGGACAACCTCCCAGCCGTCCATTTTCGGCATCATAACATCCAGAATGATCAGTGCGATATCCTTCTGCTCATAGAATTTATCCACCGCCTCCTGCCCGTCTGCGGCTTCCACAACATCAAAATCGTTTCTGACAAGGAAATCCCGTACAAGCTTTCTCATACGTGCTTCATCGTCAACAACCATCACTTTCAATGTATCCATATATCCTCCGCCTCTGCCGGGGATGTTCATGCCCGGTCATACTGCAATCCTTCCTGTCTGCGTAAAAAATACGTAATTCGATAAAAATCATACCATTTTGGACCAATTTATGCAATAATCTACAGGTGAACATGGGAGCGGCTGCATTTGCAGCCGGGTATTTTCTTCGGAAAGGACAAACATGACAAAAATCTACAAGAATGCAGGAGCAATAAGCGGCCATGAAATTCATGAGGAATGCGGTGTCTTCGGCATCTATGCCCGGGAAAAGAAACCGCTGGCCAAACTGGTCTACTACGGGCTGACAGCCCTTCAGCATCGCGGGCAGGAGGCCTGCGGCATTGCCGTCAATGAAGATCGTATTATCCGCTATCACAAAGATATCGGCCTGGTTCACGAAGTTTTTACACCGGAACAGCTTACCGCGCTGGGCTGCGGCCAGATTGCCGTAGGTCACTGCCGCTATTCCACCAGCGGAAGCCAGGCACGTGAAAACGCACAGCCGATGGTGGTCCGCCATGTCAAGGGCCAGCTGGCGCTCTGCCATAACGGCAATCTTGTCAATTCCTTTGAGCTTCGCCGGGAACTGGAACTGAAGGGATGCATCTTCCAGACCACCAGCGACACAGAAGTTATTTCCTATATCATTATCCAGAACCGGCTGAAATACGGAAGCATAGAGGACGCTGTATGTGCTGCCATGGGGCAGCTGGACGGTGCTTTTTCCATGATCATGATGTCTCCCGCCAAGCTGCTGGCCTGCCGCGATCCATACGGTCTGCGCCCGCTGTGCTGCGGAATGCTGGAGGACGGAAGCTATGTATTTTCCTCCGAGACCTGCGCACTGGACACCGTCGGTGCCCGTTATATCCGGGATCTGGAGCCCGGGGAACTGGTTGTGGCTGATAAAAACGGAATCCGTTCCATCAGAACGCACTGCGACAGAAAACCGAAAAAGCTATGCGTCTTCGAATACATATATTTTGCCAGATCTGATTCCATTATTGAAGGCTGCCCGGTCCATGAGGCGCGCCGGCGCGCCGGCCGTTTTCTTGCCAGGGAATATCCGGCGGATGCGGATGTTGTGATCGGCGTTCCGGATTCGGGCCTTGATTCCGCCATCGGCTACAGCGAGGAGTCCGGTATTCCATACGGGATCGGCCTTATCAAGAATAAATACATCGGCCGCACCTTCATCGCTCCGGATCAGGAAACCCGTGAAAAAATGGTTCAGCTGAAGCTGAATGCTGTCCGCAGTACGGTGGAGGGAAAACGGGTCGTCATGATTGATGACTCGATCGTGCGCGGGACTACCTCTGCCCGGATTGTCAACCTGATCCGCCAGGCCGGCGCCAGCGAGGTACATGTGCGCATCTCGGCACCGCCGTTCCTCAACCCTTGCTACTACGGAACCGATGTGGATTCAAAGGAGAATCTGATCGCCTGCCGGCTCACCATTCCTGAAATATGTAAACTGATCGGAGCGGATTCTCTGGGATACCTTTCGGTGGAAAATGCCCGCCACCTGACCGGGGCCGATCCGGACAGCTTCTGCTGCGCGTGCTTTGACGGAAAGTATCCGACGGCGGTTCCCACTCACACGGATAAGGACCGTTTCGAGGTGATAAAATGATTACAGTGTCAAAAGTCCGCCGCCACGCATGCTTGCATGCGAGTGGTGGCAGGACTTATTGACACGCCCTGCATGAGGCATGAAGTGGCGCGAAAGCGTCACGAAGGTACGATGTTTTTTCATGAATACTTTTTAAAATAAAGTTTTCTTCCTGTCTGGCTTTATTTTATTCGTTGCCATCCGCTTTTGACTTTTGTTTGATTGACACCGGTTTGTCCTGGTGCAATAATAATCAGAGAAAAGACAAGGATGTCCGAAAGGGATATCCTTGTCTTTTTTATTTCAGTCACAGTGCACAGAAGGAAGGCCGGAGGACCGGCAGAGCCTTCTTCGCATTGAACAAACAACAACAGGAGGAGACATCGTATGTGCTCAATACTCGCTTTTACAAACCCCGCTGCCGATGAAAAAACCGTCGCAGCCTCTCTCGCAAAGACTGTATCCCGCGGTCCTGATATGACCAGGATCGTCAATGTGAATAATAACCGCGGGTATATGGGCTTTAATCGTCTTGTCATTATGGGCCTTACGGAAAAAGGTATGCAGCCCTTCGTACGCGGAAACAAGATCTGCGTATGCAACGGTGAGCTGTACGGATTTCGTAAAACCAAAAAGGAACTGGAGCGTATCGGATACACATTCCTCAGCAACAGTGACTGCGAACTTTTAATCCCACTGTGGCAGGAAAAGGGGGTTGACATGTTCCGTGACCTGGACGCTGAATTTGCCATGGTTCTCTATGACGCAGATACCGATCAGTGGATTGCCGCCCGCGATCCCATCGGTATCCGGCCGCTCTACTACGGGGAAGATAAGGATGGCTATCCGATTTTTGCCTCCGAGCCGAAGAACCTGGTCGGCCTTTGTGACCGCATTAAGCCGTTCCCTCCGGGGTATTATTATGCCGATGGAAAGTTTACCTGCTACCGTGACATGAGCGATATTCGCTCCTACAATACCACGGACGATGTGGAGACGATCTGCAGAAATATTCATGACCTGCTTGTAGAAGGCGTAGGCAAACGGCTGGACAGTGATACGCCGGTGGGATTCCTTCTGTCCGGAGGCCTCGACTCCTCTCTCGTCTGCGGTATTGCCGCGAAAATGCTCGACAAGCCGCTGGAAACCTTCTCCATCGGCATGGATATCGATGCGATCGATCTGAAATACGCCCGTGAGGTAGCCGAATATATCCACAGCAACCACCACGAGGTCATCATCTCCCGCAGCGATGTCATCAACGCTCTTGAACCGGTCATCGCCGCTCTCGGTACCTGGGACATCACCACGATCCGCGCATCCATCGGCATGTACCTGGTGTGCAAATGGATCCATGAAAATACAGATATCCGCGTCCTTCTGACCGGAGAAATTTCCGACGAGCTTTTTGGCTACAAGTATACGGATTTTGCACCAGATGCGGAAGAATTCCAGAAAGAAGCGGAAAAGCGTATCCGGGAGCTTCATATGTACGATGTGCTCCGCGCCGACCGCTGCATCTCCGTAAACTCACTGGAGGCCCGTGTCCCGTTTGGTGATCTTGATTTTGTGGACTACGTTATGCACATCGATCCGCAGAAAAAGATGAATACCTACGGAATAGGAAAATATCTGCCGCGTCATGCCTTTGAGAAGGATGCACTCATTCCGCACGACATCCTGATGCGCCAGAAGGCCGCGTTCTCCGACGCTGTGGGCCACTCCCTGAAGGACGATCTGCAGGAGTACGCCGAATCTCTCTACACCGACGGGGAATACGAAAAAGCACGCAGCAAATACACCTACCGCCCCCCCTTCACCAAAGAATCCCTGCTCTACCGGGAAATCTTCGAAAAATACTATCCGGGGCAGGCGCAGATGATCGTCGATTTCTGGATGCCAAACAAAACCTGGCCGGGCTGCAACGTCAGCGACCCCAGCGCCCGTGTTCTTTCAAACTACGGAGACAGCGGAGTGTGAATATTGTGCAGCTGTTTTCTTATCATTAATCTCATTAATCTCATTAATCAATTTCAGCGGTTCCATTCCGGAACCGCTGTTTTTCGCTCTAAGTTCTAAGCTCATTTTCTATTCACTGCCGGTCTCCTGATTCTGTCTGTCCAAGTTCACGGACAATTTCCGTAACCAGCTTCTCAAAGGAAACCTTCACCCGGTCCGCGGTTTCCTGTACCTCCCGATGGTTCAGCGGACGGTCAAGGATACCGGCTGCCATGTTGGTGAGGCAGGAAATGGCACCTGTCCTCATGCCCATGTGATGGGCTGCGATCGCTTCACATACCGTACTCATGCCGGCGGCATCCGCTCCGAGGGTCCGGTACATGCGTATTTCCGCAGGCGTCTCATAGTTCGGACCGGTACACTGTACGTACACACCTTCCTTCAGATCCACCCCGGTGCGGCGGGCTGCCTGTCGGATGATGTCCCTCATTTTTAAGTCATACACGTAGCTCATATCCGGGAAGCGGGTTCCCAGTTCATCGATGTTTGGTCCGATCAGAGGACTTTTGATAAAGGAAGAGATGTGATCGGTCAGCATCATAAGATCGCCCGGGCGGAACGAAGTATTGATGGCCCCGGCTGCGTTGGTCAGGATCAGCTTTTTCGCCCCGAGCATTCCCATCACACGGGTCGGAAGGACCACGTCGGACATAGCATACCCTTCATAGAAATGGACTCTGCCCTTCATTAACACCACCGGGACATTCTCCACATATCCGAACAGATAACGTCCGTCGTGTCCCTGTACGGTCGATACCGGAAAACCTTCTATTTCCGAATACGGAATCTCCGACCTCACATCCATATTCCGGGCGTATTCCCCCAGACCTGAACCGAGGATCAGGGCAACCTCCGGAATAAAATCCGTCCGTTCCCGCACCGCCGCAGTACATTTCTGCAGTTTCCGGTACGCTTCTGAATTTTTCATAGTTCAAATTCCCCCTTTAAAAGTTCTCCGGTTCGCGTTACAGTATTCCTGATTGCTTTCATACAGGAGAACAAAATGGCTAAATTATATTTTCGTTACGGCGCCATGGGCAGTTCGAAAACTGCGAATGCGCTGATGGTTCGTTACAATTACATAGAACGCGGAAGGAATGTCATTCTGCTCAAACCGCGGATCGACCGCCGGGACGGGGAGAAGGTAATCCGCTCCCGCATCGGTCTTTCAGCGGAATGTGAGTTTGTAGAAAATTTTGTTCTATACGCAGAGAAAAACTGGAAAACCAGTGAAGACGCTTCCTGGTGTTCCTGCATCATCATCGATGAGTGCCAGTTTATGACGCCGGAGCAGGTGGACTTCATGGCCCACATTGTTGATGACATGGATGTTCCTGTCATCTGCTACGGTCTGCGGACCGATTTTCAGTCGCACATGTTTCCAGGATCCGCGAGACTGTTTGAGCTGGCCGATGTTATCGAGCAGATTCCGACGGTCTGCTGGTGCGGGAAAAAAGCCCAGTTTAACGCACGTGTCATCGATGGAAAAATGATACGGGAAGGCGAACAGATTTTCCTCGGCGCCAATGAAAGCTATGTCGCTTTGTGCCGCCGTCACTTCATGTCCGGCCAGTTTCTTCCGCCCAAAAAACCATCCGTGAAGGACTGGGAAGCCGCTATGCAGGTCCTTCCGGAGGAGACCTTCGAGGAGGCGCATCAGGGCAGAGGTGAGGAAAAAAGCAGCAAAGAGGAGCCGTAGTCCGCTCTTCTCAGACCCAACTATGCCGAAGCATAAATTTCTGCTCTTCGGAAGCAAATGACATCTCTACCGAATTCAGATAAATCTGTTTCAGATCCTCCTTATTCAGCTTCAGATGCTCCACGCATTTTTTAAATTCACGGGTGCTGTCCGTGCTGCTGCAGGTCCGGTTATCGGTATTGATGGAAACCGGAATGTGATGTGCCATAAATTCCTTCAGCGGATATTCTTCCCATAAGGTGCAGGCCTTTGTCTGAAAATTACTCGTCGGGCACATTTCCACGCCTATCTTTTGATCCGCGCACAGCCGCATCAGTTCCTCATCCCCGCTCATGGCGATCCCGTGTCCGATTCTGCGGGCGCCATGTTCAACGGCATAGCGGACATTTTCACGGCTGCCGGTCTCTCCGGCGTGGATGGTCATCGGCATCCCCGCCTCACGGCAGCAGTCAAAGTACTCCCCGAACATTGCATTCGGGAAGGCATTTTCATCTCCGGCCAGATCGCAGGCGACAACACCGTTTCCCAGCCACCGGCTGCCCTCTTCCAGCATCTGTCTGTTCTGTTCCATCGGAAGATGACGCATGGCGCAGCAGATGACACCGTATCCGATTCCATACTGACGGTGTGCTCTTTCCAGTCCGTCTATGACACTGGAGATGGAATCGTGCAGTGTCATTCCCCGGGTCAGGCATATCTGCGGTGCATAACGCACCTCCAGATACACAACATTCTCCGCGTGGGCGTGCCGTCCCAGATAATAAGCCGCTTCGTTTAAAAAATCAGCATCCTGAATGCAGCGGATCGGCAGGTCAAACTTTTCCAGATACTCTGCCAGTGACCGGCAGCTGTCATCGACACCAACCCTCTGCATGACCTCTTCCGCCGTCATTTTCATCCCCAGTTTTTCCATTTTCTCCCGAATCAGAAATGGCTCAATCGATCCGTCCAGATGACAGTGAAGATCAATCTTCGGCATGGCCTCTGCCAGCAGGAGAGTCTCTTTTTCAGAAGAATCCCGGTCTGTGTTCCTATTCCATTCCATGTGTCAAACACTCCTTAAAAAATCAGGCGGGGATTCCCGCCTGATTTGAAATTTGCATCCGCTGCTGCCGTTATTTTGCCTTTACGAAAATCTTTCCATTGGCAGCCGGTGCGTTTGCTCTTCCGACGACCAGTACCAGAGCGAGAATGGTAACCACATACGGAATCATGGAAATCAGATTGGGAGATACCATGTTGCTCTGACTGGCCAGTGTACGGATGCCGGTGCAGAAACCAAACAGCAGGCAGGCGAGCGTTGCGCCGCCCGGAGAGAATTTTCCGAAGATAACCGCTGCGATGGCAATGAAGCCCTGCCCGACAATGACGTTCGGGCGGAATTGATTGATGGTTGCCAGCGTTACAAAAGCGCCGCCCAGACCGGAAAGGAATCCGGAAAGAATAACGCAGATATAGCGGACACCATACACATCGATACCCAGTGTTTCACAGGCTTCCGGGTGCTCCCCGCAGGCTCTCAGATGCGAACCGAATTTCGTCTTGTAGAAAACAAACCAGCACAGCGCCGCTACGGCAAATACGAGGAATGCAGGCACGTACACATTCAGCACGTTGGCCCCGAAGGAACCGGTCTTAAAAACCCCCTCGAAAAATCTGGGAAGTTTATCGCTGGTATCCAGCGCCGGTGTGTCCGAGGAGTTGTCAAACATTGCCTTGCAAAGAAACAAAGCCAGCCCCTGCCCCAGGAAGTTGATGGCGGTGCCGGCGATCGTCTGGTCCGCATGAAGTGAAATGCAGACGATCGCATGAATCAAAGCCAGCGCCGCACCTGCCAGACCTCCGCACAGCCAGGCGATCCATCCGTTATGGCAGATCAGACCCATCACGGAACCCGTGAAAGCGCCGATGGTCATCATACCTTCAATACCGATGTTTACCACTCCGCTTCGCTCGGAAAAGCAGGAACCAAGCGCTGCAAAAAGAAGCGGCGGCGTAGCGATCAAAGTCGCATTCAAAAGAAGTCCGAGATTTTTAATAATGACATCCATTATTCTGCCTCCTCACTCTTTCTGCGGATTTTCATAAACAGTTCCTTAAATACGTGCGTGATGGCAATGAGAATAATGACGCATCCCATGATGATGTTGATAACTTCCGAGGGAGCGTGAACCATCGTCAGCTTTGAACCGCCGTATTTCATAGCACCGTAAAAAATACCGGAGAAAATGCATCCGACCGGACTGGATCCGCCGATCAGCGCCACCGAGATTCCTTCGAAACCGAAGCCCTCCTGCGCAGCCAGCTGACTCAGGCGCCCACCCATGCCGAGTGTCTGAACAGCTCCGCCCAGGCCGGCCAGGGCTCCGGAAATGCCCAGAGCGGTCAGAACCGATTGATCGGAGTCGATGCCGGCGAAACGGGCTGCACTTGCATTGAAGCCGACGGCCTTCAGCCTGAAGCCGAGCGTTGTTTTCTCAATAATAATGAAGATAAGGATGGCTGCCACAATAGCGATCACAATGCCGGCATTCGCCTGACTGCAATCCAGAAAATCCCGGAATGCCTTCGGCCACAGCAGGCGGGCGCTGTCATGAACATCCCTTGTAGCCTCGCCGCCGCCTTCCTTGTGAATAGCCTTGATGTTAACGATGTAGTTTTGCAGATAAAAGGCAATCCAGTTGAACATGATGAAGGAAAGAACTTCATGTATTCCCCTTTTAACCTTCATGATGCCGACGATCATAGACCATACGTACCCCGCCGCCATGGCGGCCATCAGGCAGAGCGGAATCTCCAGCACCGCCGGCAGATCCACAAAGATACCGATCAGACAGGAAGCAATACACCCCATAATATACTGACCCTCGGCACCGATGTTGAAGATTCCGGTACGGAAGGAAAATGCAACCGAAAGACCGGTCAGCATGATCGGGCTTGCATAGATCAGAGTATATACCAGGTATTTGGGTTTGCTGAAAACACTGCTCAGCAGTTTTCCGTAAGCCACGGACGGTGAAATGCCTGCGATCTGCAGAAAGATAGCTCCGATCAGAAAGCCAATCAGGATGGCGATGACCGTATAAAGAATGCTGCTGTCGAAAATGCTTTTTCTCTTCGTTTTCATTCTTTCCTTCCTCCTGCCATCATGAAGCCGAGTTCCTTTTCATCCGCATCCTTGCCGGACACGCTGCCGTTGATCTTCCCATTGAAAATAACCTCGATGCGGTCGGAAAGACTCATAATTTCATCCAATTCGAAGGAAACGAGCAGAACCGCACGCCCCTTGTCCCGCTGCTCCACCAGATATTTGTGGACGAACTCGATGGCACCGACATCCAGCCCCCGGGTCGGGTTGACTGCGATCAGAAGATCCTTATCGTTCGTCACCTCGCGGGCAATGATTACCTTCTGCTGATTGCCTCCGGACAGTGTTCCCGCCGGATGCGCCTCTGCCCCGCGCGGACGGACATCAAATTTATCCATCAGTCCGGTGGCATGGTCATGAATAGCCTTCTTATTCAGCATACCCTTGTGGGAATACGGCTCCTCCTCAAAATGCTGAAGCACCATATTGTTTTCAATGGAAAAATCCAGAATCAGGCCGTATTTCTGACGGTCCGCCGGAATGCTGGATAGTCCGGCCTCGAAAATCTGCTTAGGCGTGTGATTGACAATCTCCTGCCCGTGCATCTTCACCGAACCGGAATCCGCTTTCTTTAAGCCGGACAGGATCTCTACAAGCTCCGTCTGTCCGTTGCCGTCGACACCGGCAAGGCCTACAATTTCGCCGGCATGAACCTGAATATTGAATCCCTTCAGGATTTCCACACCGCGGTAATCCTTCGCGTGCAGATCCCTCACGTCCAGAACCAGGTCTCCCGGTTCCTGCTCTTTCTTGTCCACCGTGAATTTAACATCCCGGCCGACCATCATGGAAGCCAGCTGATTTTCACTTACATCGCTGACCTTCACGGTGTCAATATATCTGCCCTGCCGGATGATGGTACAGTAATCGGAGGAGGCTGTTATTTCTTTCAGCTTATGCGTGATCAGAATAACACTTTTCCCATCTGCCGTCAGGTTCTGAATGATTTCCATCAGGCCGTCGATTTCCTGCGGTGTCAGAGAAGCCGTCGGTTCATCAAGAATAAGCACCTCCGCGCCGCGGTAAAGAACCTTCAGGATCTCGACACGCTGCTGCATGCCGACCGAAATATCCTGAATCTTCGCGTCCGGGTCTACCTTCATGGAATACCGCTCTGAAAGCTCCATAACTCTGTCCCGGGCCTTTTTTACATCCACCACCAGTCCCCTGACAGGTTCAACACCAAGAATAATGTTTTCGGTTACAGTAAAAGGAGGTATCAGCATAAAGTGCTGATGTACCATTCCAATTCCAAGATCAGACGCATATTTCGGACTGCTGATATTTACCTCTTTTCCCTTGAGAAAAATCTGACCGCTGGTCGGACGGTACAGCCCGCACAGCACGTTCATCAGCGTACTCTTCCCGGCTCCGTTTTCGCCCAGAATAGCGTGAACCTCCCCTTTGTGGACTTTCAGATTAATGTGGTCATTGGCGGTAAAACTGCCGAATTTTTTGACAATATCCCGCATCTCAACCACGACTGTAGTCGGGTCCATGTGGCTTTCGTGACTCACTGCTTCAACCTCCTCCATGTCTGTCAGATCAGAATGATTTTTTCATAATCCATCTGTCTGAGAATTTCTTCCAGCTCTTCAAGATACCGGCGGCTGGGAACCGTCAGGTTTTTAAATTCCGGCCTTACGCCCATCGGGCGGAAAGCGATCAGCTTCATCAAAAACGGGTGCATGTCATAGTACGGTTTCAGGAACCTGCCTGCCTGTGTCACACTGTTTTTTGTATCGTAGAGGTCCGGAGCAATAACAAAGCGAACTTCCTCCAATTTCCCGTTTTTCCCGAGATAAACGGCATTTTCCAGCACGGTCCGGTTTGTATGTCCGGTCACATGAATGCACTGCTGCTCGTCAAATGCCTTGATGTCCAGCATAACTCCGTCCGTAACCTTCATCAGGTCCGGATAGGAATCAAAGGCGATGGTACCGTTGCTGTCGATCAATGTCCCCAGCCCGTCGGCACGAGCCATGGAAAACAGCTCCGTAAGGAACTGCGGGTGCAGCATGCACTCGCCGCCTGAAACGGAAATTCCGCGGATATAGGGGATCTGTTTCTTCACCCGCTCGTATACCTGCGCCGCATCCCACAGATGCGTGCGCGGGGTGCTGTCGTACGGGCATATATGAATGCAGGTATCGCACTGGCAGCACAGGCGCTCGTCCCATACCACGTTTCCGTCCTTCATGGACAGAGCGCCGGCCGGGCAATTAGATACACAGACACCGCAGTTTACGCACATCCCGCGGGTTTCCGGGTTATGACAGTATTTGCAGCGGATATTGCATCCCTGCAGGAACACGGCGGTCCGGTTGCCCGGCCCGTCCACGCTGCTGAAAGGGATAATCTTATTGACAAGAACTTTTTCCATATTCTGTTCTCCGCCGGTCAGCGTACCTTGCGCTCCAGAATGTGTCCGTTTTTAGAAGCGCCCAGGCCGAGGGCTGTTGTATCATGAATAACAGCCTCATTTTTGTCAAGCTTTTCCATCTCCGAGCGTTTAACCAGATATCCGGTTACACGGATCACATCGCTGTCGCTGGAATAGAAGGAAAGGTAACGCAGGTTCTCGCGGAAGCTTCCCTTGATGATATCCAGAACATACTCCGGATTGCGGTGAACGGTCATGTCGATCGGGAAAATGTCACCCGTGCCGGACGGGAAATACTTGTGGAAATGACTCAGAACATTCAGCTGATCCACCAGTTCATCCGGCTCCTCCCCGATCGGGATACGGGTACCCGGCGTTACGCCGACATCGCTGGCAATACCAACCTGTGCGTGAAGCAGGAAATGCCCGCCTGTAACCTCGCAGTACTTGTTGTAATGATTCTTGTTGAAGGCATCAATGATGTCCATGATCTCAACGCCGAGCTTCGTAGCATTGTCGGTGTGTCCAAAATGTCCTTCCACGCCCTCCTTCTTCAGCAGGATATTGACTGCCTCCGCCAGGCCGACCAGTCCGAACATGGCCGTAAAACGGTCGCGGTGAATAAATCCCTCCCGTGCCAGGAAGCTGTTCTCAAAAAATTCGCTTTCCTCAACCTCGAACTTAATTCTCGCATCCATATAGCGGGCCATAATGTCCATCACATACGGAAGCTGATTCTTCTCGAAGTCTTCGATGTTTTTTGAGCGCTTTGCAATATTGCCGAGGATCAGACGGCACAGGGTGTAGGAACCTCCGCCGTACGGAAGTCCGTTGTAGCAGCTGGCAATGACATAATCCTTTGTCAGCTCGCTTTCAAACATTTTATTATTGGCAAAACTGGGCTTTGCGCATTTCAAGGCACAGTTGATTGCTTTCAGTGTAAAATCGTCCGGTGTGATGTTTTCATCATACTTCATGGAAAGGTTTGGAACCGCGTCCTGAAGTTCAGCTTCCGCCTCAAAAATATATTCGGCCGTTCTGGAAGCCTTCGGTCCGATGTCCGCATGCGAAAAGGAATCCAGAATGGTGCGGTCGCAGTTCTGGAGGAAAAGCCGGATCAGCTTTCTGGCGGTCGCCTCATCGACGGTATCGATGAACGGCTCCAGCAGATCATCCAGTTGTCCCATGTATACCGGATAATTGGTGACGCTGGGGACATGCTTGTAGAAAATCAGAAGCGTATTGAGCGCTTCAAAAAGGTCCTTCGGCGGATCCAGTCTCAGATAACTGCATCCTTCCTTCATCAGTTTTGCATAGTCCGGCGCAATATAGCGCGGACGCATGGGTGCATGGCCTTCGGAAAGATCACAGATGCACTGTGTATCTATCGGCGCATACAGAAGTTCATCGAGTCCTTCCGGCTTATCCAGAACCTCCAGCAGCGAATCCGCCTCCTGGGCCATGACAGCAACTTTCTGCTCATGTGTGAGCGTCGAACTTTTGATGGTGTCAAGAATCTGCTGTCTTGTCTGGTTGACACGTTCCATTGAGATATCTCGCATAACATTACTCCTTGCAGGGTTCACCCCGAAATAATTTGAAACATTGCTGGCATCCGAAGCTTAATCCGGTCATTCTGCCGGGGGATAGCAGCCGGGACACAGGGTAAAGGCTGCAGCGCACTGTCCTGAGAAGCCTCTGAAGTTGGGACAGCCGCTATAGTAACACAAAGACGGAACCTTTACGGGTTCCGCCCTTTTGTTAACCATAAATACTGTCACGAAATTAAAATCCGCAACATGACCGCCTGCCGGTCAGTCATCCAGCTCGTAGATATCGCCGTACTTCTCCTCAAACTCTTCTTTGGTCTTCGGAACAACGACTTCTCCGGAAATGATCTTTTCCTTAACGTCATCAACAGCTGCAATTACGTCGTCGGAAAGAAGGTCCGTTGTCGGAGCAATATCAACGCCGCCATGAGCCAGATCATACTCATGAATTCCGCTCTCCAGCTTATCCTGGATCAGCTCTTCGGTTGTCTCATATACGGCGTTATCTACTCTCTTCATTGCGGAGGTGATAACGGTATCCGGAGCGATGGAGCTCTGGTCAGAGTCAACACCGATGGCTTTGATTTTCGCTTCCTGGCATGCTTCGATCACGCCGAGTCCCGTAGCGCCTGCCGCGTGGAAGATTACATCGGCACCGTTGGTGATTTCCTGGTTGGCCATGGACTTTCCGGTTGCGGAATCGGAGAAGGAGTTTGCGTTCTGCTGAAGGACGGTTGCGTCCGGGTTGGCATCCTTGACACCTGCCAGATAGCCGTATCCGAACTGGTTCATCGTATCGTTGGCCATGCCAAGTACAAAACCGACCGTGTTGGTTTCGGTTACCAGACCTGCGACATAGCCTACCAGATAGGAAGCCTGCTCCTGACGGAACATAAGACAGGTAACATTGTCAAGATCAGAGCAGCTTGAATCATCAATGATAGCGAATTTCTGATCCGGATTCTCCTCTGCGGCGGATCTCATGGCATCGGCCAGCATGTAGCCTACGCAGATGATCAGGTCGCAGTCCTCATCCATAAAGCTTTCGATGTTCGGAGTGTAGTCAGCATCTGTCTTGGATTCCAGATAGTTCACGGTTACGCCGAAATCCTCGCCTGCCTTCTGAAGGCCTTCCCATGCGCTCTGGTTGAAAGAACCATCATTGACACCGCCGACATCCGTAACCAGACCTACGGAAAAATCAGATCCGTCCAGATCCGGAGCCTCCGTTGCGGACTCTGCGAAGGCAGGTGCCGCCATTGCCAGTACCATGGATGCCGATAAAATCACTGATAATGCTTTTTTCATGTTCGACTCTCCTTTTCTAAATAATATTTACGGGCATAATTCCACACCCGATCTACAAGTTGATTATAGTCTGTACATGACTTTATTACAAGAAAAAACCTTTCAGAATAAATAAATTGCCGCAGCATCAGTCGCTTACGCCGGTATCGAAGTAGTAATCCCCGAATACTTTCCCGGCCTCATCGGAGAGTACAAACTCCTCAAAGTCCGCCGCAGCCGCCGTCTGTGCATCGTCCGCTTCCCCGTTCTTAATCTGGGCAATCGGATAAATGATATTTCCGGAAACATCGTACGGAACAACTTCCAGGACATCCACCTTATCCTCAAAGCCATACGTATCCGAAGAATAGGTCGTTCCTGCTTCGCAGGATCCTTCCGCGACGGTCTGAAGAACCTTGCTTACGTTCCCCTGCTCGCTGATCTCAACGCCGCCGAGCGCGTCCGAAACTTCCTGCGTCGTGAAGGTGGACGGGTCGTCTCTCTTCTCCAGAATACCAAGGTTCATCAGTGCCTGACGGGTATATTTTCCGACCGGGACGCTGCCGTCCGCAAGAGCAAGGCTGGAAGCATCCTTCAAAGTCTCCAGCCCTTTGACCTTCGTGCCGCTGTTCTTCCAGGTTATAACAACCAGCTGGTTGTTCAGTACATTGTGCCGCGTATCCTCCACGACGAGTCCGTCCTCCTCCAGCTGATCCATCTGCTTTTGAGCTGCGCTGAAGAACAGATCGCACGCATAGCCTTCCTCAATCTGGGTCATCAGCTTGCCGGAGCTGTCCGCATTGAAGGTGATGGTAACATTCGGATGGGTTTCATTGTATTTCTTCGCCAGTTCCGTCATAACATTATTCAGGCTGGCTGCAATGAAAACCTGGATTTCAACCGGCTTTGTTCCGGCCGCCGCCCCGGCTTTGCTCTGGGCAGACGCTGGCGCGTAAAGGCAGGCCGTCATTGCTCCTGACAGTACCAGGGATAATAATTTTTTCTTCATTTAGTCTCCACCTGTTAAAATCTTAAAATTTAAAATCACCGCTTTTACCGCCGCTTTTACCGAGCAGATGAATGTCCGTCATAACCATCCGCTTATCGATGGCCTTGCACATGTCATAGACCGTCAGAAGTGCCGTTGAAACTCCCGTCAAAGCTTCCATCTCCACGCCGGTCCTTCCATCTGTCTTAACGGTACAGAAAGCGCGTATTTCTTTTTTTTCAGGATTCATTTCAAAGGTAACCGCTGCATGGGTGAGGTTCAGAATATGACACATCGGGATAAGCTCCGACGTTTTTTTGCACCCCATAATTCCGGCTACCTGCGCTACCGTAAGCACATCCCCTTTTTTGACCTTTTTCCCCTCCACAGCGTCAAAAATTTCCGGACTTACCTGAATGGTGCCGGTCGCCGTGGCTTCCCGATGGGTTATGTTCTTTCCGGAAACGTCCACCATCCGGGCATTTCCATCTTCATCAAAATGAGTAAATTCCATGTCTGTGTGATTTCGCCGGATCTTCATCCCTGAAGAAACAGCATGTCCCTTTCATTCATTCCGAGGTAATCAGGCATTCCCTTTTCCTCAACTTCGTGTTTTATGCTTCGCTGGGCAAACCAGCAGATGTATTCCGGATTCCCCGGCTGAATTTTTCCCTGCGGTATCAGATAATAATTTTTTTCAAACGGCAGCTGTGCGCTGTCCGCCACCTGTACCGGGAAGCTGTTTACAGCCCTTTTGCCCCACACGGGCACAAAAAAGTGAGCCCGGTATCCCAGACTGTCCGTGCCCTCCGGAATTTCACGCTCCGTCTGAAGTTCCATTCCCCAGTCCGTCAGATACGCATGGTGTGAATCCCGGCGGACGAGACCGGTGTAATTTTTGCATCCGGTCAGCCGGGCCGCCGCCCGGCGCCGCGGGTTCGCAAAAACTTCCTTTGTCTCCCCCTCACAGACCACGGATCCCTGATCCATCACAATCAGCCGATGACAGAACCGGTAAATTTCATCCCGGTTATGAGAAACCAGGATCATACTGCCGCGGTATTCCTTCAGCATTTCTTCCATCTGCTGCTGCAGCTGATCCTTCAGGAAGGAATCCATGGCAGAGAACGGTTCATCGAGAAGAATGACCTCCGGTTCATACGCCATCAGCCGCGCCAGTGCGACCCGCTGCTGCTGTCCTCCGGAAAGATGCAGCGGATATCGGTTCGCCAGATTGCTGACATGGAACTTTTCCATCATTTCCGCAGCCCGCCTCCGGTTTTCGCCGCGCGAGCCGGAAAGACCAGCCATGATGTTCTGTTCTACGGTCATGGTCGGGAAAAGCGCATAGTTTTGAAAAAGATACCCGATCCTTCGCTTCTGCGGCGGCAGATTGATTTTGCCTGTGCTGTCATAAAGAACCCGCTCTCCGATCCTTATTTTCCCCGAATCCGGTTTCACAATTCCGGCAATGCTTTTCAGCGTCATGCTCTTGCCGCAGCCGGAGGCTCCCAGAATACCGATGCGGCCTTCCGTCTCCTGAAGATCAAGATCAAGAGTGAATTCATTCAGTTTTTTTCGGATCCTGATTTCAAGTTCCATGCTCTTTCAACCTCTGTGATTTATTTTACCAGCGTTCCACATTTTTCATTTTCCTTCCGGTAACCATGTTCATGGCGAATATAATGCCGAATGCGATGATCAGCACAATAACCGTCCAGATGCCTGCGGTCAGATAATCGCCGTCCTGGATTACCATGGCAATTCTCTGGGAGATGGTTGCCGTTTTTCCCGGAATATTGCCGGCCAGCATGGAGGTGGCTCCGTACTCCCCGAGTGCCCGGGCAAAGGTCAGAATGGTGCCCGAAACAACACCGGGGCCGGCTGTCGGAAGAATAACCTTCCAGAAGATTTTCGTCTCCGACATGCCCAGGGTACGCGCCGCATAGACCAGGTTCACATCAATCTGTTCAAAGGCCGCTCTCGCATTCCGATACATCAGAGGGAAAGCGATGACGGTTGCTGCGAGAATGCATCCCAGCCAGCTTTGCACTACCCGGAGGCCGAACTGCCCGTACAGGAAACGTCCGAACGGACGGCGCAGGCTGAAAAGCAGCAGCAGAAAAAAACCGGCTACCGTAGGCGGCAGTACCATCGGAAGGGTCAGTATTCCGTCGATTACGGATTTGGTTCCCGGCCCGCACCGGATGACCTTTCGCGCAGCAAAAATTCCAAGGAAAAAGGAAAGGACCGTCGCAACAATGCCGGTTTTCAGGGAAATCCACAGGGGACTATAGTCCAGCGATTTCAGTATTTCTATAATCTCATCCACTTTTATACCTCCGTCGGATCCATACTTTCCACATGTCCGGCAGGCCGGTCACTTTCCGAATCCGCAGTTGGGGAATGTGCAGACCGGGCAGTTCAGACACAGACCGCCCTCGCCGAGAGCATCGATATCCGCCTTCGTCAGAATATCATCCGCCATCAGCCGCGGCAGAACCAGATCGAAGACGGTTCTCTTCGCGTACATCACGCATCCGGGCAGGCCGACAATCGGAATATTCTTTTCTCCGTAATAGGAAAGCAGGAACATGGCGCCCGGCAGTACCGGAGCTCCGTAGGTAATCATCCTGGATCCGGTATTCCGGATAGCGAGGGGAGTCCGGTCATCCGGATCCACGCTCATGCCGCCGGTGCACAGAATAAGATCTGCCCCCGCGGCCAGAAATTTATGAATAGCGGCGGTCGTCATCGTGTCATCATCACTGCAGATTTCATGACCGATCACCTCCGTGTCGTACTCAGCCAGTTTTTCCCTGATAACGTCCGTGAACGTATCCTCTATGCGGTGATAGTACACTTCATTGCCGGTTGTCACGATGGCCGCTTTTTTGTGATGAAACGGCAGAATATTCAGAATGCGTCCGCTGCCGGCCGCTTTCCTGGCACGGTCCATTTTGGCCTTGTCAATCACCAGCGGTATGATCCGGGTGCCGGCCAGATGATCTCCCTTTTTCACGGCAAAATTTCCGTGCCGTGTGGCAATCATCATCTCTCCCAGGGAATTAACAGCCTTCAGCTTTTGCGCATCAACCTTTAGCAATCCGTCGCTGTCGGCGATCAGCTCAATTTTTCCTTCCTTCACTTCGGACGGATGCATGTGATCACCTCTGCACAGTTCATAGAGAATCTGTGCCGCTTCATTCTCATGCATCTTCGTCTCATCGTTTTCCCATATATAAACGTGATCCTTGCCGACGGACAGAAGAACCGGAATGTCTTCCTTTGTGATAATATGACCTTTGCGGAAAACAGGTCCCTTCTTTTCGCCCCTGATAATCTGGGTAATGTCGTGGCACAGTACCTGGCCGACGGCATCCTCCGTCTTCATAAGCTTCATGACAACCTCCTTGAACTTATTGTTTTCGGGCCTGCCAGGGACCCTTTTAATAATCCTCCGAACCTGTGTTTTCGTCTGCTTCGTTCAGAGGTACCGTATTGTATTATAATAACATTCGGTAAGAATGTCAAAAAGAAGCTGCCGTTTACAGCTGAATTTATGAATACTGTAAACGACAGCTTTTCTGGTTTTGTCTGTATCTTCCATTGATCACAAATGGATCCGGGTCCCGGTCTTTCCGTTAATCCCGTCCTTTGCCTTGTCCAGCAATGTAATCAGGGCTGTTCTTCCCGGTCTGGACTGTGCAAATTTGACAGCCGCCTGCACCTTTGGCAGCATAGAGCCTTTCGCAAACTGATCTTGTGCGATATATTTCTCTGCTTCCTCCGGAGTCAGTTCATCAAGCCACTTCTGATCCGGCTTTCCGAAATTGACAGCTACCTTTTCTACCGCCGTCAGGATAATGAATACATCGGCGTCCAGTTCCTCCGCCAGAAGCTCGGACGTAAAATCCTTGTCGATGACGGCAGCCGCGCCTTTCAGGTGAAATCCTTCCGTGCGAAAGACCGGGATTCCGCCGCCGCCGGCAGCAACAACCACATGCCCGGAATTAACCAGATCCTGGATGGTCTTAATCTCTACAATCTTTTTCGGCTTCGGACTGGCCACAACACGGCGATACCCTCTTCCGGCATCCTCGATGACGGTGTAATTGCGTGTACGCACCAGCTCATCCGCCTCCTCCTTCGTCAGAAAAGAGCCGATGGGTTTGGTCGGATTCTTAAAGGCAGGATCCTCCGGGTCTACTTCAACCTGTGTCAGCACACTGGTCACGTCCTTATAGATTCCCCGGTCATAAAGCTCCTCCCGAAGCAGGTTCTGCAGGTCATATCCGATATATCCCTGGCTCATGGCCGTGCAGACGGAAAGCGGAACCGTGTCGTACTTTTCAGGATCGCTGCGGTGAAGCTGTGTCATGGCCTCCTGAATCATGCCGACCTGAGGACCATTTCCGTGGGCGATTACAACCTGATATCCTTCCCCGATCAGATCAGCGATTGCCCTGGAAGTATGCTGTACATCGATAAACTGTTCATGAAGGTTTTTACCCAGCGCATTTCCGCCGAGCGCTACTACGATCTTTTTCATTTCCATTTCAGATAACCCCTCAATATCAAAAGGCTGCCGTGCGAAATACGAATCAATGCGGTATTCCGGCGTCAGCCCTGTCATTCTGTCTTTTCCCTTTGTTTGGAACGTCCGCCCGATCAGAATGCGATTCTGGGACCTGCGGATGCATCCAGTGTCCGGAGCGCAGCTGCCGGATCCTTAACCTTGGCAAGGAAGATCATGGCCGCAATAATATACGGTTTGAAGGATGCTTCCTTGTACAGCGGATCAATGTAGCGGTCGAATACGGAATTGTCAACCTCACCTTCACGGCAGGAAAGTCCGGTAATGTCCGCCGGCAGGCAGTGCATGTAAAGAGCCTTTCCGCCTCTGGTGCGGGCCATCATTTCTTCTGTGCAGCTCCAGTTCTTGTATTTTGCGTTGTTCGCCAGCAGTTCCTTCTCCAGAGCGTCGATTCCGTCTTTGTCTCCCGCCTGATACAGTCTGGTTCTTTTTTCCATGGCTGCGAAGGGTGCCCAGCTCTTCGGATAGACAATATCCGCGTTCTCGAACGCTTCCTCCATGCTGTTAACCTTCGCGAAGGAACCGCCGGATGCCGCCGCATTCTTCCCCGCAATGTCTTCCACATCGCTCATGACATCGTATCCTTCCGGATGCGCCAGAACAACGTCCATGCCGAAACGGGTGAACAGTCCGATCACGCCCTGCGGAACGGACAGCGGTTTTCCGTAGCTGGGGCTGTAGGCCCAGGTCATAGCAACCTTTTTGCCCCGGAGGTTTTCAACGCCGCCGAAATAATGGATAATGGAAGCCATATCCGCCATGCACTGCGTCGGATGGTCCACATCGCACTGCAGATTGACCAGGGTGGGTTTCTGCTCCAGGATTCCGTCGTTATGTCCTTTGGTAACAGCATCCATGAAGGTCTTCTGATACTTGTGGCCTTCGCCGATGAACATATCATCGCGGATACCGATGACATCCGCCATGAAGCTTACCATGTTGGCTGTTTCACGAACGGTCTCTCCGTGAGCAATCTGGGACTTCTTTTCATCCAGGTCCTGAACCTCCAGTCCCAGCAGATTGCAGGCGCTGGCAAAGGAGAAGCGGGTTCTGGTGGAGTTATCACGGAAGATAGAAATTCCGAGTCCGGAGTCAAAGATCTTTGTTGATTTGTTGCGCTCCCGAAGGTCGCGAAGAGCGTCGGCTACGGCAAATACGGAAGCAAGCTCATCATCGGTTTTGTCCCATGTCCAGTAAAAATCACTGTTGTACATATGGCTGTAATCAAGTTTTGAAAGCTTTTCAGCTAATTCGACTGTTTTAGACATTTTTTATCTCCTGTTTTATCAAAATATCAGCCGGGGGAATCAGCGCATTTCCGCTGACGTCCCCCCATGTTCCAGCGTCTCTGTTTCCTGCCTGTTACTGCCTGTCCGTTCCCGGTGCGCGAAACTCCGTAACATCTTCTTTTCCGGTACCCTTGTACAGCTGCGGAACAGCCGCGTAAACAGCCGCGCAGGTGACAAGATCCTGCTTATAGGTAATTTCGTTCGGTGCATGAGCCTGAGACTCTGCGCCCGGCCCGAAGCCTGCGCAGGGGATGCCGAAACGTCCCTGAATGGATACGCAGTTCGTGGAGAAGGTCCATTTATCAATGAGCGGCCGGCCTTCACGCTTGTCCATGGCCTGCGCAGCTCCGATTCTCTTCTCTCCGAACAAAGCGTGATACGCATCCGCCAGTGCCTGTACGTGCGGTGCATTTTCCCTGTTGATCCAGGTCGGGAAGTAGCACTCCGTCTCGTACTTCAGACCGGTCCATGCCGGACGGTCATACATATACATGGAAACGGTTACGTCCTTCGCATACTTTTTGCATGCCGGAAGATTACGCACCTCTTCCAGGCAGGATTCATAGGTTTCTCCTGCGGTCATCCGGCGATCGATGGAGATGGAGCATCCGTCTGCGACTGCGCAGCGGCTGGGGCTGGTGAAGTAAATCTGGGAGATGGTGCAGGTTCCTCTTCCAAGGAAGCGGGCATCTTCATAATGGTCCGGATTGTACTTCGGATTAAGCATCTTAACCAGGCCCTTGATTTCCCTGTCATCAGCATCATCATTTTCATTCAGGTCACGAATATTCTCAATCACCTCCGCCATTTTAATAATGGCATTGTCGCCGCGCTCCGGCGCGGAACCGTGGCAGGAAACTCCGTGCATGTCAACGCGGATTTCCATACGGCCTCTGTGGCCGCGGTAAATACCGCCGTCGGTCGGCTCGGTGGAAATGACGAACTCCGGTGTAATCTTGTCTTCCTTATGAATGTACTGCCAGCAAAGACCATCGCAGTCTTCTTCCTGAACGGTAGCCGTCACGAGAATTTTTACGTCTTCCGGAATAAGATTCAGGTCCTTCATGATTCTGGCGCCGTATACAGCTGCCGCAATACCGCCTTCCTGATCGGAGCCCCCGCGGCCGCCGATCTCGGTATCGTTCTCATAGCCCTTGTACGGATCGAATTTCCAGTTGTCGATGTTTCCGATGCCAACCGTATCGATGTGCCCGTCGAACGCGTAGATCCGGCTTCCGTGACCCATGAATCCAAGGCAGTTGCCTTCCGGATCGACATAAACTTCGTCAAAACCTACATCCTTCATTTCTTTTTCAATGCGGTGGATAACGCCCTCTTCCTCACAGCTTTCACTGGGAATGGCGATCATGTCGCGAAGGAAGCGAACCATATCCGGTTCATATTTTTTCGCTGCGGCCCTGATAGCTTCAAAATCCATAATAACTGCCCCTTTCTGCATGGAATATGCAACTTCTATTATAGTTTCATCTGCAGAAACCCTGTCCGGGTTTTCCCTGTCTGATACCATTATAACGCCCCTTAAGCACAAGTCAATACTTTATTTCAGGTATGCTAAATATTTTTTAGCTTCCTGTCCCAGCCTCCGTCCCCTGGCTGTCCCGCGCGGCTTTACTGCGCCAGAATACTCTTCTCTCGTTTCAGGTATCGTCCGTCTCCTCGTTTTCCAAGAAATTGATGATCTTTTACAATCACCTTTCCGCGCTGCATGACAAGATCAATATCGCCATGCAGCTTCATTCCCTCATAGCAGGTGTAATCGGAGGCACCTTTAATGTCCGCCGCCGTAAAGACATGCTCCTTTGCCGGATCGATAATCACAAGATCCGCATCCGAGCCCGGAATAAGGCAGCCTTTTTTCGGGTACAGTCCATACAGACGGCTCGGATTCGCGCAGCAAAGCTTTACGAGCTCCGGCAGTGTAATCCGGCCTTTCATGTATCCTTCCGAGAACATGACATTCAGCCGTTCCTGAACACCGGGAGCTCCGTTCGGGCACCGGGTGAAATCAGCGGCACCGTACTGCTTTTCTGCTCTGCCGGCATGGAAATGGAACGGACAGTGATCCGTCGCAACCACATCGATGGAACCGTCGGCCACACCCTGCCACAGTGCCTCGTTATCTTCCTTTTTCCGCAGCGGCGGGGACATGATGGCCTTAAGACCTTCCTGCGGATCATCGTACATTGCATCGGTTAGCGTCAGATACTGCGTACATGTCTCCACGCCAACACCTTTCTGATGGGATTCCCGCGCTTTTCTTACCTCGGCGAGTCCTTCTCCGGTGGAAAGATGAACAATGTAAACCGGGGCCTCTCCTGCCATCCGGGCTAGTTTCAGGAAACGATCAACCGTTTCCGCCTCTGCCAGCGCCGGGCGGCTGAGGGGATGATATTTCGGCTGCGTACATCCGTTCTGTACATAGTATTTTCTGAGATACTGAATCACGCCGTGGTTCTCGCAATGGGCGGCTGTTACAATGCCGTCTTCGGCGGCCGCGCGCAGTACTCTGAAAAGGTCCTCATCCTCCAGCCGGTAATCGTACGTCAGATATACCTTGAAGCTGGTAATTCCTTCCCGGTCCGCAATATCCCTCATTTCCTGAAGCGTTTCCTCATGCACGTGCTGAAATACCCCATGAAACCCATAGTCAATCACGGCTTTGCCGTCGGCAAGGCGGTGATACTCTTCGACCTGATGCCACAGGCTGCAGTTCTTCGGGCCGAAAGCCATGTGGTCAACAATCGTCGTTGTCCCGCCGCAGGCCGCCGCCACGGTTCCGTCATAAAAGTCGTCAACGGCGCGTGCAAATCCGACATCCAGGTCCATATGTGTGTGAACATCAACCGCGCCCGGCAGCACATAGCGCCCGGCCGCGTCAATCACCTGATCAAAGGCACTCTCCGAAAGGTTCATCCTCCTGAAAAGATCAGTCCCGACGGCAGCCACCGTACCGTTTTCAATCAGGATGTCGCCGCAGAATATTGCCGAATCGGAGACAATTTTTCCGTTTTTCACCAACGTTTTCAATCGTTATCTGTCCTGTCCTTCCCATACGATTCTCTTATAGCGTTCCGGATCGGTATCTCCCTCTGTTGAGAAGCAAAGTACCTTTGAATTTTCATTTAGTCCGAGCTGGTTCCGAAGCTGCCTGAAATCTTCCTGCAGCATGATGGTTGCCAGAGCTCCGAAGGAGGCAGCCCCCGATTCGCCGGAAACCACCTGCGCGTCTCCTTTGACAGGGCATCCGAGCATGCGCATACCGCGGCGCGCTACGGAATCTTCCGCCGAGATAAAGCAGGTCACGTGATTTCTCAGAATATCCCAGGAGGTAATGTTCGGTTCACCGCAGTTTAATCCTGCCATGATGGACAGCATGTCGCCGCCGACCTTGCGAACCTTTCCGTCACCGGCAACGGCGCCCTTGTACAGACAGGCGGCATCGCTGGTTTCAACCACGGTAATAATCGGAGGGTTCTCCTTATAGCGGTTTACAAAGTATCCGGTCACGGCACCGGCCAGTGAGCCGACGCCGGCCTGTACGAAGATGTGGGTGGGACGTCCGCCGAACTCTTCATCCGCCTCGCTCGCCATGGTGCCGTAGCCCTGCATAATCCAGGAAGGAATATCCTCATAACCTTCCCAGGCTGTATCCTGTACAATGACTCCGTGCTCTGTCTTCGCCGCCTCGGCAGCTGCCATACGTACACAGTCGTCATAGTTAAGCTCCTCGATGGTAACCTCGGCGCCTTCCGCCCGGATATTGTCCAGCCTTCGCTGTGTTGTTCCCTTCGGCATGCGGATCACTGCCTTCTGTCCCAGCCGTTTCGCCGCCCAGGCAACGCCGCGCCCGTGATTTCCATCGGTTGCCGAAAAGAAGGTTGCCTGCCCGAACTCCCGGCGGAGCTTGTCGCTGGTAAGAACATCATACGGAAGTTCGGAAATATCACGGCCGGTCTGCTGCGCAATGTATTTTCCCATGGCATAGGAGCCGCCCAGAACCTTGAAGGCATTCAGTCCGAAACGGTAAGATTCGTCTTTCACCTTTACCTCACCCAGGCCGAGATAAGCGGACATATTCTTAAGATCTGCAAGCGGTGTCTCCGAATACTGCGGAAAGCTCCGGTGGAACGTCCGTGCCTTTTGTACCTGTTCAACCGACATGATCGGGAGATTTTTATCGCTGCTTTCAGGCATATGATTGATGCAGTACTGTAATTCCATTGCTGTTACCTCCGAAAATAGGATTGATGTGTGAATTGTTTTTACCGGTGTTTGCTGATATAATGATATGCGTGTCAAAAGTACCTTTTGCCACTCATTTATGATTATGCTGCAAACTGAAAATAAAGAAGCCGGCTAACTATATTTTAGCTTTGTTCATAAGTATACCATTACTTTTTTCACTGGAGCAAAAAATGACTGAAAATGAAATTGAATTCTGCAAACGTCTTGCCCGCGGTATCGCCGCCCAGTTCGGTCCTCACTGCGAGGTAGCCATCCATGATCTTGAAAGCAGGGATCCGGAACATTCGATCGTTGTCATCGAAAACGGGGATGTCAGCGGCCGGAGCGTCGGCGACGGCCCCTCGCACATTGTTCTGGAAGCCATGCGGGAAGATCCCCACTGTCTGGAAGATAAGCTTGCCTATCTGACCCGGACCAGCAACGGAAAGATCCTCCGTTCCAGCACGATCTACATCCGCAATGCTGCCGGCAAAATCACCGGCATTTTCTCCATCAATTATGATATTACGCTGCTTATTTCTCTGCAGCAGGATATCAACCGGATTACCCAGACAGATCCGGGAACCGAGGAACCGGAACCGATCACCCGCAATGTGTCCGATCTGCTGGAGGATCTGATTCAGCAGTCCATCCGGCTTGTCGGAAAACCGGCAGCTCTGATGACAAAGGATGACAAGCTCAGGGCGGTTCGTTTCCTGAATGACAGCGGTGCCCTTCTGATTACCAAATCAGGCACCCGTATCTGCGAAGTCTTTGATTTTTCCAAGTACACTCTCTACAACTATCTTGAAGAAATCAAGAAGCAGGAAGAAGCTGAAGAAAAAAGTGAAGGCTGAACTTCTGAAAACGAACAATTCAACTGCATACTGAAAAATACGGGCTGCTGCCGTTTCCTTAACACGCGGAAAGGTCAGCAGCCCCTTTTATCGTCATTTTTTTTTGCTGTACCAGGTATCTTCCAGCGGAAGAACGTATCTCATTTTCCCGTCGAACGCATAGTAAGCGCCGGCAATCGCCGGAGCTGCCGGTATGGTGGTAATCTCCCCCACTCCCTTGGCTCCGTAGGAAACCCCGAGAAGTTCCTGCTTTTCCACGTACATAGCATGAATCGAGGGAATCTGCGGGGCCCGCAGCAATCCCAGCGTACCGAATTTTGCCTGCGGAACGCAGTCCTTCAGCGGAAAATCCTCCGTCAGCGCGTATCCCATACTCATCAGCACGCCGCCCTCAATCTGCCCCTGGATCGACAGCGGATTGACAACCTTGCCAGCATCGTAGGCGGCATAGATATCCGTTACCCTTCCTTCGCCGTCAAGAACGGCAACATTCGCCGCATAAGCGTAGGCAATATGGCTCTTCGGATTCGGGCGGCTGGCACCGAGTTTGTCCGTCGGCTCGAAATATTCATAGTAGAACTCGCTGCCTTCCAGCTTTTCAATAATTTTTTCCGGATCCTTCACCGGTGCTCCGAATATTTCCGTCTGCGTGCCGCGCAATCCGTACCGTCCCTGATTCAATCCGGTTCCCGAATCCCAGATCAGTCCGTCCTCCCGGATCTGAAGTGCCGGGCTGACGAAGCCGTACGAATCATATTCCGGCGCATTCTGAACGCCAACGCCGTATTCCGCCGTCCTGTTGCCGGCACGGCGCGGATGCAGATAGGCATCTGATTTTTTCAGTACATCCACAAAGCTTATTTTGTCCTCTGATTCGGCATTGTGTCTTTCCGCAATTTCCTCGGCAAGCATCGCGTCACGCAGCAAAAACGCAGCCCCGCGGACAGCTTCTCCGGTCAGCAGCGTCTGTCTCGACCCGGAGGTGGTTCCCGAATCCGGAGAATTCTCCGTGTTGGCAATTCCATTGAGAATTCGCGAAAGCGTAAGTCCTGTCGCTTCCGCCACATCCTGGCAGAATACCGTCAGGCATCCCTGTCCTATATCGGAAGCCGCACTGTAAATGACAACCGTTCCGTTTTCGATCTTCAGCCTCGCACGGCCGGCATCCGGAAGTCCCACACCGACACCTGCGTTCTTCATAGCGCAGGAAACACCCGCATGACCTTCATTGGCATCGAAGTACGGCTTTACCGCCTCCAGACATTCCCGGACAGCCGTCGAAACGTCGGCGATCTGACCGTTCGGCAGCACCTGGCCCGGCCTGACGGCGTTCCGGTAGCGGATCTCCCAGGGGCTCAGCCCTGTCTTTTCAGCCAGTTCATTGATCAGTGATTCAAGCGCAAACTCACTCTGGCATACGCCGAAACCGCGGAAGGCGCCTGCCGGCGGATTATTGGTATAGTATCCGTATCCCCGGATATCGGTGTTCTGATAATTGTATGGTCCGACCGAATGCGTGCAGGCCCGTTCGAGCACCGGTCCGCACAAGGAGGCGTAAGCCCCGGTATCAAAATTGATTTCACAGTCAAGTCCTGTGAAATGTCCGTCCCTGTCACATCCGAGCGTGAAGGTTCCCAGCATCGCATGGCGCTTCGGATGGAAATTAATAGATTCCTGGCGGGTGAGTACCATCTTCACGGGCCGGCCGTATTTATATGCCGCCAGTGCGCTCAGATGCTGCACGGATACATCTTCTTTTCCGCCGAAGCCTCCGCCGACCAGCTGATTTTCCACGACGACACGGTCCGGTTCCTTATCCCAGCCGAACATATGCAGGATTTCCCTGCGGCTGTCGAAAGCTCCCTGATCGGAGGACAGCACTTTCACACCGTTTTTATAAGGCAGTGACACCGCTGCCTCCGGTTCCAGGAACGCGTGCTCGGTAAACGGAGTGCGGAATGTACCCGTCGCCGTGTAGGCGGAATTTTTCAGTGCCTCCCTGGCATTGCCGCGGACGACATGGCGTGACTGGCAGATATTTCCGCTCTCATGAACCTTCGGCGCGTTTTCAGCCCGCGCTTCCTCAATACCGCGAACCGGTTCCAGGACCTCATATTCCACCTTCACCATTTTCCTGGCCTGCTGCAGTATATAGGGGGACTCTGCTGTAATAAGGCAGAGGGCATCGCCGACGAAGTGAGTGATCTCCCCTTCGCCGATCATGACATCCCAGTCCTGCTGTATATGACCGACTTTCTTTACCGGTACATCCTTCTTTGTCAGCACCCCGATCACACCCGGAAGCGCCTGTGCCCGCGACGTATCTATTTTCAGAACGCGTGCCCGCGGATATTCGGAACGGACAGCGGACGCATACGCCATGGGAGGCATATCCGCCGGCACAACCATGTGTGCGTTGCATCCGATATCGTCCGGATTTGGTACGTTGTTCCACACATGAAGCCGGATGTCCCGCCCGCTCTTTTTCCGGAGTTCCTTTTCGATCGCTTCAGCCCTGGCGCTGCCCTCGCCCACAAAATACTCCGGCCCGATATCATCCGGATATTTTCCGTAGCCCAGAACCTTCCGGCGTACGTCCACACGGAACGCCTTCGAGCCGACACGGTAATCCTTTCCTTCTTCCAGGTCCGTGATTTGTTCATCACCGCGCAGCACCGCTGCGGCTGCCATGATCCCTTCAATAATCTTCTTGTAACCGGTGCACCGGCATACATTGCCGCGGATCGCCGTTTTTACCTCTTCCTCCGTAGGGTCCGGGTTCCGGTCGATCAGGGCCTTTCCGGCCATGACCATGCCGGGGATGCAGAAACCGCACTGCACAGCTCCGCGGGAACCGAAGGCATAGACGAACGCTTCCTTCTCGCGAAGGCTCAGGCCTTCTACCGTAATTATGTTTTTTCCTGCCGCCAGCGCGGTCGTCAGGACGCAGGCCTTGACAGCCCTGCCATTCACAAGGACGGTGCAGGTTCCGCAGGCTCCCTCCGAGCAGCCGTCCTTCGCGGAATAAAGATGCAGATCATCCCGCAGATAGCGAAGGAGGGGTTTGTTTTCACCGGTTCTTCTCTGAATACCATTTACCGTAAATGTATATTCCATATTTTCCTCCTCACTCTGCCGTAAATATTCCATCGCGGTCATGGATGACGCCGCGGGGACATTTCACTGCACACATTCCGCAGGAAATACACCGGCTTGTGTCGATCTGTGCGCAGTTATCCACCACGTGGATCGCTCCTGCCGGACAGTTTTTCTCACATATACCGCATCCGATACAGGATGCCCCGCATACCGTGCGGGCTGTTTTTCCCGGATCCCTGCCGGAGCAAAGTACCCGGATGGAATCCTCCGAAGGAAACAGGCGGATCAGATGCTGCGGGCAGGCTTTTACGCAGCGTCCGCAGCCGGCACATTTTTCTTCGTCCACTCTGGCGGTGCCGTTTTCCGAAATATGGATCGCATGGCAGCGGCATACCTGTTCACAGCTTCCTCCGCCGAGACAGCCGTACGCGCACGCACGGATACCTTCCGGGAAGGCAGCAAGAAGTTTTTCGCACGCAGATGCCGCAGAATTCTGATCCTTCTTCAGGACATTCGCAAGCTCCGCCCGGTCCGGACGGATCCTGCTCTCACCGGTGCAGCAGACCACCGCTTTCATCTTTCTTATCCTGGTCAATTCATTCCTCTTTTCCGGATTTTTCAATCCCTGTTATGAAATGGATAGTTCCGGCCAGGGCTCCGTATCCATCGTAAGATGCGGAGCCCGATTGATCACCAAGTTTTTATTTGATCTGTCAGTTCTGAAGCAGCCATGAATAATCTTTAATTACAGCATTTACAAACGCCCGCACGTTCTCTGCAACATCCGCATGCGGCTGCGCCGGATCAAATGTTGTCACCTTTCCGTCCACACGGACACAGACGCCGCCGTCCGTCAGCATAAAGCCGGAGTTCTCCGAATTCCGGAAATCTTCTTCGCTCCAGAACAAAGTGAATTTATCACGGTACGGCCGTCCGCTGTACGGGCAGAATACCGCGCAGTTGCCGCATTCGTTGCACATACCGTCCACATGAAGGATCTGCGGCATGCTCATGCCCGGAACCTTCACAACCACGTTCGCCCGGTTCGGACAAACATCCGCACATACTTCGCAGACCGTCGGGCAGCCCAGGCAGCGGTCATCCGGCTTCCGGTTCTCCTCCTGCGTCAGGACACCCTTGCGTTCGCGGTACTTGCCGCCGTCCTTCGCTATGCTTTCCATGAAGTATTTTCCAAAGCCAATTCCGGCAATAGCGTTGGCTGCGATCTGTGCATCCGCAATGGCCTTCACTACGGTCGCCGGGCCGCGTCTTCCGTCGCCGGCTGCGTAGAAATGCGGCACGGTCGTCATCAGATTTTCATTCACAACCGGGCGTCCCTTCGAATCCAGCTGTGCGCCGCTGTTTGTGTAAAGATCCGTATCTATTCTCTCGCCGACCGCAGTAATGACGGTATCCGCCGGGATCTCCCTGAACTGTCCGGTTCCGGCCGGAGAACGTCTGCCGGAAGCATCCGGCTCACCGAGAACACAGATTTCGCATTTCAGCAATCCGTTCTCAAGTCCGACCGGCGCCAGAAGCTCTGCAAATTCGACACCGTCATCCAGTGCCATCTGAAGTTCTTCCTCGTCCGCCGGCATGTAGCGGCGTGTCCGCCTGTAAACCAGACTTACCTTTCCAACGCCGTTCAGCCTCTTTGCTGCTCTGGCTACGTCCATGGCCGTATTGCCGCCGCCGATAATGACGACATTCTTCCCAGGGTTTACAGAATCCGGATCGGCCTTTACTTCCGTCAGAAAGTCAAGCGCGTCCAGAGCTTCCCCGTATTTCAGCGCCTTTCGTCCGGGCGCCCATGCACCGATGGCGGATATAATGTCGGTAAATCCTTCCTTCTTCAGCTCCTCCACTGATTTGATTTCACGTCCGGTGACAATCTGTGCACCGTAAGCCGTGCACAGGCGCGCATCCCGAAACAGTGATGCAAGGCTTAGACGGAATTCCGGGATAGCATAACGCGGTACACCGCCGAGGGATTCCTTTTTCTCAAATATGGTTACCTTCACGCCGGCACGGCTGAGGAAAAACGCTGCCGAAAGTCCTGCCGGTCCTCCTCCGATAACAGCAACCTTCTTTGCCGCGTTTTCGGCGGACACGGCTGTCTTTTTCAGTGTCGGAAGCACCTTGTCGAAGGCAGCTTCGGCAGCCTGAAGTTTAACATCGCGGATATGAACCGAACTTTCATAGTAATTACGCATGCAGCGGTCAGCGCAGGTATGCGGACAGATGGTGCCGGTCGTGAACGGAAGCGCATTTTTCTCGATAATAATCCGGAAAGCATCTTCACTGCGGCCTTCCTCCATCGCACGAAGATAGGCAGGAATATCCTGACTGATCGGACAGCCGGAACGGCACGGAGCCGTGTAGCAGTTCAGCATCGGAAGCTCCTCGCCGTTTTTTCGTTCCGGAAGCGGCTTGACAGGCTTCCGGTTCCGGACGCTCTTTCTGGAATCAGATGCCAGAGCCGTAACCTTATCAACATCGATGCCCCGGAATCTTTCGTTCCCGACAGGATTAAACAGCGCCGCCAGCTGTGCCATACGGCCGTATCCGCCCGGCTTGAGCAGGTTGGTAGCCATCGTGACCGGCCAGATTCCTGCGTCGTAAATCGAACGGATATTGAAGTAATCCGCACCTCCGGAAAAGCTTATTCTTAATTTCCCGCTGAACTGCCGGCTGATTCGCCTTGCCAGCTCGATCGTCAGCGGATAGAGGCTTCGTCCGGACATATACATTTCCTGGGAAGGAAGCTCTCCGGCCTTCACATCCACCGGGAAGGTATTGGTCAGTTTCAGGCCAAATTCAAGTCCCTTCTCATCGGCCAGCTTCTGAAGGCGTTCAAACATCGGAACCGCATCTTCCCACTGCAGGTCTTCCTTGAAATGATGATCATCGAACGCAATATAGTCAAAGCCGAGTTCATCGAGTGTCCGGCGTGCAAAATCATAGCCCAGCAGCGTCGGGTTGCATTTTACAAATGTATTCAGATGTTTTTCCGTGAGCAGATAGTTGGCAATTCTCTCAATTTCCTGCGGAGGACATCCGTGCAGCGTTGACTCGGTAATAGAATCGGAAATCCGGGCAGGAATGGATTGTACAAACGCCTCATCGACGTTCTTAAAGCGGCCATCCCGGATAAACTGAAGCGTAACTTCCACTGCATTTCTGAACACATCGGTGCCGGAGGCATCCTTCATATGTTCAATGTAGTCGTCGACCTTTTTCGTCTGAATGCCGTCCAGGTCATAGCCGACGGACATGTTGAACACGAAGCCCTCCGGATCGCCGAGGCCGTATTCCCTGGCCGCGATGTGGCAAAGAAACCAGGCTTTGACGTACTCCTCAAAGGCCTGTTCGACCGTCAGCTCGGTGGACCATTCACAGTTATAGCACTCATCGCCGGATGCGATGCAGGGCTTCGCCACACAGGCGGCCAATTCCCGTCCGTCCATCTTCTGAACCGTCTTCAGCTCGAAGAACCGGGCTCCGCACACATAGGAAGCCACGATATTCTGTGTCAGCTGTGAGTTCGGCCCCGCCGCCGGTCCGAAGGGAGTCTCAATTTTTTCTCTGAAAATCGGCAGTGCCTGTCCCTGCGTACATTTTACAATCTTGTCTTCCCCGAAAATTCTTCCGGTCTGGCTGTATTCTTCGAGCATCCATTTTAATAGCTGCCCGAAAGGCATTGGACGCATAATATCACTCATATTTTTTCTCCTTTACCATATTGTCCTTCAGGTTCAGTACTGTCTGTGATTCAGTTCTCCCCACAGTTTCCTGCTCTGCTCCAGGCAGAAGGCGTTCAGTTTTTCTTCATCGATGCCCACGAATGCGCGGTCCCTGTAAAGCACCTTTCCGTTGATGATGGTGGTGCGGCAGTTTTTCCCTTCCATTCCGAAAATCATGTGTCCGTCCACATTTTCATCGGAGAATGGAGTAAACGGCTTGTAATCCATGACGATGACGTCGGCTGCGGCGCCTTTTTTCAGAACGCCCAGCGGTTTCTTAAAGTACTTCGCCGCGATCTTCGGATTGTTCTCAAAGAGCATCTGCACATCCTCACCCCAGGCAACATTCGGCATCGCCGCGTTGTGCCGCTGGATGATCAGAAATACCTTCAGGCTTTCAAGCATATCGTGCGTGTAGGCATCGGTGCCCATGCCGACGGTGATTCCTTTCTTCATCATCTGCAGAACCGGAGCACACCCAACCGCGTTGCCCATGTTGGATTCCGGATTGTTTACTGCCATCGTGCCGGTTTCCTTAATGATGTCCATCTCCGCCGGGCTCACATGAATACAGTGTCCCAGCAGCGTCCTTTCGCCCAGAAGACCATTGTAGAGCAGACGCTCAACCGGGCGGCATCCATAATTGCGCAGACTGTCGTACACATCGTTCATGCCTTCACAGACGTGAATATGGAATCCGGTCAGTCCGTCGTTTGCCTTCACCATCTTTTCGAAGGTTTTGTCGGAGATAGTGAACAGCGCATGGCCGCCGAACATGGCCTTGATCATATCGTCGTCCTCTTTTGCCGCCCATCTGGCAAAATCAGCATTTTCCTGAATACTCTGTGCACATTTTTCCTCCCCGTCACGCTCGGAAACTTCGTAGCAAAGGCAGGCTCTCATCCCCATCTCTTTGCACACGTCCTTAATGGCGAACAAGGATCCCGGAATCTCACAGAAGCTGGCATGATGGTCAAAAATCGTTGTCACACCGTCGCGGATACAGTCCAGAATAGTGGCATACGCGCAGGCCCGGGTCCCCTCCAGTGTCAGGCGGCGGTCAATAGCCCACCAGGTTCCGTCAAGGATTTCCAGAAAATTCGTCGGGTTGTTTCCCGCGATGGAAAGACCGCGGGCAAGTCCCGAATAAATATGGGTATGGGCGTTGATCAGGCCCGGCATAATAATTCCGCCCCGGGCATCCACAAATTCTGCATCCGGATACTCTTTTTTCAGTTCCTCAAATGGTCCGACTTTCCTGATTTCTTCTCCGTCAATGAGCACGGCGCCGTCCTTCAGATACGGCTGTTCAGGATTTCTCGTAATCACCTGTCCGTTTCCAACAAGCAGCATCGTTCATTCCTCCTCTTCATGAACAACAAAATCCCCATCAGTTCCTATGCTATGCGCCTGTTCTGCACACGGCGCATAAATTCGAATCAGGTTCTGTCTTATCGTTTTTCCGCTGCACTCTTGCGCTCATCCGTTTTCGGAAGAATCAGATTCAGGACAATGGCCATGATGGCCGTCACAACTACGGACGAAGAGCCGAATACCGTATCCACCCATGCCGGCATTCCCGGTCCTGCCAGAGAGTCGGCCACCTGTGTAATGCCGACGCCCAGAGCTACGGAAAGTCCGACAATCGTAGATTTGCGCGTGTCAAATCCGCCGCTGGTGAAGGTGCGGATACCGGTCATGGCGATCACGGCAAATACGGAGATGGTAGCCCCGCCGATAACGGACTGCGGAATGGTGGTCAGAGC
>ONLK01000065.1 GCA_900318615.1 uncultured Eubacteriales bacterium
ATCGGGGTACAATATAGTATAGTGGCATAGGAAAGCGGCGGAGGAGCAGGACCTTGAATCATGGATCGCCTGATCAGCCAATCAGCACGAGAGTTAAAGAGGCAGCCCGTTTCCGGACTGCCTCATATGCCTGTGAAATCACCAGATCTGATGTTTCAAAACTTAAATGTATCTTTTAATGTTGCCCATTTCTGGTCTTTGTCGGTCATATTCAGCAGGGTGCCGTCATCCAGCATGTAGCCTTCCGTGCCGGCACTGCCGGAATAAGTTCCGACGAGATGCGGCCACTGGATTCCGATAGCCGGATCGTTCCAGGCAAGACCGCCCTCATCTCCCGGATGCCAGAAATCCGTTACTTTGTAGCAGAATTCTGCGAGATCGGAGAGTACCAGAAAACCATGCGCGAAGCCTTCGGAAATGTAGAACATTTTGTGGTTTTCCTCGCTCAGCTCGATACCGTACCATTGACCATAGGTAGAGCTTTCGGAGCGAAGATCTACGGCTACGTCAAAAACGGTGCCGCGGATGGCGCGGACCAGTTTGCCCTGCGGATACTGCTTCTGGAAGTGCAGTCCGCGAAGAACGCCCTTTACAGAGCTTGACTGATTGTCCTGAACAAAATTCATGTCAAGGCCGGCTTCCTTCATATCATTCAGATTGTAGGTTTCCATGAAATATCCGCGCTTGTCACCGTGCACGGTGGGCTCGATGACATAGAGTCCTTCAATCGGGCATTTTGTTACTTTAATCTGACCCATTTCTAATACCTCTTCCTTATATATAGGCTGCGTAAGTTACCTGCCGGCAATGCCGGCAGGTTTTTATGAGATTATTATGAGATTTTTTGTTTTTTACGATGAACAAAAATGATGTTCCTCAGTATCCCAGTTCCTTCAGATACCGGGCTACGGCGTCCGGCCAGACCGGCAGCGGCTGAAAACCGGCTTTGATCAGCTTGGATTTGTCAAGCCGGCTGTTGAACGGGCGTACCGCTCTGGACAGGCCGTACTGTGCCGTGGTAACCGGGGTTACTTTTGTATTTTCAGGCAAATATTCCTCATGCCCGAGGGCGGCTGCCTGACGGAAAATTTCTTTTGTAAAATCGTACCAGCTGATATAGCCGGTTTTGGTTCCTTCCGGAGTGTATTCACCCTGAGCCGTATCCAGCTCGGAGTTGGTGGCATGGTAGTAGCCGTATTTGTCCGTGACAATCATGTCACACAGCAGGCGGGCAAGATCGTATGTGTAGGTCGGCGTGCCGATCTGATCATCCACCACGCGAAGAGCATCGTGCGTCTTTCCGAGATCCAGCATGGTCTTGATATAATTTTTTCCGTTTTTGCCGAATACCCAGGCAATGCGGACAATGAAATACTTATCCAGTGTTCTGGAAACAGCCAGCTCCCCTTCCAGTTTTGTCTGCCCGTACACGTTTTGAGCCTTGTAGTCCTTGCAGTCCGGATCCCACGGCGTAGTGCCCTGACCGTCAAAAACATAGTCGGTGGAGATGTACATCATTTTTGCATCAATTTCCCTGCATACACGGGCGATGTTCTGTGTGCCGCCTGCATTGATGGCGCGCACCTTTTCAACCTTATCATCGTCTTCCGCCATATCAACGGCTGTCCATGCTGCGCAGTGAATCACAGCGTCCGGGTGAATCTCCAGAATAGTTTTGCGGACCGCCGCTGCATCCGTGATGTCAAGCTGAACATAAGGCATGGCGGTCACGGCAGTTCCGTCCGCAACTCCGCTGTAGGACGGAGCAATATCGCTGCCGACGGCTTCAATGCCGCGGCCTGCCAGATTATTCATTACGTCATGTCCGAGCTGTCCGCCCACACCGGTCACAAAAATTTTCATAATATGCCGCATCCTCCTTTTCTTATGCCTGCCGGCTGCCATCGGCAATGCGGTTCGCGTACATTTTTTCGTAGTAATTCTGATAATCGCCGGAGATGATATCTTCCCACCATTTTCGGTTGTCGAGATACCACTGAATGGTCATCCGGATGCCATCCGCGAATCTGGTTTCCGGAAGCCATCCGAGTTCATGGTGGATTTTGGCAGGGTCAATGGCATAGCGCTGGTCGTGACCCTTGCGGTCGGCAACATAGGTGATGAGGCTTTCGGATTTTCCGAGCTCCCTGCAGATGAGTTTTACGATGTCGATGTTTTTCATTTCATTATGTCCGCCGACATTGTATACTTCGCCCTGGCGCCCGTTATGAATGATCAGATCGATGGCGCGGCAGTGATCCTCCACATACAGCCAGTCCCGGACATTCAGTCCCTTGCCGTAAACCGGCAGCGGCTGATCGTTCAGTGCGTTTTTAATCATCAGCGGGATCAGCTTTTCCGGAAACTGGTACGGACCGTAGTTGTTGGAGCAGCGGGAGATGGATACCGGCAGACCGTAGGTGCGGTGATAAGCCATGACCAGGAGATCTGCGGAGGCCTTGGAAGAACTGTACGGGCTGCTGGTATGGATCGGCGTATCTTCCGTGAAGAAAAGGTCCGGGCGGTCAATCGGAAGATCACCGTACACTTCATCGGTTGAAACCTGATGGAAACGTTTGATTCCGTATTTACGGCAGGCATCCATCAGAACGGAGGTGCCGATAATGTTGGTGTTCAGGAAAATCTGCGGATTTTCGATGGAGCGGTCTACGTGGGACTCGGCAGCAAAGTTGACGATGACGTCCGGATGTTCCTCCTCGAACAGCTTATAGACACCTTCGCGGTTCGTGATATCTTCCTTCACAAAACGGAAATTCGGGTTGTCCATGACCGGAGCAAGCGTGGAAAGGTTGCCGGCATAGGTCAGGCTGTCCAGACATACGATTCTGTAATCAGGATATTTTTTCAGCATGTAGAAAATGAAGTTGCTTCCGATAAAACCGGCACCGCCGGTAACGATTATATTCATTTATATACTCCTTCTTGAATGTGTGACATCAATATACTTTCCGTCCAGCAGGTCCTTCAGATACTGTCCGTACTGATTTTTCTTCAGTAGTTCGTAGTCCTTCAGCACTTCCTCCCGGGTGATCCAGCCGTTCACATAGGCGATCTCTTCCAGACAGGCAATTTTGCGATGCTGATGATCCTCGACGGTCTTAACAAAATTGGTTGCTTCAACCAGACTTTCGTGCGTCCCGGTATCGAGCCAGGTAAATCCCTGGCCGAGTACTTCGACGTTGAGGTTTCCTTTTTCAAGATAAATGCGGTTCAGATCGGTAATCTCCAATTCTCCGCGCGCGCTTGGCTTCAGACCTTTCGCATAGGAGACAACCTTGTTGTCATAGAAATAAAGTCCGGTGACACAGTAGTTGCTCTTCGGATGCTGCGGCTTTTCCTCGATGGAGATAGCCCGGCCTTCATCGTCAAATTCGACAATGCCGAAGCGCTCCGGGTCGTTCACATAGTAACCGAAAACGGTCGCGCCGCCTTTTTCCACCATCCTCACGGCTTCTCTCAGCCTTTTCTGCAGCCCCTGGCCGGTAAAAATGTTATCGCCCAGGATCATAGCTACGGGATCTTTACCGATGAATTTTTCACCGATGATGAACGCCTGCGCCAGTCCGTCGGGACTGGGCTGGACGGCATACGTAAGACGGACGCCGAACTCGTGACCATCTTTTAAGAGCTCCTCGAAGCGCGGCGTGTCCTGGGGAGTCGAGATAATAAGGATATCCCGGATACCCGCACTCATCAGCACCGACATCGGATAGTAGATCATCGGCTTATCGTAGATCGGCAGAAGCTGTTTGGAAGTTACCATTGTAAGCGGATAGAGTCTGGTTCCGGAACCGCCTGCAAGAATAATACCCTTCATAAATACGCTCCTCTCAGTGCCGGGGCCTGTAAAGTCGTACAGCTGTGCCCGGCGTTTCCGGGCCGGCCGCATCCGCAGGGATATGGCCGGCCAGTCGTTTGATGAAAATAAAAACTTACCAGCTGTATTGATTATAAATGGTTACGTAACGTAAGCTGCAAGAGGGAAATAAATAAAATAAAAAGATCATCAGAACGAACTCTGATGATCCTTTTAATGGAATCATTTCCGGCAGATAAAAACTCCGGCATCCTTCGTGATGTGGAATCCACGGCTGGTTTTATCTTCCACAAAAACATGAAACTCCTTATAGCGATCCAGGATGTACTGGTTCTGATTGCCGTGACAGGAGAGTATATACTCGATCAAAGGCTGAGCTTTGTTCACGATGAGCTCGTCTTTATACCGGCGAAGTTCGATTTTACTGAAATTTCCGTGTAAAATGTTCTCGCCGTTTTCAAGCCCGAAGCGTTCATACAGATGGTCCGCGGAAAGGACGATGCGGCTGTCAAATTCCTGGACAAGCTGTGTTATTTCCGCCATGTGGGCGGCGCTGTAGGTACTGCAGATAAATTGTCCGTCCTCTTTCATGACGCGTTTTATTTCCGCGCATACGCGCGGAATATTTTTGCAGTAAAACAGGACATGATTGGCGATCACACGGTCAAAGAAAGTATCCGTCAGCGGAATTTTCGAACAGTCAAAGGAGCGGAAGGAAAAGCGCCGGTCTGTAATACCGATGGCATTGCGTGCATCACGGATCATGCCATCCGAAATGTCACTTAGAACCAGAGATACATTTGGCGGAATCTTTCCCATATTTTCACTCCACAGCGATCCGGATCCACAGCCGACCTCCAGAATTTTCTGATTATCCTGAAGGCTCAGCTGATCATAAAGCCACGGAAACCAGTGCTGCGGGTTTTGCGAAAACATGGTGTGCAGATTGATCCGCGCGGAAAGATTAGCGGCGTCCTTGTACTGGCCTGCCAGACTTTTTTCCATGCCGGTCAGATGTATCAGATTCAGCATTTTATTCCAATCAACGGCGTGATCCTTTTTCAATGCATCTACAGTACCGTCGATTGCTTTGGATACGAGGTGCAGCTGTTCAATGCGGTCTTCCACCAGCTTTTTCTGCAGGGAGAGAGAACTTAGCATAAAGTCTTCGTCGCCGTCGCTGATCGTCATCAGGCGAATATCGTCCAGGGAAAATCCAAGATACTTGAAAAGCAGTATTTCCTGGAGCCGGACCAGATCGGAATCGGTATAAAACCGCGCTCCGGATTCTGTAACCAGCGACGGTTTCAGAATATTCTGTGTATCATAAAAACGAATGGTGCGAACGGACACGCCGGCTAGCTTCGCAAACTGTCCGGAAGAATAATAACCTTGCTTTTTCATAGGCACGGTATTTATCCGCAGATTTTAAGGATGGCTGCCGCGAATATTTTGGCACTGAGGGTGATCATATCGACGACCATAAATTCATCGTCACCGTGCATATGGTTGTCCACGTCTTCGCTTTCACACCCGAAGGCTACACCGCGTTTCAGCTCATGTACATAGGTTCCGCCGCCCGTGTATAACGCCCGGCCGGGTTTGCCTGTGTATTCTTCATAGGTTTCAAGCAATGTTTTTACAAACGGAGTGTCTGCGGGAACGTGATGCGCCGGTGTCATTTTTCCTTTATCCATCGTAAGTCCGTTTTCTCTGAGATGTTCCCGAAGGACTTCTGTGAGGTTTTCGTCTGTGGCACACAGAGGCGCCCGGCAGTCATAGGCTCCGGTCAGCGTGTGTCCGTCGAAACTTAACATGTTCAGGGTGATAGTGACACTTCCGCTTTTCTCATCGCTCATTGCAATTCCCTGACTGGATCCGTCGGTTACTCCATGAGCAAACAGCTGGCTGATACCCCGGATCGTTTTGTTTGCTCTTGTGTCCTTAAGCGGAAGGCAGGAAAGCAGCGTCAGCAGTGCTGTCAGAGCATTGTTTCCTTTTTCCGGTGTGGAGGCATGTGCGGTCTGACCTTTGACATCAATCTTCCAGACAGCGGATGCTGACTTTATTCCAGGCTGGCCGTTCGCTGCCGGCTGGTCGTTGGCTTCAGGCTGGTTGTTTGCTGCCGGCTGGTTGTTGTCTTCCGGCTGGTTGTTGGCTTCCGGCTGGCCGTTCGCTGCCGGCTGGTTGTTTGCTGCCGGCTGGTCGTTTGCTGCCGGTTCACATCCTTCGGACAGGGTGTAGACGGCTTTTGTTGTCTCTGCCGCTTTCTGTGCGTATTTTTGAAGATCCTCAAAGGAGATACCGGCAACCTGCGCCGAGGCGCTGCCCGGCACCACATTTACCTTGGTCCCTGCGGTGATAGAAACGATATCGGCTCCGGCTTTTTCCTTATTTTCAGTTTCCTTCAAATTAAATTCCGCGTGGAACGGAAGCGCCAGTCTTGCCTTCTCAATGTTGATAACCGGCCAGTTGGCATCCGGTGAGAACGTGCAGGGAGCTTCCTTTTCCTTTGAATAATAATATTCCAGATCTGCTGAACCACATTCCTCATCGGAACCCAGAATCAGGCGGACTCCCTTTTTCAGAGGAATATGAAGGTCATGAATGGCGCGGATGGCGTATAGGGCTGCTACTGCCGGTCCCTTATCATCCGATGTACCGCGCCCATAAATTTTTCCGTCTCTGATCAGCGGCTCGAACGGCTGTGTTACGGTCCAGTCTTTGGATACCGGAACCACATCCAGATGTGCGAGAATATCGAGTTCTTTATCGGCAGGGCCAAAGTCACCTGCCACAACATAATTATCATAATTTGTTATACGAAGCCCGTATTTTTCCATCATACCGGAAGCTGCTTTCAATGCTTTTGCCGGTCCCTCGCCAAACGGCTTGTCTCCGGCAGCATCCCCCTTCTCAGAATCAATGCGGACCAGCGTTTTCACATCTTCCAGCATCTCATCCTTCATGCTGTCGATATACGTGTCGATTTCTGTTCGCTGCATGGTTTTTCTCCTTCTAAAATCTTTTTTTTTATCCCAAAATATTACTAAAACATAAAAGCACTGTACCGGCATATTATAGCACGAAGGCCCGGTTTCGGTTACGGTGATATCAGTAATCTTCCCAAAGCTTTAAGGACTTTGGCCGCGCCTTGTCATGCACCAAAGGCAACGCGCGGAGAAGATCCTGGATGATCGCAAAATCTCGACTCGCGGCCGCGCCGGAGCGACAACCGAAAGCAGGGGCGCGGTGAAGTTTCGGGCAATGAGATCCTATTCTGCCGCGCCGGAGCGACAACCGAAAGCAGGGCCGCGGCGAAAACCCGGGCAACGTCCGGGCGTGTGCCGCGACAAATCTATGCACCGAAGCATGGCCGCGGCGAAGTTTCGGGCAATGAGATCCTGTTCTGCCGCGCCGGAGCGACAACCGAAAGCAGGGGCGCGGTGAAGTTTCGGGCAATGGGATTCTGTTCTGCCGCGCCGGAGCGACAACCGAAAGCAGGGCGCGGTGAAAAATCGGGCAATGTCTGGGCGTGTGCCGCGACAAATCTATGCACCGAAAGCAGGGCCGCGGCGAAGTTTCGGGCAATGTTTTTC
>ONLK01000017.1:0-64535 GCA_900318615.1 uncultured Eubacteriales bacterium
CACGCTTGCGTGCACAAGGCTGCATGCCGGAACGGATGGATCGCGCGACAGCGCGACATGAGCAATTTGCGAAGCAAAGTGCGAATGACGCCCCGCTTGTCACACTCGTCCGTGTGTTTCATATAATCATAAAGGCTAAACAGGTGGAATAATCCACCTGTCTGGCTTTTACAGTTATATACTGGTTCATTAGTATTTTCTGCATGCCGCGTAACATTATATAACGGCGTTTGCCAAATTGCAACCGCAATATTACCTTTTTTTACGCAGCCATAACACTTTCCTGTCGCAGCAGGATCGTCAGCTTAGCCCTTTGACGTGCTCTTTGCGTCATCGGCTCTGTGGCCTCTGTAGGTCCTTGTAGCAACGAACTCACCAAGCTTATGTCCTACCATATCTTCGGTAATGTATACCGGAACATGTTTTCTGCCATCATGAACCGCAATAGTATGACCAACCATTGACGGGAAGATGGTGGAACGGCGGGACCAGGTCTTGATGACCTGTTTGTCTCCGCTCGCATTCATTGCATCAACTTTTTTCAATAAGCTTTCGTCTGCAAACGGTCCCTTTTTAAGTGAACGAGCCATCTTTTATCCTCCTATTACAGCGTCTTTCCGTTTCTTCTTCTTACGATCAGTTTGTTGGAAGCCTTATGCGACTTTCTGGTCTTCAGACCAAGTGCAGGCTTGCCCCACGGAGTGCATGGTCCCGGACGTCCTACCGGAGCCTTGCCTTCGCCGCCGCCGTGCGGATGGTCATTCGGGTTCATAACGGAACCACGTACTGTAGGACGAATGCCCATATGACGAATGCGGCCGGCCTTGCCGTAATTGATAAGGTTGTGGTCCGCGTTTCCGATGATACCGATGGTTGCACGGCACTCAATCGGAACCATTCTCATTTCGCCGGACGGAAGACGCAGCGTAGCGTACTTTCCTTCCTTTGCCATGAGCTGGGCGGAATTGCCTGCAGAACGGGCAATCTGTCCGCCATGCTTCGGATAAAGCTCTACATTGTGTACCATGGTACCAACCGGGATCATTGAAAGCGGCAGGCAGTTGCCGACACGAACTTCAGCCGTCGGTCCGTTCATGACCTTCATGCCGTCCGTCAGGCCCTGCGGAGCAAGAATATAAGCTTTCTCGCCGTCCGCATAGCAGATCAGGGCGATGTTTGCCGTTCTGTTCGGATCGTACTCAATACCTACGACCGTTGCCGGAATTCCATCTTTATATCTCTTGAAATCAATAACTCTGTATTTTTGTCTGTTTCCGCCGCCCTTATGTCTGACAGTGATTTTACCCTGATTGTTCCGGCCGGCTGTCTTCTGCTGTGCCTGCAGGAGAGATTTTTCCGGAGTCTTTTTCGTGATCTCCGCATGATCGGAACCGGTCATGTTTCTTCTTGAAGGTGTATAGGCCGTATATTTTTTAATTCCCATAGCTCTTTCGTATAACTCCTTTCATTTATTGTCACGCTTGAATTGCGTATAAGGGAAACATCTTCGAAAATGTTTCCGGACTGCCGTCCTTATGCGGCGTGTGCTGCATCGGCGGCAGTTCTTATAATCATAATCCCGAGAAGATCTCAATATCCTTGCTGTCTTCTGTCAGGGTTACATAAGCCTTCTTTGTTTTGGCTGTTTTTCCGAACGTCATTCCGCGGCGTTTGGTCTTTCCCGGAATATTCATCGTATTCACGCTCTTAACCTTAACACCGTCGAACATCTTTTCAACAGCTTCCTTAATCTGGCTCTTATTAGCTTCCGGAGCCACAAGGAATGTGTATTTCTTATCAGCCATTCCGTCCATACTTTTCTCAGTAACAACCGGCTTAAGGATTACATCATAATATTTAAGATCAGCCATTATGCGTATACCTCCTCAATCGATGCAACGCCTGCCTTTGTAACAACGACTGTATCGTATTTGAGAATGTCATATACGTTCAGTGTGTTTACCGGAGTCGTCTTTACATCTGCAATATTTCTTGCAGAAAGAACAACGTTGTCGTTGCTTCCGTCGATCACAACAAGAGCCTTGTTCAGTTTCAGTGCATCCAGCACTTTCTGCATGCTCTTCGTTTTGATTTCATCAAACTTAAGATCATCAAGAACAACCAGCTTGTTTTCCTGAACTCTGGAAGTAAGAACGCTCTTGAGCGCAGCTCTCTTTTCCTTACGGTTCATCTTGAAGCTGTAGTCGCGCGGTACGGGTGCAAATACAACGCCGCCGCCAACCCACTGCGGTGCTCTGGTTGAACCCTGTCTTGCATGACCGGTACCCTTCTGTCTCCACGGTTTCTTTCCGCCTCCGGAAACTTCTGAGCGTGTTTTTGCCTTCTGCGTACCCTGACGGTTATTAGCCAGCTGCTGAACAACTGCCAGATGTACCAGATGCTCATTGACATCGACACCGAAAACAGCATCACTCAGCTCCATCGTTCCGACTTCGCTGCCTTCCATATTATAAACTGATACATTAGCCATCTCTAGTTCCTCCTTTCTGTGCCCGCTCGATTACTTGTTTGCTCTTGTTGTTTCTTTTAAGGTTACGAGAGCTTTCTTCGGTCCGGGAACAGCGCCCTTTACAAGGATCAGGTTCTTTTCAGGATCAACTCTGACAACCTCAAGATTCTGAACCGTTACCTGATTGCCGCCCATACGGCCGGACATCTTCTTGCCGGGATATACACGGCTCGGATCGGAAGATGTACCGTTAGAACCAGCATGACGATGATATTTGGAGCCATGGGCCATCGGTCCTCTGTGCTGTCCGTGTCTGCGGATAGCGCCCTGATAGCCTTTGCCCTTGGAGATACCGCAGGCATCCACTTTATCACCTTCAGCAAAGATATCAGCCTTTATTTCCTGCTTAACCTCGTATTTGTCAGCATCTTCAAATCTGAACTCACGGATATATCTCTTGTAAGCTACACCCGCCTTATCAAACATGCCCTTCTGAGGTTTGGAAACCAGTTTTTCTCTCTTATCGGTGAAACCGACCTGAACGGCTGCGTATCCGTCCTTGTCAAGGGTCTTCACCTGGGTAACAACACAGGGGCCTGCCTGAAGAACTGTAACCGGTGTAAGGCTTCCGTCTTCATTGAACACCTGCGTCATGCCGACTTTAGTTGCTAAAATAGCTTTTTTCATTTTTTCCTCCTTCTACAGCGGATCGCCGGAGCGATCATCCTAGAACAGGATCAGCTGTTTGTCATTTGGTTTTCATTTTAATATCAATATTAACACCGGCCGGCATTTCCAGTCTGGACAGTGCATCTACTGTCTTCTGGTTCGGCGCGATGATATCGATCAGTCTCTTGTGAGTCCTCTGTTCGAACTGCTCTCTGGAATCCTTATACTTATGAACGGCTCTCAGGATCGTAACGACTTCCTTTTTTGTAGGAAGGGGTACCGGTCCGCTTACGTTCGCGCCCGTTTTCTTTACGGTGTCAATGATCTTTCTTGCAGATGCATCAACAAGTTCATGGTCATAAGCCTTCAGAGTGATTCTCATTACCTGTTTTGATTCAGCCATAAAAAAAGTCGCCTCCTAATTCGTACTTTTCGGTACGGCAAGCGGTGACTGTACAATACAACAACTCCGTGCGTTTCCTGCCTTGCGGGCACCTTAACGCACAAAGCCCCATAAAATGGATATCTACGTTCTGTACAGTGACTTGTCGCCAGTTTTATAAACTTGACATTCGCTCCACGGAAAACCTGCGGAAACCCGCAGCAACCTCACGCTTCCACGCTATCAAGGTCACAACGATAACAGTATATGCAACAACAGAAAAAAATGCAAGAAATATTTTAAACTTTTCAGATAAAAGGTTATAAAATAGTATAAAGTATTTTTAATAATTACGGAGGCAGATCCTTATGAGTCAAACGTACAATCCCGAATTAACTCCAGAAATACGCGACCGTATTAAATTTATGGAAGAGATCTCGCTAAACGCCTGGCCTTCCCATAAAATTGAGCTCTACGACGGATGGCTGATCCGTTTTTCCAGGAACTATACCTACCGGACGAATGCGGTCGAGCAGATTGGTCCTTCCTCCATCCCGGTAGATCAGAAGGTTGCCTACTGTGAAAAAATATATCATGATTTCGGCACACCTTCCATATTTAAAATAAATCCTCTGATCAGCCCGTCCTTTGACCAGCTGCTGGCGAACCGCGGATACGATATCCGTCATGTCACGCAGACCATGACCGCAAATCTGGATCATGTCCGCCTGATGAAAAGCGATCTGTCCAAATATGAGTTCGATAACCGCCGCGGGCTCCCGTCCGAAGTACATTATTCCCCAGCCCGGATACCTTCTGTTCACTCTGCCGCCTCTGCTGATGAGGATTTCCCCTCACAGACACAGGAAGTCGGAATCCCAGGAGAATGGAAACCTTTCTCCGTACTTCTGAACTGCTACATTACGGAAGAATGGATGAACGGCCTGTTCCATCTCAACGGAACCAGCAATCCGGAGCTTCGCAGGATTGTACGATACATGTACGCAGCCATCCCGAAGTACACCATCGCCGCGAGTATCGAAATCGACGGCCGAATGGTTGCCTCGGGTCTTGGAATCTGTGATCGTGATTATATCGGAATTTATGCTGTCTATGTATCTCCCGGCTGCAGAAGGCGCCATTATGCGCGCGCCGTTCTCTCCACCCTGCTGCGGGAGGGAAAAAGACATGGAGCCGAAAAGGCTTATCTCCAGGTTGTGAAGGGAAACATTCCGGCCAAAAGTCTTTATTATTCCGTCGGTTTCAGAGATTTTTACACCTACTGGTTCCGCTCCCGCTGGATCAGCTGACCAGACGGCGGTTTCCGGGTTCACCATTTCACCGCGGCACTTTTTATTCCTCCGCTTCCCATCGCCCGGCGGCTCCGCACGGCAGAATAAGTCCGCTATCCGTTACCGGAAGGCCGATCTCGCCGGCGCTGACACAGCCGCCGGATTTTTTCAGTACCGTTGAAAGCATGTACGTCAGCACGGCCGGCTGCAGCCCCGTTGTGTAGGAATTTACAAGAAAGAAAAGCGGATGATCCGAAAGAAGCATTGTGCATCTTTCTATGAATGGAAAAATGCTTTCTTCAATCTTCCATATTTCGCCCTTCGGACCGCGCCCGTAGGATGGCGGATCCATAATGATGCCGTCATAATGATTTCCGCGCCGAATCTCACGCTCCACGAACTTTACGCAGTCATCTACCAGATAACGGATCGGCGCATTTTTCAGCCCCGAATTTTCCGCGTTTTCTCTGGCCCACAATACCATTCCTTTCGATGCGTCCACGTGCGTCACGCTGGCCCCTGCTGCTGCCGCTGACAGCGTAGCTCCGCCCGTGTACGCAAAAAGGTTCAGTATTTTTACATTTTCTCCTTTTTGAACGCGGCTGCGGATCTTCTCAGAAAACCAGTCCCAGTTGGCCGCCTGTTCCGGAAACAATCCGGTATGCTTGAAGCTGAAGGGCTTCAGGTTAAAGGTGAGATCTCTATAGTGGATCGACCACTGCTGCGGAAGATTAAAAAATTCCCACTCGCCCCCGCCGCGGGCCGACCGGTGATAGTGAGCGCTGCATTTTTTCCAGCCAGCCTGTATTCTGGGCGTGTTCCAGATAACCTGGGGATCCGGCCGGATCAATATATATTTTCCCCACCGTTCCAGCTTTTCGCCGCCGGAAGTATCCAGCACTTCATAGTCTTTCCATTGATCAGCAATCCACATCCAAACCAAACTCCTTTTTCAGCCTATCCGGCAGTTCCCGGATATCCAGAATCCGCGGCACTTCCGGTTCCACCCGTCCGAACCCATACGCGGCATGAATAAAATAAAGAGAACATCCCGCACTTACCGTACTGTCATAATCTCCCTGCGTATCACCGACATATGCGCCTGTGCCCAGATGATTTCGCTGATACAGAAGACGAATGTTTTCATCCTTATTTAAACCGTTTCTTCCGTAATATTCATAGTCTTCCACGTACCGGTCCGCACCGGTTCTTGCAAAAAAGTCCTCAATATATCCGGACTGACAGTTGCTTACCATATAGACGTGATACCCCTGTTCCCGGAGCGTGTGCATGATGGCGGGAACCCCCGGATAAACCTGCACCGGAACGCCGGGATCCTTCAGGTATTCCACTTCAAACGCACAGCAGCCGGCGATCAGTTTGTCCCTTTTCTCTTCCGGAATTTTCGAAAGAAGCCGGTCTCCGATCGCTTTCATGGTAAGCCCGCAGACGCTGCGAAGGTCCTCCCTGGTCAGATGGATTTCATATTCCGGCGCCTGTCTTTTCAGATATTCATTCCACGAATCTGCGATCGCCGCACAGGCATCCCACAGTGTCCCGTCAAGGTCAAAAATAATACCAGTTTTCATGAAATCTCAATCCTCTCCCCGGATGACCCGGCATAGCGGCAGCGGCTCTTTTTTCAGAAATTCGGCAAGAATTCTGCGGTTATGATCGGAATGGCCGATTTCCCGGCAGCACCGTACCGTCATGTTTTCCAGATCCTCCAGATTCATGGTTCCTTCGTTGCGGTACCATACGGCAGCCATCATGCGGCGCACAGCCAGCACATAGCTTGCGATGGTCATGGCGGTCGTCCGGATGTCTCCGTCATATACACTGCCGCAGAAATCGCTGAAGATAAAGTAAACCAGAATCTGCTCAAACGGAATTTCCCAATCCGTCGTGTTCCGTTTCATCCATCTTTCAAAGTCATGAATGAGATGCGCTCCGGCCTGTCTTTGAACATTTTCTGTGCTTTCCGCCGGTTCTCCCGGATACCGCTGTTCTTTCCGGCACTGATTATTTCTGCTTCTGTACAGCCGGTCCGTCACTTCCTCCAGCCACAGCGTCCAGGAGGCCCGGAGAGGTTCCATGCGCCGGAAGGTGCGAAACAATTTCTGTTCCCAGAGGTACTCCTCCCGCCCCAGACCGGATGCTTTTTTCAAAATGTTCCGGATGCTCCCGCTTTCCGAAATCTGTGCCAGGACATCACCAAAGGAAAACAGCTGCCGGTGATCATAGCACTTCTGCAGTTTTTCGGCGGCTGCAAGGAAAACAGCGCATCGCTGCGGAACCGTGTAAGCGCGGTTCTGAGCCAGATCTATCATTGCCCAGCGCGCATAATCAAGCTGGGAATAGAACAGATCATCGTAATCCTCAAAATTTTCTTCGCTTTTTCCGCTGTGTCGCTCAAATGTCCGGTACGTTACCTTTTCCTGCTTTTCCAGGACCATCCGGCATACCTCCGGGCAGGAAAGCTCCAGCGAAATTTCCCGCACATTCTCAAATTCTTCAATATGGCGCGGAAAAAGCCGGCAGGTCCGGCACAGGCTCTCCGGTCCTGCGTTCCGGTAAAGTTCGCAAAGTCCGTCCTTGTTCAGGTGCGCACAGTTTTTATCTTCATCCTGAAGAAAGGTCGAATTCAGATAGTTGATTGAAAAAAGCAGCCTCCTCCGGTACGGCCCTTTCATGTGAACGTACTTTCTCAGAGACTGCCTGTCAATCACGATCTGCCAGCCGGCGCAGCATGTCTCCTCGCATTTATCTGCGATGCAGTGAAACTGCGGATAGTAATCCGGCAGCGTATACAGCATGATGACACCTCATTCATTTTTTACAGTCTGCGCAATAGTATCTGCCAGCGCCTTTAAATCTCCCATCTGTTCTTCCTTCATGGAAGACTTCAGCGTGAATTTCTCATTCAGGAATCGGAAGCCCTTGCAGGAGGAGAGCAGTTCCTTCATCAGCCGTCCGGACTGCGGTGCCCAGGTTCCATTCTCAATCAGGGCTGTACTGCGGTTCTGAATTCCGTGTTCAACCAGGTCATGCAGCAGATTCTCCATCTTGATAAACACGCCCATATTGTAGGTGGTTGCCGCAAATACAACATGGCTGTATTTGAAAATGTCGCTGATGATGTAGGATTCCGCCGTCACAGAAACGTCGTAAACAACGGTCTTCACCCCCTGCTCTCCAAGCAGGCAGGCCAGTGTATCCGCTGCATTCGCCGTATGTCCGTATACAGAAGAGTACGCAATGACAACGCCCTTCTCTTCCGGTTCATAAGAAGCCCATTTCATGTATTTGTCGATAAACCAGCCAATGTTTTTGCGCCAGACATAACCATGAAGCGGGCAAACCATCTGAATATCGAAGGCTGCCGCCTTTTTCAGGGCATTGATAACCTGCAGGCCGTATTTGCCGACAATATTGGTATAATATCTTCTGGCTTCATCCAGATGATCGCGTTCAAAATCAACTTCATCTGCAAACAAAGCGCCGTCCAGTGCCCCGAACATTCCGAAGGCATCGGCCGAGAACAGGATTTTGGCAGCCGCATCATAGGTGAACATTACTTCCGGCCAGTGAACCATCGGTGCGTTTATAAACGTAAAGCTGTGTTTTCCGGAAGAGAATGTGCCACCCTCGTCCACAACAACCGCATGGCTGTCAATATCGAAGGTAAAGTACTGTTTAATCATCGTGACCATTTTGGAGTTGCAGACAATTTTAACGTCCGGATACCGTCTTACCAGTTCGCACAGGGTAGCTGAATGGTCCGGCTCCATATGATGAACAACCACATAATCCAGTGTTCTTCCTGCCAGAACATGCTCTACGTTCTCAAAAAATACTTCTGCCACCGCTTTGTCTACCGTATCGAAAAGAACAGTCTTTTCGTCAAGCAGCAGATAAGAGTTATAGGAAACTCCTCTCGGTACATCATAAACACCCTCAAAGCACATCAGCCTTCTGTCGTTGCCGCCGACCCAGTAAATGTCATCGGTCACTTTTCTGACACAATACATACGCACCTCTCCATTTTTATAACAAAGAAATTTTAAAAAATATATTAACTGTAGTCCCCGGGCATATCTGCCGTTCGTTATTATAGCATTGATGTAAGGATAGCCGCAATAGCTCCGGAGAAATTCCGGTGTATGCTGCTCTATCCGTTTTCAGCCACAGAAAGTTATGATAAAATACAGGTTACAGTTCACATCACAGAAAGGAATGGTTTACATTTATGAAATTAATGATTGCCTCTGATATACACGGTTCCGCGCTTTACTGCCGACGGATGCTGGAAGCGCTGGACCGGGAACAGGCAGGCCGCCTGCTGCTGCTGGGGGATCTTCTGTACCACGGTCCCCGCAATGATCTTCCTGAAGAATATGCTCCGAAGGAGGTCATTGCTATGCTCAATCCGCTCCGGCAGAGAATTTTCTGTGTCCGGGGGAACTGTGACGGCGAGGTAGACCAGATGGTGCTTGAATTTCCGATCATGGCTGAATACTGTCTCCTGGCTGCCGGAAACCGGATCATTTTTGTTACACACGGTCATCATTTCAACACCAAAACACCGCCCATGCTGATGCCGGGAGATATCCTGCTTCACGGGCACACGCACATTCCTTCGTGGGAGAAATTCGGGGATCATAATCTGTATCTCAATCCGGGGTCCGTATCGATTCCCAAGAAAGAAAGCCCCCACGGCTATATGACTTTCGAAGATAACCGTTTTGCCTGGAAGGATCTTGACGGAGCTGTCTATCACACGCTGAACCTGGAAGACCAGTGACACATAGCTGCACCGGAAAGGAGTATGTTTTGAAAAAACTGGCTGTATTTATCCCCGGCATCGGATACACGGTTGATCGTCCGCTTCTGTACTACTCCGGAAAACTGTCCGCCCAGATGGGCTATGAGCTCAAACGTCTTATCTTTACGGGTTTCCCGAAAAAAGTGATTGGTGATTCCGGACGGATGTATGAATCTTTTTTAATTGCCTCCCGGCTGATGGAGGAACAGATGCAGGATATTCATCCGGAGGACTGGGACCGGATTGTTTTTATATCCAAAAGCATCGGCACGATTGTGGCTTCAGACTATCAAAAGAATCACGGCATTGAGGGGGATAACGTCTATTTCACCCCCGTCGCGGATACCTTCCGTTTTATCCGCGATGCCTCCGGAATCGCATTTCATGGTACCAATGATCCTTGGACAGCCGATGTGTCCGTGGAAGACCTGTGTCATAAGCATCATATTCCCTGCACCCTGCTTTCGAACGCTGACCATTCACTCGAAACCGGAGATGTATGGACGGATATGGATGCCCTGTCCAAAATCATGAGGCAGGTCCAGTCGTACCTGGCCGGCTGAAGGGGCAATACGGGAGCCGCCTGCATCTTCCGTATTTCCTGGCGGCGGAACTTATTTCCTGTCCTGCACTGTGCTTTCTGTATCCGCATGTGCATCCCGGACCGGTTCCTTATCCCGTACTTTAATCTCCATGCCTCCTACGATTACGTCGGAAAGTTTTCCGAACAGAATTCCGAGCAGGACCCCCGCCATGACATCGGTCGGATAATGTACATACAGATACAACCGGGAGAATGCGATCAGCGCCGCCAGGATGAATGACGGCAGCCACAATTTGTTCTTGTCCTTTCTTCGCCGATAGAACAGCGCGGATGCTGCCGCAAACGAAGCACCCGAATGCCCGGATGGAAATGAATAATCTGCGGGGCGTGGGATCAGCATCCGGACATTTTCATTAATATAACAGGGTCTTACCCTCGCAAAAACCGGTTTGACTGCTGCATTGCATAATGCTTCCATGGCAACAGCCAGTGCAACCGTCCAGCCCAGTCTTCTTGTCTTCGGAATAATCACCAGAATCAGGATCAGGATAATCCAGATCAGCCCGGCATTTCCAAGGCGCGTAAAGAAGGTCATCAGATCGTCCATAAAATCGGATTTAAAATTTTCCTGAATATAATTAAGAATTGGAAAATCGAAACTCAATGGGTAATCTCCTTATCCGTTCGTTATTTCAACCTGTTTATACATCCAATGCATGCGTATTTCATGATATGAGTGTCAAAAGTACCTTTTGCATTCGTTACAGAATAACTTCCTCCCCTGCCTTTTCCGGAATGAAGGGAACGTACAGATAGCTTTCGTATCTGCCGCCGGCATAAATCGCCTGATAACCGTGGTTTATGTCTTTCGGAAGCTGAGCTGTTTTTGCATCGTCCGAGACCTCGCGGGAATGTCCCCCCAATGCCACCATTTTTGTCTTCTGATCCGGCATATACGTGTAGGTTTCGGCCGGCACGGAAATTCTGGCATTTCCGAATGCGGAAGCATAAGCCTGGCTGCCCGGATCCGGTGATTTGTAGGCGCCGACCGTCAGCTGCAGAATCTCGCCCTTACCGAACACAAGTCCGATCGGGGGCAGCAGAATGTCCACCGGAGTTATCTCCCCAAACCCGACTTTCTGTTCCCGAAGGAAACTCAAATGCGGATTGATATCATTGTCTTTTTCTGTTTCGTCCAGCTCCCGCAGGGACACGCGAAGATATCCGCAGGAAGCCGGGTCCCCGGAATTTGTTTTCCCCTTGTAACGCATACCCAGACCGTTCAGCTTTTCAACGCGCACAAACAAATCCATATCCTCCGCAGCCAGCGCACAAACCCACAGATGCAGTTTCAGGGTTCCGACAATCTCCGAGCGTTCCGGCAGACGATAGCGATACGTTATGAAATTCTTTTTGCTGCCTGAATCGTAAACATCACATCCGGCAGTTACGCACGGCATTGAATCAAGTGCACCCTTTTCCGGGTTCAGATACAGTTTCTTGTACTGGGTTCTTTTCAGCGGATATTCTTTCTCCGGCCGATTAATCACATCATGTCCGCCCGGATCAAGCACGGACAGCCGCACCCGGGCCGTCTTCTGCCAGCTGTTGTTTTCTCCCTTGAGATAATGGTCAAAGAACCGGCAAAGATCTCTCACATTCGCCGGATGATAATAATCCTCAACAACATTGGTCGTATAAATACGAAGCCATTTTTCTTCCGATGCTATTTTTCTCCACGCCTCGAAGGTTCCGTAGGAATGTATGGAATTTGTATATCCGGCTGTCAGATAAGCCGGAATGGAAATCTGATGGAGTTCTGCTGCCTTGTCTCCCCAGTACTCATCTCTGAGGGGCCGCTCCAGCAAAGCGGTGATGACATCCTCAATACCTCCGTTCTCCGAAGATGAAAGGCAGTTTGAAACAGCTGCTATATATTCTGTCTGAGGAATCCCCCCGCGCGCCATGGCATCGCGATATACATCTGTCAGTCCCTCCCAGGGCGCAATGGCCGCAAGGTGCTCCGGTTTCTGCGCCGCAGCAAAATACTGTGCTGCCGCCAGCCATCCGCAGCCGGACATTCCCACTTTGCCGCTGCACCATGCCTGGGAAGCGGTCCATTCGATGACTTCCCGGGCATCTCGTCCATACTGGCTTCCGTAGAACAAAATTGTTCCGTCTGAATTGAAAGCTCCGCGCACATCTACATTAACCACCGCATAGCCATGAGACGTCCAGTAGGCAGGGTCCGGCCCCATGAAGGTCTGAAGCATGGACGTATGATCCAGCCGTACGCCGAGTCTTCTTGGAAAATCATCCAGATTCATGCTTCCTATTTCTTTGCCGAACGGACTTTGGCAGACAATGGCCGGATACCTGCCCTCCTGTGCCGGCAGGAATATATCCGCGTAAAGAATAGTATCGTCCGAAAGCTGTATAAGAGCATTTCGAATGAACAGAATATCCGCAGGGAGCGGCATAGCCCCCTTCATACGGACGCTCCCCGCCGGAAGCGTTATTTTTTCCTGCTTAAACCCCTGATAGCGCACGCGGTCCGCTGTCACCGGCAGGGCATCGCGCACAGGTACATCTATCTCATTCTCGTCATTCAGCCTTAAGGTCATACGGCGGCGGCTGGGAACAATCGTCTGCATACTGTCAGCTCCTTCAAAAAGGCATACATCCGTCAGCTTCTTTTCTGACCACAACCTGTCATTCCTACTATACACTCGAAGTGAAAAACCCTCAACATACAAGCGAAGAAAAACAAGTGAAGTTAATTATATGATTACCGTGTCAAAAGTCCGACGCCACGCATGCTTTCATGCGAGTGGTGGCAGGACTTATTGACACGCCCCACATGAGGCATGAAGTGGCGCGAAAGCGTCACGAGAATGCCGAATGTGGCAGCGTGGTGGGAGTTGAAAATTCTGTTTTATCCCGAATTGTACTTCTATACACTGGAGGTTTATATGGTTCTGAAAATATTCCATGACATTTGCTCCTGGCTTGTCAGCTTCTGCGGATCCGTTTTTATGATTTTTGCGATTGTTTCCGCCATCATCGTACTGATTGAACGATTCCTTTACAGTGTACATAAAAAAGATCCAGCCAGCTTTGAAACCTGGAAAAATGAACCGGCCGGGACGCCTTCCCGGAGAATTGCGCTTATTACCGGTGCATCCAGCGGACTTGGCCGGAAGCTGGCACTGAATATCGATCAGAAGGAAAAGAACATCGACGAGATCTGGCTTGTTGCGCGCCGCCGGGACCGGCTGGATGCGCTGGCTTCAGCTTTAACGCATAAAACTCATGTTCTCCCGCTCGATCTTACTTCTCCGGACAGTATCGGAATCATTGAAAGCGAGCTTGAGAAATACAATGCTGAAGTCGGTGTGCTGATCAACTGTGCCGGACTTGGGAAAATCGGAAACTATCAGGCGATAACCATAGAGGAAACTGATCGGATGATGGAACTGAATGACCGCTCTGCGGTGGATGTGACCGTCACGGCACTGCCCTTTATGAAGCAGGGAGACCGGATCATTGAAATATGTTCCACAGCTGCATTCCAGCCTCTGCAGCATTTTAACGTTTATGCCGCCAGTAAGTCATTCCTGTACAATTACAGCCGCGCCCTGCGTATGGAACTGCTGCCCCGCAAGATTGCTGTGACCGCTGCCTGCCCGTACTGGATGCAGGATACGGAATTCATCCCCGTGGCACGGGATACAAAGACGGATCCGACCCATAAGAATCCGATCCGTCATTTTCCCTTCTCCTCCAGCTCAGACGATGTTGCACGTCGCATTATGCGTGCCAGCCGCCGCGGTTACGCGGTCAGTACGCCAGGCATCTTCTGTACCATACACCGCTTCTTTGCAAAACTCATGCCCCGGGAAGTCCTGATGTTCTTCTGGGAAGGTCTTCGCAGGGTTTGACTGCTTCCCAGGAAGACTTGTTATGTATATCCGGTCTTTCGTCCGAAATTCCGAATCAGCGCACCATCATACCATCCAGGGGCTTTTCATGCCTTTTGTCCTCCAGCAGACCGGCGCAGTTTTTCCAGGAAAGGACCCGTGCCCGCATGCCCTGAACATCCAGGACCGCGCAGGCAAAGCCTTTCCGAATCAGCTGTACCGGAACATATTCGTCATATTTTTCAAAAAGCGGTACTTCATCCGGATAGAGAAGTTCCATCGGATCCAATGGCTGCTCCGCCATATTTTCCATGACATCGAAAAATGCTTTTCTGTCTGCCTTCATTGTAAACTGCATATAGTAAGGACGCGCGCTGTCCAGCCCCTTTATTCCCAGGATCGGAGCGCATTTTATCTTCAAAAACCGTTCCAGCGCCAGAAAGGCATAGGTGCCCAGCCAGGGGAATAAAGCCCACAGGCTGCCTCCCAGGGAAATCAGCGGCTGATCCAGCATTCCCGAATGTCCCGCCATCAGCCGGGCGGAGGAAAGCCGGGCGGATGCATTCTGCATAAGATAGGGATAGCCCGTGTCCTCTGAAAGAACTTTTTTCATTCTCTCCAGAATATGGGTATTGATATCCCCCGGACACTGACCAAAGTACGCCGGCACATTGCCCTTTACCATGTGGCAGTACACATTATGACGCTTTACGTCTACTTCTTCCACAACCCACACGTGTCCGGCGATGGCAATCTTGTCCCCCGGCGGCGGGGGTGCGACAATGGTACCCAGCTCCTGCGAATCCGCCCGCACCGTATACTCCTCATTTTCCTGGAAAACAGCATAAAACTTGAAGGAATTGATGATCCGCTCGCCGGCCAGACCGACAATCAGCCCGCCTCGCTCCGTCTGCTGGATATGGCCGATCTCAATCAGATGGCGCAGCAGAATTCTGAAATCCTCCTGGGTGACGCGGTAAAAAACCGATAGTGAAAGCACACGCGCAGCAAGATCAGCCGGTGTCATTTCTCCTCCGCCGGCCAGTGTACTCATCGTCTGATGATACAGAAGGCTGTATGGGAGACGGTCCAGCCGCGGAGGTTCCACCCAGCGTTCCTCAAGGTACACCTGCACCAGCGCAATCGCCTGTATCAGCTTCCACGGTATATTTTCCGGCAGCATAGACCTCGGTTCCGGCGGATCCTCCCGGATCACAAACCACATTTCCGGCGGTGCTCCCCGGCGCCCGGTTCTTCCCATCCTCTGCAGAAAAGAGGATACGGTAAACGGGGCATCAATCTGAAACGCCCGTTCCAGGCGGCCGATATCGATCCCCAGCTCCAGTGTCGATGTGGTTACAGTCGTCAGATACTGATTTTCATCCTTCATGGCTTCCTCTGCGGACAGACGATAAGAAGCGGAAAGATTTCCATGGTGAATCAAAAAACGATCCGGTTCCCTCCGGGCTTCACAGTATTGGCGAAGCGTCGTTGTAACGGCCTCCGCCTCCTCTCTCGAATTGCAGAAGACCAGGCATTTCATGCCGCGGGTATGTTCAAAGATATACCCGATTCCCGGATCCGCCGCAAGCGGAGCCTGATCGGTTGCCGGAGAAAGAAGCGGCAGCGGCTCGTGTGAAAAGGAAGGAAGTGTTTCCCCGCTGCCATCAGGAAATGTCATCCCGGATAGATTTTTGTCCTGAGTTTTATCCGGATTTTTATCCTGAGTTTTATCCGGATCCTTATCCGGTTTTCTGTCCGCGGTACGCACGGTCTGCAGCAGTACCCCGTCAATAATGTCCGGATCATTCTTCGGAGCGCCGGTATCCTCCCGGTCGCGATTCATTCTGACCGGATCGGATGCCTGCGGTCCCTGAATAAAAAAATGTTCCATGGACAGGCGCCAGGTCTGTCCGCCTGAGTCAATCTGCGGGATTATTGTACCCCGGCCGGTTCCGGAAGCCAGAAATCTTCCGGCAGCTTCCAGATCTCCGATGGTAGCGGACAGTCCGACACGTCTCGGGCTGCATCCGGCCATCCGTGACAGGCGCTCCAGAAGGCACAGTGTCTGTCCGCCGCGGTCCCCTCTCATGAGGGAATGAACCTCATCGATAACGACAAAGCGAAGATCTCCAAAGAGTTTCGGTATAAAGGCATGTTTGTGCATCATCAGCGCTTCCAGAGACTCCGGCGTTATCTGTAAAATGCCGGACGGGTTCTTCAGAAGCTTGTTTTTATGTGACTGTGCCACATCCCCATGCCAGTGCCATACGGATATGTGTGCCTCCCCGCACAGGTCGTTCAGCCGGGAAAACTGATCGTTGATCAGCGCTTTCAGCGGCCCTATATAAAGAGCCCCGACCGAACAGGGCGGATCCTCCGACAATAGCGTAAGGATCGGGAAAAAGGCGGCTTCCGTTTTACCGGAAGCCGTACCGGAACAAAGCAGCAGATTTTCGTCGGTATTGAAGAGAACATCTGCCGCTGCTGCCTGAACAGCCCGAAGCGCTTCCCACTGATGACGATATATAAAGTCCTGCACAAAAGGTGCGTATCGATCAAAAACGTTCATTCCCTTTTCCGTTTCTCTGAAAAGCATATCCGGCATTTCTGCCGGCTCAGATCTTAAATTCCGCGTAGTTTTCTTTTCGTCCTTCCTCCTTTGCCGGTACGCTGACTATTCTGTCGGAATACCGGCGGCTGAGGGCAGACGGCGCAGAAATTCTTTTTATCTCTTCTTCTTCCTTCATTCCTAATTCGTTCTTTGCATAGGAAAAACTGTCTGAATTCAGTAGTTCCTCTACGCCAACATCCGGATGCTGATAGAGGATATCCAGAAGTTCAATAAAATCGCGGATAACCTCACGGGGTGTGATATGTGAATCTGCCCCGATCCTTCCGTATTCAATACGAATGAATATAGCCAGGTCATCATCTGTCAGCTTCACCGGATAATTGTAGAGCTGGGAATGAATATCCGCCAGCCGGCCGCACAGAACAAGCATCTCCTCCGCGGTCAGCGGTTCCAGACGGATCACCGGTCCGAACAGATCACGCATACCCTCTCTGGAAAACTTTCCCTCCTGAAGTCTGGATCTAAGTGCCTCATAGCTGTAAACGCCGCGATGCGTATCCTCAATGCACTGCGGCGTTCCGCACATTATAAATCCGAGATATTTTGCTTTTCCCTGCAGCGTGTCGTTGTACATAGTCAGAATTTTTTCGTAATTATACTGACGTGTAATGCTGTTCGGAATTTTATAAATATTTACAAGCTCATCAATCATGACGATCAGTCCGCGGTACCCTGCCTGCTTTAAAAACCAGGCGAAAAGCTTGACATATTCGTACCAGTCATCGTCGGTGATGATCATGCTGACACCCAGGCCGGCTTTTGCATCCCGGCGGTTCACATATTCTCCCCGGAACCATTTGATTACCTTCGCCTTTGTTTCCTCATCCCCGGTTCTGCTGCTCTGATAAAACATCGTCAGCAAATGTGCAAAATCAAATCCGTGAACCAGTTCACTCATAGAACGAATGACCGTATAGATCCTTTTTTCTACCGCTTCGGGAAACTCCGGACTGTCCGGACTCACCCCCTGTGCTGCCGTCTCTATCTGCACATTCTGAATCCACCGGTCCAGGATCAGCGGCAGCGCGCCGCCCTCCGGGCGTGTTTTTGTTGAAAGATTTTGAATAAGTTCCCTGTACGTTGCCATTCCCTCTCCCCGGTTTCCGTGGAGACGGCGCTCCGGCGACAGATCGGCATCCATTACTGCAAATCCCCGGTCCATCACGTAGCTGCGGATTGTCTGCAGAAGAAAACTTTTTCCACTCCCATATTTTCCGACGATGAAGCGGAAGGAAGCGCCCCCATCCGCGATAACGTCAACATCATTCAAAAGCGCATCTATTTCATTTTTCCGGCCGACCGTAATGTAGGGAAGCCCAATTCTGGGGACCACGCCGCCCTTGAGCGACTGAATAACGGTATTGGCAATTCTCTTTGGAACTTTTCTATTCTGCCGGCTGCTATTTCCGGCGCTTTGACTGCCTGCGGATGGCTTTGCACCCGGTGCAGCCGTATTTACGCTATGATAATAATCGGACAAATTGAACCTCCGAAAAATAAACTGCATCTTTCTGTCTGAAATCAATCTATTCTGAAATCAATCTGTTTTGAAATTAATCTATCCTGACCGCTTCCTTAAAGATGTCCTGCGAAAAGGTCGGATACGATACATCTACTATAGCACATGCCAGGGAGGTATGCAAACATATGTTCTTATTATTGCTGAATTCCCAGCAGATTTTCAATATCTTCCCGATAATCTTCAATGATGACGGGAATATCCGCCTCCATCTCCAGAATCGTATCCCCGATTTCCTCCATGAATGCATCGTTAATTTCATCGGCAAGAATGGATACAGACAGATGGCGTTCCGATAAATAAGCTTTCCAGTTCTCTTTTCGAAGCAGAAGGATAAGAAAGGCACGCTGCTCTCTGCTCAGACGCACATCCGTCCCGGTATCTGTCCTATTCCCGGCTTCCGTGAACTCCTCCCGGTCTTCCCCGGCTTCCGGGAGCTCCTTCCGGTCTTCCCCGGCTTCTCCTCCTCGATTCTTTCCGGCAGCGTAAAGCCAATCCCTGCTGTTCCAGGGATATCCGACGGCAGATCCGCTCCCGGAATTGACTCTTCTTCCTCTGTAATGAGACGGTCACAGGTATGTGCCGCATCCTCACGGATGGCTTTCAGTCTGGACATATCAATGGTAAATTCCGGTTTCTCCGCTTCCCGTTGCTCCTCCAGGTATTCATCTGCCACTTTCCCTATGGTTTCTGTAATGTAAATATTAAATGTTTTTGAACTAAGAGAATGCTTAAATCCGGTTTTTTCACGTCCGATCCGGTCCACCTCGCGGCAGATATCCCCGATCAGCCGGCTTTTCTGCTTCTGGGCATAACTGACACTGCCCGGCGCTTCCACCGTCCACTGTCCGGCTGTGCAGGAAAATGTGCACAGCGCAGAAACCGGATAGGCATATTTTTCATATTGCCGGTAATCATAAAACACAGAATGGGCAAACATGCGATGACTGTTTTTATGAATAAGGCCATAGGCCTGGGCAATCAGATCCGGTTTTTTCATGCCGGAAAATTCATGCTGGAAGCATCGGACCGCGCGAACCTGCAGCTGTTTCATTGTTTCGGGATCCGCCCTGTAGAATGCGGATTTCTTAATGTCATAAAGGCTGACCCTGCACAAAGCTTCAAAAAATTCCTCATCGCCGGTCTCTTCCGTTTCAAGTGCACACAGGGATTCATCAAAACCGACATCGAAAAAAACATTCGAAATGTCATGGGGGAGCTGATAATAAACGGCATAATCCCTGCTCCATAAAACAGCATACTCTGTCAGTTCCTGATACATGTTCTGAAAAAGCCAGGTCAGATGCAGCATCTTCCAAAGGCCTTCCGGTGCACTTTCTGCACCGATCCCATGAATGAGTTCTGCCAGGTAAACAAACAGAAAAGAACGGCTTTTGCTCAGCCGAAAAAGTTCCGTATCCAGAACCATCTCTGCCCTTTTTGGGTTCTCCTGCTCCCGTTTCTGCTGAGATTGTAAAATTTGAAGAAACAGATTACAGATCGATGCAGTTAGATCTGCTTTTTTCAGCGCATCCTCCAGTGCCTTCCTTTCATATCTGCGGTACAAAGTGCGCCAGGTAAAATATCCTCTCAGCTCATGGTCCGTCATTGCACGGTAATCCGGATAATAATGCTCAAACCGGCCGTTAAATGAATAGTTGTCCTCGTACGATTCCATGAACCTGGCCTGCTGATAGAAAATATATCCGCTGGAGGGAAGAAAAGCCGTGTTTTGTTTATTTGCCAGAGCTTTCATCTGCATGATTTTTTTCGGGACTGTTTCCGCCAGAGTGCCGGAAGAAAAAGAAAGCGGTATGTCCGAATAACCCGATGAAAAGGTCACGCTGCCTTCCGCGTCCGGTTTTTTTCTGCGCGCATACCCGTCTCTTCTCCACAGAGAATCCCCCGCCGGACGGAATTGTTTCTCCGCCGTTTTTACAGCCGGACCGATTTCAAATATTCCTCTATTCTTCTCCCCGGTTTCATCCGGACGGTTCTGTACATTTGCATCCTGGGGCATTTTTGTCTTTTCATAGCTTTCGTCAATCAGCTGGCGGATACGTTCTTCCTTTACAGAACCGTTCAGTAAAACAGTGATCCAGGACTTCCGGCTCATGTGACAGGCAGGCAGAATGCCATCCTCTTCCAGCAGCTCCTCAAGATCCTGCGGTCCGCAATACAGCACAAGGATTTTGACAAGCTCCTGAGGGCGTGGATTTTCTTCTGTAAAAGGCTTCAAAGAAAAATCTGTACCTGCTCTCTTCCCGGAAATTCCAAGCTTTTCCGGCATTACCATCATAAAAACAGCAAACCAGCGCCGTGAAGTTCGATGGCAGAATACAGCATTTCCCGGAAGATTAAAAAAGGGACGGATTGGCTCCATATGATATTTTTCCCGTATATAACCGATGGCCCGGTCACGAAGTGTTGTCTGCATCGCTGTCTGTCCTCATTAGAATTTAATTCTTCTGCAAGTTATTAATATTTTATTTTACATCTTTCTCTGCATTTATCACCTGTAAACGGAAAATTATTTTTAGGCTCAGAACTATTGTATTCTATTCTTATTGGTGCCATTTTGCCGCATCATTTTGCTGCCCTGCACTTTGCTCGGATTATTTTCAATATATGTTCGTACTGTCTGTATGATAATTGTATAAAAATAAGACCTTCGGATAAATCCGAAGGTCCCAAAGTTTAAATGATATAGATTATATATATGCTTTCAATCAGTCAAGAAGCTTTGCAACACGGCCTGATCCTACAGTATGTCCGCCTTCACGGATAGCGAAGGTAAGACCCTGCTCCATAGCGATCGGATGGATCAGCTCGATGGTCATCTCAACGTTATCACCCGGCATGCACATTTCAGTTCCTTCCGGAAGAGTGATGATACCGGTAACGTCAGTTGTTCTGAAGTAGAACTGCGGACGATAGTTGTTGAAGAACGGAGTATGACGGCCGCCTTCATCCTTGGTCAGTACGTAAACCTGAGCCGTGAATTTGGTATGGCAGGTTACGGAACCCGGCTTTGCAACAACCTGTCCTTTTTCGATATCTGTTCTGTTGATACCACGAAGAAGAATACCAATGTTATCGCCGGCTTCTGCAAAGTCAAGCAGCTTGTGGAACATTTCAAGACCGGTAGCAACAGAAGTCTTCTTATCTTCGGAGATACCAAGGATCTCAACCGGATCGTTCAGCTTCAGAGTACCACGCTCTACACGGCCGGTAGCAACGGTACCACGGCCGGAAATGGTAAATACATCCTCAACCGGCATAAGGAACGGCTTCTCGTTATCACGAACAGGTGTCGGGATATGCTCATCAACCGTATCCATGAGTTCCATGATAGCATCGCCCCATTTTCCGTTCGGATCTTCCAGAGCTTTCAGAGCAGAGCCCTTAACGATCGGGGTATCTGTGAATCCGTACTCGTCAAGCAGATCGGTAACTTCCATTTCAACCAGCTCGATCAGTTCCGGATCGTCTACCATATCGCACTTGTTAAGGAATACAACCATAGCCGGAACACCTACCTGGCGAGCCAGAAGTACGTGCTCTCTTGTCTGAGCCATAACACCATCGGTAGCAGCTACAACCAGGATAGCACCATCCATCTGTGCAGCACCGGTGATCATGTTCTTAACGTAGTCAGCATGTCCAGGGCAGTCAACATGTGCATAGTGACGCTTCTTGGTCTCATACTCTACGTGTGCGGTGTTGATCGTTATACCACGTGCTCTCTCTTCCGGAGCCTTATCAATATTTGCGAAATCTACAATCTGGTTCTCATCGGACGGCTCTCTGGTTGCCAGTACTTTCGTGATGGCAGCGGTCAGAGTTGTTTTGCCGTGGTCTACATGGCCAATAGTACCAATGTTGCAGTGCGGTTTTGTTCTGTCAAAATGCGCTTTTCCCATTTTAATAAATCCTCCTTAAAATGTGCCCGGCCAGGCAAGTTCAAATACGCCCGGCTGAGCAAAATCATTTTTCTGTTAACACTGAATTTTATTATATTTCATCATGGGCTGTTTTGCAAGTAAAATTGACGCTTCAGCCCTTGTCGCTAAGCACTTTTTCTGCAATGCTCTTCGGAACCGGCGCGTAACGTTCAAAGAACATAGAGTAGTTTCCGCGTCCCTGCGTTTTTGAACGAAGGTCAGTAGCATATCCGAACATTTCAGACAGCGGTACAAATCCTTTGACGATCTTGCCGCCGCCGACGTCATCCATTCCTTCAATCTGTCCGCGTCTGGAGTTGATATCGCCGATAACATCGCCAAGGTATTCTTCCGGCATGGTTACTTCAACCTTCATAATCGGCTCAAGCAGTACGGCATCGCCCTTCCTCATAGCATCCTTGAATGCCATGGAACCTGCAATGTGGAAGGCCATCTCTGAAGAATCGACTTCATGATAGGAACCGTCGTAGCAGTCTGCCTGAACGCCGATCACCGGATATCCTCCAAGGATACCTGCTTTCATGGCGTCCTGAATACCTTCGTCAACAGCCGGAATGTATTCCTTCGGGATCGCGCCGCCGACAACAGAGTTAATGAACTTGTAGCTCTCTTCGCCGTTCGGATCCATCGGTGTGAACCGTACCTTACAGTGACCGTACTGACCGCGGCCGCCGGACTGGCGAACGTACTTGCTGTCGATATCGCTTGCTTTGGTGATGGTTTCCCGGTAAGCAACCTGCGGAGCGCCTACGTTGGCTTCAACGTTGAACTCACGCAGCAGACGGTCAACGATAATCTCCAGATGCAGCTCTCCCATGCCGGCGATAATCGTCTGACCGGTTTCTGTATTCGTATGCGCACGGAAGGTCGGGTCTTCCTCTGCCAGCTTTGAAAGCGCGTCTGTCAGTTTGCCCTGGCCTGCTTTTGTCTTCGGCTCGATGGCAAGCTCGATAACCGGATCCGGGAATTCCATAGACTCAAGAATAACCGGATGCTGCTCATCGCAGATCGTGTCACCGGTAGCTGAAAACTTAAAGCCGATAGCTGCTGCGATATCGCCGGAATAAACCTTGTCCAGCTCCTTGCGTTTATTTGCGTGCATCTGCAGAATACGTCCGACACGTTCCTTTTTGCCCTTCGACGCGTTCAGCACATAAGAACCGGCGTTCAGCGTACCGGAGTATACACGGAAGTAGGCAAGACGTCCGACAAACGGATCGCTCACGATCTTGAATACCAGAGCGGAGAACGGTTCATCGTCCGCAGATCTTCTTTCAACTTCGTTGCCTTCCAGATCGGTTCCTTTTATATCCGGAACATCGGTCGGTGCAGGCATATAGTCAACAACGGCGTCCAGAAGTTTCTGAATACCCTTGTTCTGATGAGCTGATCCGCACAGTACCGGAACTCCTTCATTTGAAATCGTTCCCTTGCGCAGTGCTGCCTTCAGTTCGTCGATGGATGGCTCCTCGCCGTCCAGATATTTCATCATCAGATCATCATCAAATTCGCAGATTTTCTCAACCATCTCGGTATGAGCGATTTCTGCTTCATCTTTCATGTCTTCCGGAATATCTGTAACGGAAATATCCTCGCCCTTGGCATCATTATAGATGTAGGCCTTCATCTCAAACAGATCAATAATGCCCTTGAAGTAGTCTTCCTTGCCAATCGGAAGCTCGATAACAACGGCATTTTTCCCAAGTTTCGTTCCGATTTCCTTAACGGTGTTCGGGAAGTTAGCTCCGAGGATATCCATCTTATTTACAAAGGCAATACGCGGAACATGGTAGGTATCTGCCTGACGCCATACGTTTTCAGACTGCGGTTCAACACCGCCTTTGGCATCGAATACACCTACGGCTCCATCCAGAACGCGAAGAGAACGTTCTACTTCAACCGTAAAGTCAACGTGTCCGGGAGTATCAATGATGTTGATACGATATTCCGGAGCGCCGGGCTTCGGTTTTGTCTGGTACTCTTCTGTCCAGTGACAGGTAGTAGCCGCGGAAGTGATTGTGATACCACGCTCCTGCTCCTGAGGCATCCAGTCCATGGTTGCCGTACCTTCGTACGTTTCGCCGATCTTGTAGTTAACGCCGGTGAAATACAGGATACGCTCTGTAAGGGTGGTTTTACCGGCATCGATATGTGCCATGATACCGATATTTCTGGTTCTCTCCAGTGGGTACTCTCTTTCTGCCATTCTTTCCTCCTAAACCCAGCATTAGAAGCGATAATGCGAGAAGGCCTTATTCGCTTCAGCCATCTTATGCATATCCTCTTTCCTCTTTACTGATGCGCCTGTGTTATTAGCTGCATCCATAAGCTCGTTGGCAAGTCTGTCCTGCATGGTTTTCTCTCCTCTCTTGCGGGAGAACATGGTAATCCAGCGCAGAGCCAGTGCCTGGCGGCGGTCCGGTTTTACTTCGATCGGCACCTGATAGGTAGCGCCGCCGACACGTCTCGCCTTAACTTCCAGCTGCGGCATAACGTTATTCATTGCTTCCTGGAAGACTTCAAGGGCAGGTTTTCCTGTCTTCTCTTCCATCTGAGCGAATGCACCGTAAACAATCTTCTGTGCAACGCCCTTCTTGCCATCTAACATGATATTATTGATGAGTTTGGTTACGACCTTGTCATTATATACAGGATCGGCCAGTACATCTCTCTTAAAATTATGTCCTTTACGTGGCACGTTACTTCCCTCCTTAACTATGATTGGACGGCCGTATAACAAACACGATAACGGTCTTCCTGATTAGATCATCGGTACTCACAATGTGTCGCCATACATTTGTGTTTCATGTCAGAAAGGACCTCATATTTCCCTGCAGCCAACCGGTGAAAATGAATTCCTCTTGATGAAACCATATCGCTTACTCTTTGTGAAACTGATAAAATCTTTATTTTGCCTTTTTAATTATTTCTTCGGTCTCTTTGCGCCGTATTTGGAGCGGGCCTGTTTGCGGTTTGCAACACCTGCGGTATCCAGAGTTCCGCGGATGATGTGATATCTGGTACCCGGAAGGTCCTTTACACGTCCGCCGCGGATCATAACAACGCTGTGTTCCTGAAGGTTATGACCTTCGCCCGGAATGTAGCTCGTAACTTCGATACCGTTGGAAAGACGAACTCTGGCGATCTTGCGAAGTGCGGAATTCGGTTTCTTCGGGGTTGCTGTCTTGACTGCAGTGCACACACCACGTTTCTGCGGTGAGGATGCGTTTGTTGCTCTCTTCTTAAGGGAATTATATCCTTTCTGGAGAGCCGGTGCGCCAGACTTCTTTGCAGATGTCTGTCTGCCATTCTTTACTAACTGGTTAAATGTTGGCATTCAATTTCACCTCCTGAATTGATCGGGCATTGCCCGTCTGTGGCTGCTAACGATTATATCGCATAAACGCGCACTTTTCCCCTTCCGGAAAACTTACGCAATTTCATATTATACGGTTGCACAAATAGCTTGTCAAGCAGATTTCTGTTTCATGCCGTCTCCAACCGCCGTTTACACGTTCACCTGGTTCTGTGCTGATTCTTCTTATGAAAAAGCCCCGCCAGCGGCATGTCCTCGGAAAGTTCATCGGAACTTTCCTCGCTGACCTGATCCGTATAGCTCTCCTGGTACGGATCCTGCTCATACCGGGCTGGATCCTGTTCGTACCCGTACCGGTTCGGCATGTCCCGGTATGGATCCTGTTCATATCCGAACCAGTCCTGTCTGTCCCGGTTCGCATTCTGTTCGTACCTGTACCGGTCCGGCATGTCCCGGTATGGATCCTGTTCATATCCGAACCGGTCCTGTCTGCCCCGGTTCGCATCCTGTTCGTACCTGTACCGGTATGGATCCTGCTCGTACCTGTCCGGTCTGTCCCGAAATGAATTCTGCTCCTTCCGGGAGGATTCCCGCTCATACCTTTCCGGGGTCTTTCTGTTTCCGTAGTTTTCTTCCGGTCTGTACAAAATATGCTCTGCCCGATCATGGCGGCAGCTTTCCGGTTCACAGGAAGTCTTCCGATCTCTGTCCTCCGGATAGTAAGAGCGTTCAGTTTCGTAATATCTTTGCTGCTCTTTTTTCAGTTTTCTGCGTTCCCGGGCGAGTCTTTTTCTTTCCTTTCGGGTTTTCGCCGCCTGATCCGCAGACCGGAAGATAGTTTTGCGTCCCGTCCATCCAATGGCGCGTGTGACCAGAATACCGATGAAAATACCTATACTGTCGATCCCGACGTCTCTCAGACATCCGCTCCTGTCGGAAACGAAGGTCTGGTGGTACTCATCCCCGGCAGCATAGGCCACGCATATGAACCCGGCTACCAGCAAAAGTAAAAGTCCCCGGACTCCGTAGACATACAGAGGGAATGCCACGGCTATGGCAAGAAGAAAATATTCGGTCATATGTGCCAGTTTCCGGGTGACATGATTAATTCTGTAAGCCCAGTTTTCCACCTGATATTCTTCCAGTCCGACATCAAAAAGTTTATCCGCCGACTGTACGATCTTATAGCTAACTTTATAGCTTAAATTAGAAGACGTATCGCCTTCCTGGGCCGAAAAGGAATAAATCATATACATAAGAAGCAGGGCCGGTATGAACGACAGCGGCTTCAAAAAAGTACTGACTCTCAAATAAATCGCCTCCGAATAATAATAAAGCCTGTTACAGCGCTTTGCTACATGGAAGCTATATTAGCATTGGCATTTTAAAATGTCCAGAAGCTTCACTTATTAATAAGAAACAAAAAAGAATGCCTCAAAGATTTTACTCTCAGCGGCATTCTCTTAATTTTCCTTATAATACGCAGATTATTTTCTGTTCGCCGGATCGGCCGCAATTACTGCAGGCGGTCTTCTGTTTCTGCGGAAACAGCCGCTGCTTCTGCATTTTCAGCAGTGTCCTCCACCCCGGATGCGGGAACATCCGTGTCGTCCCCGGTGAACGGCTCTGCAGCTGCATGCTTTGGACTTTCCTCACTGCTCACAGACGGTTCTGTCTCCTGTGGAATATCATCCGCAAGAATGGCTGCATTTTCGGTCTCATCATCTTCAGAGCTGATGCGTACATTGCGGTACATCTTCATGCCGGTTCCTGCCGGAATCAGTTTTCCGATCATGACGTTTTCCTTCAGGCCCTGCAGATGATCGATCTTTCCTTTAATAGCGGCATCGGTCAGCACACGGGTTGTCTCCTGGAAGGAAGCCGCCGACATGAACGAATCAGTTGCCAGAGAAGCCTTGGTAATACCCAGCAGCTGCTGTCTGAAGGTAGCCGGCTTCTTTCCTTCTTCTTCCATTTTCTCGTTGATATCATCTACTTCCAGATGATCAATCATCGTATCCGGGAGAAGTCCGGTATCGCCGGGATCCTCAATGCTGACTTTCTTCAGCATCTGACGGATCAGGACTTCAATATGTTTATCACTGATATCAACGCCCTGCATACGGTAAACTCTCTGAACCTCGCGGATCAGGTATTCCTGAACGGCTTCTACACCGTTGATACGCAGAATATCCTGCGGTTTTACAGAACCCTGTGTCAGCTCGGCACCGGCTTCAATGGCTACACCATTGCGGATTTCATCGCGAAGCGTTGAACCAAACGGGATCAGATACGTTTTGGTTTCACCCGTCTCGTTATTCGTAACAACAACTTCCCGTTTCTTCTTGGTATCGCTGATCCTTGTTTCACGGATTTCAACAACACCCGGAATCTCACTGATGATGGCCAGTCCCTTCGGAGTACGTGCCTCGAACAGCTCCTCTACACGGGGAAGACCCTGTGTAATGTCGCCGCCGGCAACACCGCCGGTGTGGAAGGTTCTCATGGTCAGCTGCGTACCAGGTTCACCGATTGACTGGGCTGCAATAATTCCGACGGTTTCGCCCACCTGTACGGTCTCGCCCGTTGCCATGTTGGAACCATAGCATTTGGAACAGATACCGGTGTGACTGCGGCAGGAAAGAATAGAACGGATCTTCACCTTCATAATCTTTCTCTGTGTCCCGTCGCCGTTGTCGATATAGCTGATCTTCACCCCTTTGCCCGGAACCGCTTTCCCGATGATCTGAGAAGCTCTGTTGCCGGTAATCATGTGGTTTTTCTCAACCAGGACATTTCCATCCGCATCGTAAATGGTTTCGCATGCGTAGCGGCCCTTGATACGCTCTTCCAGAGATTCGATAACCTCGAATCCGTTCTTTACCTTATCCGCAAATTCTCCTACCCAGATGCCCGGGATCACAGCCTTGCCTTCGGAGCAGTCCATCTCCCGGATAACCAGCTGCTGGGATACGTCAACCATCCGGCGGGTCAGATAACCTGAGTCAGCGGTACGAAGTGCCGTATCAGACAGACCCTTGCGGGCGCCGTGGGCAGACATGAAGTACTCCAGAACATTCAGGCCTTCACGGAAGTTGGAAATAATCGGCAGCTCGATGGTGTGACCGGTTGTATCCGCCATCAGACCGCGCATGCCGGCCAGCTGCTTGATCTGTTTATCGGAACCGCGGGCTCCGGAATCGGCAAACATATAAATGTTATTGTATTTATCCAGACCATCCAGAAGCTTTCTGGTCAGCTTGTCATCGGTCTCTTTCCAGGTATCAATTACTTCCTTGTACCGTTCCTGTTCCGTTATGAAGCCGTCCCGGTAATCGTTGGTGATCTGGTCCACCGTCTTCTGGGTTTCCTCTACCATCTGCGCCTTTTCAGGCGGTACCGTCATGTCGGAGATGGATACAGTCATACCCGATTTGGTGGAGTAATGATAACCCATGGCCTTTACATGATCCAGAACCTCCGCCAGCGTTGTGGAACCATGCGTGTTAACAATGCGTTCCAGAATGGACTTCAGCTGTTTTTTCTTTACGAGGAAATCTACTTCCAGTTTCAGTGCATTCTCCGGTCTGGTTCTGTCAACGAAGCCCAGATCCTGCGGAATGACTTCGTTAAACAGGAAGCGGCCCAGCGTGGAGGATACCAGTCCGGTCTTTATACTTCCGTCCGGCATTTTTCTGGACATACGGACCGTAATTCTCGACTGGTATGTCAGATATCCATTTTCGTACGCCAGCAATGCTTCATCTACACTCTTGTAAATGCTTCCCTCACCCCTGGCGCCCGGACGTTCCTGGGTAAGATAATAGATGCCCAGAACCATATCCTGAGTCGGAACGGTCACAACCCCTCCGTCGGATGGCTTCAGCAGGTTGTTCGGTGAAAGCAGCATGAAGCGGCACTCTGCCTGTGCTTCCATGGAAAGCGGAAGATGCACGGCCATCTGATCTCCGTCGAAGTCGGCGTTAAACGGCGTGCAGGCAAGCGGATGAAGCTTGATCGCCTTGCCTTCTACCAGGATCGGCTCGAAAGCCTGAATGCCCAGACGATGCAGCGTAGGTGCACGGTTCAGCATAACCGGATGTTCCTTGATCACATCTTCCAGAACGTCCCATACCTCCGGATCCATGCGCTCGACCATCTTCTTGGCGTTCTTAATGTTATGAGAAATTCCTCTGGTAACCAATTCCTTCATAACAAACGGCTTGAAAAGTTCGATTGCCATTTCCTTTGGCAGACCGCACTGCCAGATCTTCAGCTCCGGTCCGACGACAATTACGGAACGGCCGGAGTAATCGACACGCTTGCCCAGCAGGTTCTGGCGGAAGCGTCCGCTCTTGCCCTTGAGCATGTCGGAAAGAGATTTCAGAGCACGGTTGCCCGGGCCGGTAACGGCACGGCCCCGGCGGCCGTTATCAATCAGTGCGTCGACCGCTTCCTGAAGCATACGTTTTTCATTGCGGACAATGATCTCCGGAGCGCCGAGTTCCAGCAGTCTCTTCAGACGGTTATTTCTGTTAATAATACGTCTGTACAGATCGTTCAGATCGGAGGTGGCAAAACGGCCGCCATCCAGCTGAACCATCGGGCGAAGATCCGGCGGAATAACCGGGATGACCGTCATGATCATCCATTCCGGGCGGTTTCCTGATTCGCGAAATGCCTCCACAACCTCAAGACGTTTTACAATCTTCGCTTTTTTCTGGCCGCTGGCTGTCTTCAGCTCCTTCTTCATCTCCTCGGATTCCTTGTCCAGATCAATCTGCTCCAGCAGTTCCTTGATTGCCTCCGCACCCATGGCGGCGCGAAAACTGCCAAGATTTCCATTGGAAACCACATTCTGATACTGGTTTTCACTGAGGATCTGTTTAAATCGTACCGGTTCCGCCGTAACAATTTCCCTCTTCGGGTCCGCTGCGTCCTGATGATGCTCATTTAATACAGCGGTTCCGGGATCCAGAACAATATAGCTGGCAAAGTAAAGTACCTTCTCCAGAACTCTCGGAGAAAGATCAAGGATAAGGCCCATGCGTGAAGGTATTCCCTTGAAAAACCAGATGTGGGAAACCGGAGCCGCCAGCTCAATATGGCCCATGCGCTCACGGCGGACAGAAGATTTGGTGACTTCTACACCGCAGCGGTCGCAGACAACGCCCTTGTAACGGATTTTCTTATATTTACCGCAATGACATTCCCAGTCCTTTGTCGGTCCGAAGATACGCTCACAGAAAAGTCCGTCTTTTTCAGGTTTTAAGGTTCTGTAGTTGATCGTCTCCGGCTTCGTTACTTCGCCGTGAGACCACTCTCGGATCCTGTCCGGAGATGCAAGTCCGATTTTAATCGCATCAAACGAAATTGGCTGATACGCATCGGTTGTTTTATTATCAGGCATTACAGCACTCCTTTCACTGATTGTCATCGCTGCCGCTGTCATCGGCGTCGTACTGTTCCTGGAAATCGATATCCTCATCGGAGATATCCGTATTTCCTATGGAAGAGGTGTCCTCCTCCTCACCGACATCCGCCAGCTCTCCGTTAACGAATTCCTGCGTAGAGTAACCGTTGGAGCTGAAATCCTCGCGATCCTGATAGCTTCTGCGCGGTCCGTTATCCTCCAGAACAGAACGGAAGCTCGGATCGATGTCATCCGTCTGTGCGCTGATATCAACTTCCTCGTACTTCCCGTTGTTCTCCTTCAGGACACGCATATCAAGGCCAAGAGACTGCATTTCCTTCAGCAGTACACGGAACGACTCCGGCACGCCGGCCTCCGGAATATTCTGGCCCTTGATGATGGCCTCGTATGTCTTTACACGCCCGATGACATCATCGGACTTAACGGTCAGGATTTCCTGCAGCGTATAGGCGGCGCCGTAGGCTTCCAGCGCCCAAACCTCCATCTCTCCAAAGCGCTGACCTCCGAACTGAGCCTTGCCGCCCAGAGGCTGCTGTGTAACCAGAGAATATGGACCGGTAGAGCGGGCATGGATTTTATCATCTACCAGGTGGTGCAGTTTCAGATAGTTCATGAAACCGATGGTTGTCTTTCCATCGAATTTTTCGCCGGTACGCCCGTCACGAAGCTGTACCCTGCCGTCGCGGGTAATCGGAACGCCCTTCCATTCTTCTCTGTGGTCGCGGTTGTCATACAGATATTTCATGACCTCCGGTCCGAGTTCTTCCCCGTGTTTAGCCTCGAACTCATCCCACTCGAGATTTGCGTAATCGTTGGCGGCTTCCAGTGTATCGCCGATATCCTTTTCGTTTGCGCCGTCGAAGATCGGCGTCGATACGTTAAATCCAAGTACTTTTGCTGCCAGGCTCAGATGAATCTCCAGTACCTGTCCGATGTTCATACGGGAAGGTACGCCCAGCGGGTTCAGACAGATATCCAGCGGACGGCCGTTCGGCAGATACGGCATATCCTCTACCGGAAGTACGCGGGAAACAACACCCTTATTTCCATGGCGGCCGGCCATCTTATCGCCTACCTGGATCTTTCTCTTCTGAGCAATGTAAATACGAACGCTCATGTTTACGCCGGGAGCCAGTTCATCACTGTTCTCCCTGGTAAAGATTTTCGCATCTACAACAATACCGTACTCGCCATGCGGAACCTTCAGAGAAGTATCGCGAACCTCGCGTGCCTTCTCACCGAAAATAGCGCGAAGCAGGCGCTCCTCCGCTGTCAGTTCGGTTTCCCCCTTCGGAGTAACCTTGCCGACCAGGATGTCTCCGGCGCGGACTTCGGCACCGATCCGGATGATACCGTTTTCATCCAGATTCTTCAGGGCTTCATCGCCGACACCCGGAACGTCCCGTGTAATCTCTTCCGGACCGAGCTTTGTATCACGGCTCTGGCACTCATATTCCTCAATATGAACAGAGGTATATACATCGTTCTGCACCAGTTTCTCGCTGAGCAGGACAGCATCCTCATAGTTGTAGCCTTCCCACTCCATGAAACCGATCAGCGGATTCTTGCCTAGTGCCAGCTCACCGTTGCAGGTTGAAGCGCCGTCGGCAATGACATCTCCCTGTTCTACGTGCTCCCCTTTATTTACGATCGGCTTCTGGTTATAGCAGTTGCTCTGATTGCTTCGCACAAACTTGCGGAGCTTATACTCTTCCTTGTTTCCATCATCCGTCCTGATCACTATGCGGTTGGATTCAGAACGCTCAACGGTACCGGAATGTCTGGCCAGAACGCAGACACCGGAGTCGACCGCTGCCTTTACTTCAATGCCCGTACCTACAACCGGAGCTTCCGTTGTCAGAAGAGGAACCGCCTGACGCTGCATATTGGAACCCATCAGGGCACGGTTCGCATCGTCGTTCTGCAGGAACGGAATAAGTGCGGTAGCAACTGAAAATACCATACGCGGAGATACATCCATGTACTCAAACATATTTCTCGGATATGCCTGTGTTTCATCGCGAAAACGCCCGGAAACATTCTTTTCAATGAAATGTCCTTCTTCATCCAGCCGGGCATTTGCCTGTGCTACATGGTAGTTGTCTTCCTCATCCGCCGTCATATATTCAACTTCATCTGTAACGACCGGGTTCTCCGGGTCGGTGCGGTCAACCTTGCGGTACGGAGCCTCAATGAAGCCGTACTCATTGATACGCGCATAGCTGGCCAGTGAGTTGATCAAACCGATGTTCGGACCTTCCGGTGTCTCAACCGGGCACATTCTGCCGTAATGAGAATAATGGACATCGCGGACTTCGAATCCGGCGCGATCCCTGGAAAGACCTCCCGGGCCGAGGGCTGACAGACGTCTCTTGTGCGTCAGCTCGGAAAGCGGGTTATTCTGATCCATGAACTGGGACAGCTGTGAAGATCCGAAGAATTCTTTCACGGCAGCCGTTACCGGTTTTATGTTGATCAGTGACTGCGGCGAAATGCCTTCCGGCTCCTGGGTCGACATGCGCTCACGGACAACTCTCTCCAGTCTGGAAAGACCAATGCGGTACTGGTTCTGCAGCAATTCTCCGACGGCACGGATACGGCGGTTGCCCAGATGGTCGATATCGTCGTTATTTCCAATGCCCCACTCCAGATGCATGTTATAATTAATGGAAGCAAAAATATCTTCCTTTGTAATATGCTTCGGGACAAGCTCATGAACACTGCGGCGGATTGCCTCGCGGATTTCCTCCGGATCCGTGTGTTCCTCCAGGATCCTTTCCAGCGCCGGATAGTAAACCAGTTCCGTGATGCCAAGTTCTTTCGGGTCGTCCACATCAACCCATTTTTTCAGATCTACCATCATGCTGGAAAGAACTTTTACATTTCTCTTTTCCGTCTGAATCATAACGGACGAAACCGCAGCATTCTGGATATCATCCGCGATTTTTCTTGTAACCGTTGTTCCAGCTTCCGCAATCACTTCCCCTGTGGTCGGGTCAATAACATCCTCGGCAAGAACATGCCCCGTAATACGGTTGCGAAGGAGAAGCTTCTTATTATATTTATATCGTCCGACCTTGGCCAGATCATAACGTCTGGGGTCAAAGAACATGCCGGTAATCAGACTTTCAGCGCTGTCCGTAGCCACCGGTTCGCCCGGGCGCAATTTGCGGTACAGCTCCTGAATACCGGTCGTGTAACTGTTGGTTGTATCCTTTTTCAGAGTTTCAATGATCTTTGGTTCCTCACCAAAGTAATCTATGATTTCCTGGTTTGTACCAATGCCAAGTGCACGGATCAGCACCGTAACCGGTACTTTTCTGGTTCTGTCGACACGTACATTAAAAACATCATTGGAGTCCGTTTCATACTCAAGCCATGCGCCTCTGTTTGGAATCACCTGGCAGGAGTACAGAGTTTTTCCCAGCTTATCGTGGTCAATTGTATAATAGATCCCCGGTGAACGAACCAGCTGGCTGACGATAACACGTTCAGCACCGTTGATTACGAATGTTCCGGTGTCCGTCATCAGCGGCAGATCCCCCATGAAAATTTCATGCTCGCTGATTTCATCATTTTCTTTATTATGGAGTCTTACCTTTACCTTCAACGGGGCAGCATAAGTCGCATCGCGTTCCACGCATTCCTCAATCGTATATTTTTTGTCTTCTTCGCACAGTTTGAAGTCAACAAATTCCAGACTCAGCTTTCCGCCATAGTCTTCAATCGGGGAAATGTCATCAAAAGCTTCCTTCAGGCCATCGGTAAGGAACCAGTGATAAGAGTCCTTCTGAACTTCAATCAGATTAGGCATCTCAAGAACTTCTCTGGACCGCTGATAGCTCATTCGAAAGCTTTTGCCTGTTTTAATAGGACGGATCCTGTTTTTCTCCATTGATGTTTCACCTCTGTTCTTTCTGCTGTCGCATGCTACAATCAGGGCGCAATACGCCAATCTTCTGCACAATAGTGCAACCTACACTATATCACCGTGCCAAATTTCTGTCAAGCAGTTTATTGAAAAACCAATGGCTGTTTACAGCGCTTCGGCTGCCGGTTTCGTCTGAAAATTAAAAATGACAGCCTCCACAAAAAAAGACAGGCCCGCTTTCTGCTGGCCTGTCTCCGCATTTTTTCCGGATGAAAGCAATTATTTAAGGGTAACCTTAGCGCCTTCAGCTTCGATCTTTGTCTTCATTTCCTCTGCTTCAGCCTTGGAAACCTGCTCTTTGATTACCTTCGGGGCACCCTCAACGAGTTCCTTTGCCTCTTTCAGGCCGAGACCGGTAATCTCACGAACAACTTTGATAACTTTGATCTTGTTGGCACCGATATCGGTAAGCTCAACGTCAAACTCCGTCTTCTCTTCTGCCTGTTCAGCCGGAGCTGCTGCTGCAACGGCAACACCTGCTGCTGCAGAAACGCCAAACTCCTCTTCCATAGCTTTTACAAGATCATTCAGTTCAAGAACGGAAAGTTCCTTAACAGCATCGATAAACTCCTGTGTGGATAATTTAGCCATTTTTAATTCCTCCTGATTTTCATTTCATAATAAATAAGATGTAACTTCAATTACTATTCCTGCATGGTACATGAAACGATATCTTTCGCAGGATATTTTCCAGCTCAGGCCTGGGCAGCAGTTTCTCCGTCCTTTTCTGCAATCTGCTTCAGAACGCGGGCCAGTTTGGAGATCGGTGACTGCATAGAACCACACAGTCTGCCAAGAAGAACGTCCCTGGACGGAACTTCGGATAATGCCTCTGTTGCAGCTTTGTCATAGAATTTTCCGTCTACAACAGAAGCTACCAGGCCAAGCGGTTCAACTTTCTTCGCATATTTTGCAATGATTCTGGCCGGCGCTGTTTCATCATCTTTAGAAATAGCGATCGCATTCGGTCCTTTCAGATAATCACACAGCGGCTCAAGCTCTGTGCCCTTGAATGCGAAGTTCATCATTGTGTTCTTGTATACTTTGTAAGTAACGCCTGCTTCTCTCAGCTCTTTGCGAAGAGCCGTATCATCAGCCACGTTAATTCCGCTGTACTGAGCAAGAACAACCGCCTTGGCACCCTTGACGCTTTCAGAGATTTCTTCTACAACTGGTTTCTTCTCTTCAACTTTTGCCATGTAATGGTGCACCTCCTTATAGATTTGACGTACAGCCTCAGACAAAAACGTATTTTCACTAACAAAAAAGCCTCTTCGACGGCGCGCGTGAAGAGGGACTTACATTCAATACGAATTGTACTCCTCGGCAGGCGTTTTCACATTATGCCGTCGTGTAACTCCGGCACCTGCTGTCTTTGGCAGTCATCGGGTTTTATTTTAATACATTCTGCTTTTATTTGTCAATGTTTTTTTAACAGAGAACCCCGCCGTTTTCACGGCGGGGTTCTCTGTTAGCGGATTTAATTCATCTGTCCTTAATTAAAGCTTTGCGGTATTCAGTCTGATGCCAGGTCCCATGGTAGTGGAAATAACTACGCTCTTCAGGTACTGGCCTTTCAGCGTTGCGGGTCTTGCCTTGTCAATAGCTTCAATCAGTGTCTGGAAGTTTTCGTTTAACTGCTGCTCAGTAAAGGAAGCCTTTCCGATCGGCACATGGATAATGTTTGCCTTATCCAGTCTGTACTCAATTTTACCGGCTTTAATATCCTGAATAGCCTTCGTAACATCCATGGTTACAGTTCCGGCCTTCGGATTCGGCATTAAGCCCTTCGGTCCAAGGATACGGCCCAGACGTCCTACAGTACCCATCATATCCGGGGTAGCTACAACAACGTCAAAGTCGAGCCAGCCTTCATTCTGGATCTTCGGGATCAGTTCCTGTCCGCCTACGTAATCCGCCCCTGCTGCCTGCGCTTCATCAGCCTTGGCGCCTTTTGCGAACACAAGGACACGGACTTTCTTTCCGGTTCCATTCGGAAGAACTACAGCGCCGCGGATCTGCTGATCCGCATGGCGTCCGTCGCAGCCGGTACGGATATGTACTTCCACGGTCTCATCGAACTTGGCTGTAGCTGTTTTCTTTACAAGGCTGATTGCCTCTTCCTGGTCATACAGAGTTGCACGGTTGACATTTTTAGCCGCCTCTGTGTATTTCTTACCTCTCTTCATCTTACCTAACCTCCTGGTGGTATTTGCGGGATCAACCCTCCCACTTCATTGTCTGATCATCAAGTTCCTTATTCTTCAACCGTAACGCCCATACTTCTGGCCGTACCTGCAATCATGCTCATTGCAGTTTCAACGGAAGAAGCATTCAGATCAGGCATCTTCAGTTCAGCGATCTCGCGGATTTTGTCCTTGGAGATGGTAGCCACTTTGTTCTTATTCGGTTCTCCGGATGCTTTTTTCAGATTGCATGCTTTTTTAATAAGAACGGCTGCCGGCGGAGTCTTCGTAATAAAGCTGAAGCTTCTGTCCGCATATACTGTGATGACTACAGGGATAATCAGGTCGCCCTTGTCAGCGGTTCTGGCGTTGAATTCCTTTGTGAACTGTACAATGTTCACACCGTGCTGACCAAGCGCCGGTCCTACTGGAGGAGCCGGAGTAGCCTTGCCTGCCGGGATCTGTAACTTAATATAAGCTGATACTTTCTTTGCCATAATAATGACCTCCTTGTGGTAATTTCGGGGATTACCCTCCCACTGTCTTTACAATTTCCGAATGTCCGAGAAACTGATCTCAACCGGTGTTTCCCGTCCAAACAGCTCTACGTTGATCGTAACAGTCTGCTTCTTGGCATTGATCGTCTGCACTTTACCGACGGTATCTTTCCAGATGCCGCTGATGACGTTCACCTGATCGCCCTCTTTGAAGTCGACTTCAATATTTGCAGACTGCACACCGAGATTAAACATCTCTATGTCGCTCAGAGGCACCGGTTTGGACCCCGGTCCTACGAATCCTGTAACACCCCGCGTATTGCGGATTACATACCAGGTATCGTCATTCATGATCATATTTACAAGAACATATCCGGGAAACATTTTCTTCTGAACCGTCTGCTTTTTGCCGTTTTTCATTTCAACAACTTCCTGCAGCGGAATTCTCACTTCAAAGATCTGATCCTGAAGATTACGGTTCTCTATTGTTTTCTCGATATTTGTTTTGACCTTATTCTCATAACCGGAATAAGTGTGAGCTACATACCAGTGAGCTTCTGCCATATGATCACCTTTGTCCTTTGCACCCGAAACCAAGTTATAAACTAATCAGGAAATCAATTCCGTGCTGCGCGAGAAAATCAATCAATGCGATGATCGCGCCCAGAATAATGGAGACAACCAGCACAGCGCCGGTTTCCTTCCCGACATCCTGGCGTGTCGGCCAGATAATTTTCCTGAACTCAGCCTTCAGTCCATCGGACCATTTAACTTTCTTGGATGAATCTTTAGCCATGACGGATCCTTCCTATTCATTCCCGATTCAGATTACTTTGTTTCCTTATGCAGCGTGTGTTTCTTGCAGAAACGGCAGTACTTCATCGTTTCCATGCGTTCCGGATGAGTCTTCTTGTCCTTCGTCGTATTGTAATTACGCTGTTTGCACTCCGTGCAAGCTAATGTGATACGTGTACGCACAACTTCCACTTCCTTCCTGAAATTATAGTTAAACGTATTCAAAATGGCCCGCTAATACCATTCTCAGGGCGCACTTCGAGAGCCCCGCTTCCATACGCCCGTCAAGTATAGCACGGGCAATAATGATAAGTCAAGATCCTATTTGGAACGGAAAGGAAGGTCCCTGTGGCGGAACTGCTTCCGTCCGGATGCATAATCACCGACCGTCTGCCCGCTGCCTTCAAGCAAATATTTGTATGTAACCAGGCCTTCCAGGCCGACAGGGCCGCGGGCGTGCAGTTTGCTGGTACTGATACCGACTTCAGCGCCAAACCCGTAGCGATAGCCGTCCGCGAAGCGGGTGGAACAGTTCCGGTATACACCGGCGGAGTCAACCATGTGGAAGAAGAAAGCGGCAGTTTCATCGTTTTCCGTGATAATCGCATCGGTATGATGTGAACCATACCGGTTGATGTGGGCTGCTGCCCCCTTCACTCCGTCCACCAGAGCGCAGGTAATTTCCAAATCTCCGTATTCTTTATGAAAATCTTCAGGTTCCGCCATTCTCTCACATCCGGTCACGGCGGTTGTTTCCTCTGTCCCGTAAATTCTCACGCCGCAGTCTTTCATTTCCTTATTAAATAAAGGAAGAAATTTTCCCGCAATCTTCCGGTCCACAAGGACCGTTTCAACCGCATTGCAGGCAACCGGATACTGTGTCTTTGCATCCGCAATGACGCGAAGTGCCGTGTCAAAATCCGCATCGGCATCTACGTAGATGTGACATACGCCATCGGCATGCCCCATCACCGGAATTTTGGTGTGATCCATGATGTAGCGGACAAATTTGTTCGAACCGCGGGGAATAAGCAAATCGACGCAGTCATCGCAGGATAAAAGTTCTTCGATCTGAGTGTGGTTCTCCGCCTGATACAGGCATTCGGCCGGCAGTCCGGCGGCAATAACAGCATTATGAATCAGGTCAAAGAGAACGCGGTTGGTGGCCGCCGTCTCTTTTCCGCCCTTCAAAACGGCACAATTTCCGCTTTTAATGCACAGACAGGAAATCTGCACAAGCGCGTCCGGGCGGGCTTCAAAGATCACGCCAATAACTCCGATGGGAACGGTAATTCGTGTCAGGACAAGATCTGCATCCAGTTCACGTTTCATCTGTATTTTCCCAACCGGATCCGGCAGAAGAATAAGCTGATCTATGCCGGCGGTTACATCCTGTAATTTTTTCTCATCAAAAGTAAGGCGTTTCTGTACCTGAACCGGAACCTGATTTTCTGCAGCCGCCCTCAGATCTTCCTCATTGGCTTCGAAAATCTTTGCTTTGTTCTGGAGAAGGCACTTTTTAACCGCACGCAGTGCACCGTTTCGAAGTTCAGGATCGGATGAGGCCATCTGCTGTGCCTTTTCTTTCATCATATAAACGGCTTTTCTGATATCCATACTGATACTTTCCTTCCACAATATAACAGCAGTTTACAGTTTCACGGTAAACAGTTAGTCAAAGTATAACACAGGAAAAACCATTGCGGCAGCAAAACAATAAAACTGTTTTCGTGCTCGCCATCCGGGTGAGCAAAAAGACTATCTTCCGCAAAAAAGCCCTTGACACTAATACCCTACCTGGGTATACTATTTGCTACAGGAGGTACGAATTGCATGAAAGAAGAAGCTGCGATCAAAAAAGAAGCTGCGGTCGATGATACAGCTGCAGGCATCATTGACAGTGCAAAGGATCATACTGGAAATAAGGACGTACATCCGGAAGCAGCCGGCTGCTGCTGCACGAAAGATGGTGACGAGCGTCACACCTACCGCAATACGGCTGAAAAGAAGGCTCTGATGCGCCGTCTTTCCATTATAGAAGGACAGATCCGCGGAATCAGGGGCATGCTCGACAATGACTGTTACTGTATCGATATTCTGACGCAGGTATCCGCTGCCACCAGTGCATTGAACTGTTTTTCAAGAGAACTGCTCTCCGAACATTTAAAGAACTGTGTGAGGGAAGATGTCCAGGAAGGTCATGATGACAAGCTTGACGAAGTCATCCGCATTCTTCCAAAGCTTATGAAGTGATGATGTCAGGGGCAAAAAGTCATAGAAGGAGCATGCCTGCATTCTTCCTCCGCTGTTTGCATCTGCATTTTAGAAAGGATCGTGATAGATATGGAAAAATATATGGTAACCGGCATGAGCTGTGCTTCCTGTCAGGCTCATGTAGAAAAAGCGGTTTCCAAAGTTTCCGGTGTGGAAAGTGTTTCCGTCAGCCTTCTCACAAACGAAATGGCTGTGACCGGGACCGCCGCGGCCGCGGATATCATCAAGGCTGTGGAGGACGCCGGCTATGGCGCATCGCTGGAAGCAGGACAGAATGCCGATAAGACCTCCGGCGGCCGCAAGACGGGTTCACTGAATGCGAAGATTGCCGCCGAAGAGGAAGCGCTGAAGGACCGTACGACTCCCGTACTGAAAAAGCGCCTGTTCAGCTCTCTTGGATTTTTGCTGGTTTTGATGTACTTTTCCATGGGGCACATGATGTGGGGCTGGCCGCTTCCCTCCTTTTTCGATCATAACCCGGCAGCGGTCACCCTGGTGGAAATGATTCTTTCTGCTGTCATCATGATCATTAATAAAAAATTCTTTGTGTCCGGCTTCAAAGGGCTGATCCATCGGGCTCCGAACATGGACACGCTGGTTGCCCTCGGTGCCGGTGCCGCCTTCACCTATTCAACCATCATTCTGTTCGCCATGACCAGAGCAATGGCGGACATGAATATGGACAAGGCAATGGGATACATGAACGAACTCTACTTTGAGTCCGCAGGAATGATCCTAACGCTGATAACTGTTGGAAAAATGCTGGAGTCCTACTCCAAGGGAAAGACAACAGATGCTCTCAAAAGTCTGATGAAACTGGCCCCTCAGAAAGCCACGGTCGTCCGGGACGGGGTTGAAAAGGAAGTTCCGATCGACGACGTTGTCAAAGGAGATATCTTCACCGTCCGTCCTGGCGAAAGCATCCCGGTCGACGGCGTAGTTCTGGAAGGCAGCAGCGCCGTCAACGAATCGGCCCTGACCGGTGAAAGCATCCCGGTTGATAAGGGTCCCGGCAGCAAGGTTTCCTCGGCAACCGTCAATCAGTCCGGATTTCTGACCTGCCGCGCCGAAAAGGTCGGCGAGGATACTTCTCTCGCACAGATCATTCAGATGGTCAGTGACGCATCTGCTACCAAGGCGCCGGTCGCCAAACTGGCAGATACCATCTCCGGTTATTTTGTGCCTGTTGTCATTGCCATTGCCCTGGTTACCACCGCCATCTGGCTGCTTACCGGTTCAGGCATTGGTTTCGCACTTGCGCGCGGCATCTGTGTGCTGGTTGTTTCCTGCCCCTGCGCTCTCGGTCTTGCCACACCGGTAGCGATTATGGTCGGCAACGGAATGGGGGCGAAAAACGGCATCCTGTTCAAGACAGCCGAATCACTCCAGGAAACCGGAAATATTCAAATTATGGCTCTGGACAAAACCGGAACGATTACCAGCGGCAATCCGGCTGTAACCGATGTTTATCCCGCGGCCGGCGTCACCCGTGATGAATTGCTGTCCACCGCCGCTTCCCTCGAGCAAAAGTCCGAGCATCCACTGGCAAAGGCTGTTCTTCGCTATGCTTCCGAAAATAACATCCGGATCAGCGAGGTTTCCGGATTTACAGCTCTTCCCGGCAATGGCCTGACCGCGGTCCTCGACGGTCATGTACTGACCGGAGGCAGCAAAAAGTATATTTCGGACAAGACCGCTATCCCGCAGGAGCTTCTTGCAAGGGCAGACGCACTTTCCGGCGAGGGAAAAACTCCGCTCCTGTTCACGTGTGACAATAAACTGATCGGCATTATTGCCGTAGCGGATACCATCAAAGAAGACAGCGCTGAGGCAATCCGCCAGCTCAAGAAGATGGGAATCCATGTTGTTATGCTGACCGGCGATAACCAGAAAACTGCCGAGGCAATCGGCCGCCAGGCAGGTGTGGATGAGGTTGTCGCGGGCGTACTTCCGGACGGCAAGCAAAGCGTCATCGCCCGTCTGCAGAAATTTGGAAAGACAGCCATGGTTGGCGATGGTATCAACGATGCACCGGCTCTTACCAGAGCGGATATCGGCATGGCTATCGGAGCCGGAACGGACGTCGCTATCGATGCCGCCGACGTTGTTCTCATGAAAAGCAGCCTGATGGACGCAGCAGCCGCTGTTCGTCTGAGCCGCCAGACCTATAAAAACATTCTGGAAAACCTGTTCTGGGCGCTCATTTACAACACGCTGCTGATTCCGGTTGCTGCCGGAGCTTACTATCACGCATTCCACCTGTCCATGAATCCGATGCTGGGTGCGGCTGCCATGAGTCTGTCCAGTTTCTTTGTAGTAAGCAATGCCCTCCGTCTGAACCTGCTTAAGGTGTTCGATTCCTCCAAAGATAAAATGCTGAAGCACCCGGTCAGTGCAGGGACGGACGGTAAGCTTTTAAGCGCCTCCTCTTTCGTTTCAGAAAAGGAAGCCGATACCTGCACTATTAAAGATCAATCCTGCCATAGGGAAAATCAAAAGAAAGGAATGGGAAATAAAATGACAAAGACAATCAATATTACCGGTATGATGTGCGGACACTGCGAGGCAACCGTTAAGAAAGCTCTGGAGGCTCTCCCGCAGGTTGATCATGCGGACGTAAGCCATGAGACAGGAAAGGCCGTTGTTACCCTGAACGCAGACGTAGACAATGATGTACTGAAAAAAGCGGTGGAGGATCACGACTATACCGTAGTCAGCATCGGGTAATGGTAGACTTTCCCCAGACAGCTATGGTATCATAGCCTTAGTTTCTGACAAAATTTTAATCAAAAAGGAGATTATAAATTATGGCTGATAAAATTACAGTAAATTCTAATAATTTCAAAAATGAAGTTTTGGAATCGGACAAGACAGTGCTGGTTGACTTCTGGGCATCCTGGTGCGGCCCCTGCCGCATGCTCTCACCTCTGGTAGATGAGATTGCAAAAGAACATGATGATTTCAAAGTCTGCGCTCTGGATGTGGATGCTTCTCCCGAAATCGCCGGCAATTATAATGTCAGTGCCATTCCGACGCTGATCGTATTCAAAAACGGGAAGGAAGCAAACCGCTCCGTCGGATTCGTTCCGAAGGATCAGATCCTCTCCCTGGTACAGAACGCATAACAGGATGATGCCAGACTTCCAGCGTCAAAAGATCCGTCTGCAATAAGGCGGATCTTTTTTTACGCCTGTGAAAAGGTATCGGCGGTATGCAGCATTCTGCTACTTTAAGCGAAGAGCCAAATATGATATTATCATTGCAGAGTTATACAGCATGAATACGATGGAGGGCAGTGATGAAATACAGATATGTTACTATAGAGCGTGAATATGGCAGCGGCGGTACCCAGATCGCACAGAAACTTTCCGAACAGCTTTGTATTCCGCTGTACGGGCGCAGGCTTCTGGAACTGGTTGCGGAGGAAATGAATACAGATGTAGACAAGATCGAGGAATTCGAGGAAAAGGCCAGCGACTCTTTCCTGTTTTCCGTGGTCATGATGAACCGTATCGCCTCCGATAATTTTCCATCAAAGCCCGGCGAAGGCGGCATTTATTTCGATGAGCGGCGGATCATCCGCGACCTGGCGAACGCCGGTCCTGCCATCTTTGTCGGACACTGTGCGTCCCTGGCTCTGGCCGACCGTACCGGGGTTCTGAAAATATTTCTGTATGCCGATGATACTACCAAAAATAAGCGTGTACGTGAAGAATATCACATCGCTGAGCATGAAGTTGAATCCACCCGCAGGCGGTTCGACAAAAAAAGAAGTGCTTACTTTGAAGCGAACACCGGTATGCAGTGGAGGAATCCTCAAAATTATGACCTGATGCTCAATACCGCCCTGGGCATTGATACCTGTGTACGGATTATCTGTGAAGCCGCCGGAGGAAGCTGTGGGCCGGCGGACGTTCAGCCTGTTGACGAAGATGCAGGCGATGAAATCTGAAGGCACTGTGCAATTCTCACGGGCGCGCCGGGCGCACCGTATAAAAAGGTCTGCCGCGTTTGAGTGCGGCAGACCTTTTTAGATAAATCCACGTATTTGAATTCACATTCGGCATTCTCGTGACGCTTTCGCGCCACTTCATGCCTCATGTAGGGCGTGTCAATAAGTCCTGCCACCACCCGCATGCAAGCATGCGTGGCGGCGGACTTTTGACACTGTAATCATCTTATGGATTAAGCTGCGCCTGGCCCTGCATACTGTCCGTCAGAGATGAATTCCGGTTCAGGATATCCATAAATTCTTCGCCGGTGATGGTTTCTTTCTCGTACAGGTATTTTGCCAGCTCGTCAAGTTTTGGCTTATTATCCTGGAGAATCTTCCTTGCCTTCTCATGCTCTCTTCTGACAAGTTCCACTACCTTCTTATCAATCAGTGCCTGCGTTTCCGCAGAGCATGCCAGTGTCGTATCCCCTCCCAGATACTGGTTGGTTACCGTCTCCATGGCTACCATGTCGAAATCGTCGGACATGCCATACCGGGTGATCATTGCACGGGCCAGTCTGGTTGCCTGCTCAATATCATTGGAAGCACCGGTTGTAATGGAACCGAACTCTATCTCCTCCGCGGCTCGTCCACCCGTCAGTGTTGCAATTTTATTCTCCATCTCCTCTTTGGACATCAGAACGTGATTTCCGTCATCCTCCACCTGCATGGTATACCCCAGCGCACCGGAGGTTCTGGGAATGATCGTAATCTTCTGTACCGGAGCGGAATTCTTCTGTTTCGCGGCTACCAGCGCATGCCCGATTTCGTGATAGGACACAATCAGCTTTTCCTTCGTTGTCATGATTGCGTTCTTCTTCTGATATCCGGCAATGACAACCTCGATACTTTCCTCAAAGTCGGCCTCGGTAGCGAATCTGCGCCCGTCACGGACAGCGCGCAGGGCCGCCTCGTTGACAATATTGGCCAGCTCGGCGCCGGAAGCGCCTGCGGCCATACGGGCAACCTTGTTGTAATCAACATCAGAAGCAACCTTGATCTTCTTTGCGTGAACCTTCAGAATATCTTCACGGCCCTTGAGATCCGGAAGCTCAACCGGCACACGGCGGTCAAAACGTCCAGGACGGGTCAGCGCCGGATCCAGTGATTCCGGACGGTTGGTCGCCGCCAGGATAATGACACCGTTGTTGCTTTCAAAACCATCCATCTCCGTCAGCAGCTGGTTCAGGGTCTGTTCACGCTCATCATTTGTCGAAAGAGAGGTATCACGTTTTTTACCGATGGCATCAATCTCATCGATAAAAACAATGCAAGGCGCTTTTTCCTTCGCCTGTGCAAACAGATCACGTACCTTGGAAGCTCCCATACCAACGAACATCTCCACAAATTCGGATCCGCTCATTGAGAAAAACGGGACATTCGCTTCGCCGGCAACCGCCTTGGCCAGCATGGTTTTGCCGGTTCCCGGAGGTCCTACCAGCAGAACGCCTTTCGGCATAGAAGCACCTATCTCTTTATACTTACCCGGATTATGAAGATATTCAACAATCTCCTGCAGATTTTCCTTTGCTTCATCTTCACCGGCTACATCGGAGAAATGAATGCCCTCGGTAGACTGCACGTAAACTCGGGCTTTGCTCTTTCCAAAGCCGCCCATACCGCCGATGCCGCCGAATCCGCCTCCGCCAAAGGACATTGAATCGCCGTTCATTGCATTCATCATTTTCTTGCTGATCCAGCGTCCCAGAAGAATAAAGACAATGATAGGAAGCAGCCAGTACAGCAGAAACTCCAGCAGCGGGCTGGCCTGTTCTACGATTTCCGTAGAGAATTTTGCGCCGGAATTATACAGCCGTTCCACAAGGCCGCTGTCTTCTTCCATTATGCCTGTCCGGTAAATGTTTCCGTTTTTATCTGTAAAGACAATCTGATTGTCCTGAATCTCGACCTGGGATATTTCTTTATCGTTCGTCATGTTCATGAAGGTACCGTAATCAACATTCCGGATACGGCGTTCCTGAATAGACGGAATAACCATAAAGTTTAAGATAAGGATAATCAGAATAGCAATCAAATAAAAAAGCGTCATTGAACGCTCCGGGGACGGCTTTTTGTTACTATTATTATTTGTATTCATAACCTGTCCTTTCGAATTATCTATCTGATGGCTAGCTGAACCCGAAGAAAACCTCTGCCCCGGCAGAGCATCTTCAGTCAGCTAATCTATGGTTAAGGCAATCCTACCACGCTTTGTTGGCACTGTCAATCGTTGAGTGCTAATATTTTAATGCTTTACTATGGAAAATTTTAGAATTGACTTGTAGAATTACTTGCTGAAATTCGCTTGGGGAAGGGGGAATTAAGGTGAGTATACGAGTAGCTTTTGCCAGTACCGACGGCAGACAGGTAGATCAGACTTTTTCCGATGCTTCTTGCTGGTGGGTTTATGACATCGGCGAGAATGTAAGCTTCATTGAGAAACGGCCGGCTGTATCCGCATGCGCAGATAAGAGCACGAATCAGCCAGAATCTCGCGGGAACAAGCTTGATGATTGTGACTTGTTGTGCGTAGCAGGAGGCACTTCGAGCGGATCTCATCTTCTGCAGATGGGAAATGCCCAGATTATCCCCACATACCAGCCTGTTTCCGGTATGATTCGGGAAATCCGCACCCGCTATAAACGCAATGGCTCAATGGATTATTTCAGGAAAGTGGAAAATCTTCTTCTCTCCTATGGAATGCCTTCCAGAACGTGTTCTCTTTAAACCGTCAGGTAGTCAAAAAGACCGCATCCAGAATTCTGAATGCGGTCTTTCTTTTGTTCATGGAGTATATCGGATTCGAACCGACGGCCTCCACAATGCGAATGTGGCGCGCTCCCAGCTGCGCTAATACCCCTGACCTAACCACTATACGTCAAAATCAGCTCCCTGTCAATGCCTATTTTTCCCTTACGCCAGGGTAATCCAAAGGAACAGATATCCGGCCAGAACAGCCACCAGGGTGAACGGTACGCCAATCCGGACGAAATCCTTAAAGGATACCTCGAAACCGTTCTGCCGGAGCAACCCGCAGGCCGCTATGTTGGCGGAAGCTCCGACCGGAGTCAGATTGCCGCCGAGCGTAGCTCCGCACAGCAGACCGAAATACAGCAGATACGGCTCTATGCCCATAGACATGGTGACCATCTTCACAACGGGAAGCATGGTAGCTACATATGGAATATTGTCGACGAAGGCTGAAATGGCCACAGAGCCCCATACAATGATGGTGTAAAGAAGAAACAGATTATTTCCGCCGGCCTTCATGATCCCGGATGCAAAATCATCGATAATTCCTGCTTCCGTAATTCCCGCGATAACAATGAACAGTCCTGCCAGCTGAAGGAGTGTCTGAAAATCAATACTCTGCAGCGCCAGCCGTACATGTTTTCGCTCATGTGTTCTCAAATGGGTATAAATTATGGTAACAACAGCAAACAGGCAGCACAGTACGCCGTTCGTAATGGCCGGTTTGTTTTTAAAGAACGATGCGGCAATCAGGGATACCACCATGCCAATCAGCATGTACGACGGAAAATAATCCTGAACCTCTGTCATCACATCCACCTTCACCGGCTGCTTATCCCTGCGGAACAGGTACATCATCACCGGCACCGTAGCCAGAGCTCCCAGTTCTACCGCAAAGAAAATTCCCGGTTTCCCGTTCAGCCAGAAGAAATCCGTGAAGTCCATTTTCGCATACGCTCCGAGCATAATGGAGGTCGTATCGCCGACCAGCGTGGCTGCCCCCTGCAGATTGGAGGACACCGCAATGGAAAGAACCATCGGTACCGGAGAAATACCCAGCTTCCGGCACAGCGCCAGCGCCACCGGTGCCACCATAATCACCGTAGCTGTGTTATCAATAAAAGCCGAGATAATTCCGGCAAACAGAGACATGTAGATGGTCACCCACATCACATTTTTGCTCTTGTCAAGCAGCTGATCCGCTATACGGTTCGGCATTTTGGAAAGAATGAAATAATACACGAGAACCATGGTGCCGGCCATCATCAGAATGACATTCCAGTCGATGGCCCCGCCCAGCTGTGAGAGGGGCAGGATACGTAAAATAAGGAAAAGTGCCGCCGTCACCCACACCGCAATCACCCGGAACCGCGGTTTGGCAATCATTACCACGTACATCAGTATAAATAATATCAATGCTGCAATCTTCATAAAAAAGAATTATCCTTTCGTACTAGAATACACCGGTTCCTGGAATACACCTGTTCCGATACAGGCGGTCAGTTCCTGGCAGTGCCGAATCTTCCGCCGTGAACTTTTCAAACCGGGCTGTCTGTCCGGGATTCATGCCGGACAAGGCGGAACACCGCAAAGAACATGATGACAACAAAAATCAGAAAAATAACCGTCGATTGAGACGTAGACTTCATTGCACAGGAATCATAAAATCCGTGCAGGAAAACGGAGGAGGCCAGGGCCAGTACCTTATTCAAAGCAGCGCCGGCTGAATTGCCGCTGTCGGAAGCGAGTTTCGCCCTGCCGTAGAAATATCCCATAAACACGGAGAAGGAAAGATGCCCCGGGATCGCCAGCACCGCGCGCGTCGGCGCCACCGTCAGCCCGTAGCTGAATACATAGCCGATATTTTCAAACGCCGCAAACCCGAGTGAAACACAGGCGGAATAAACGATTGCATCAAAGCGGTAGTTAAAATTCGGATCGTTCCAGGTTACCCTGGACATCAGGAAAAATTTGCTGCCCTCTTCCACAATGCCAACCACCAGAAATGCCAGGAACAGTACATAGAGCGGATTGCTCTGTGAAATAAAATGATTGAGAATACTCTCGCCGATTTCCTCAAGAACCATGGAGATCAGGGTAGCCAGAGCTCCCATAAAAAACAGCTTTATCAGCAGCGGGGCAGGCTCTTTTTCTACCGTATCGTGATTATAAATGTACACCAGCAGGAAAATGGCCGGTATCACGGCAGCTGCAATATAAATGCCAATAATGTACGTCAACAGCATCCTTCGTCTCCCTCCTTTTATCCGCTGTCATGCCGGCAGCTTATAACATAATAAGCGCCGGGCCTGATTTTTTCAAGCCCGACGCTCTTAAAATGCGTATGAATGCCGTTGTATTATCTTTCATCCGCCGTAACGAAAGGAAAAAGAAGCTCTTCAGTTTCCGCGAACTTCCTGCCGCATGAAGCCCACGTAGGTAATCGTGAACATAACCAGTGTCAGCGCAAACAGTGCAATCAGATGCGGCCAGATTAAAAGCAGGCTCTGTCCGAGAGACAGATAGCTGCTCAGAATGCCCACCAGCTGTGCATAGGTAACCGCGTTCAGTGCACGGGTTGCCGGGTTCAGGATAGTGCTGACGGCTTCCGAGTACAGGTAATACGGAGAAATACGGTTGATACCCTGCTGCAGCGTATAGTTCGGAAGTGTATTGACCGCCTGCTCATATTCATTATTGATCGGATAGACAGCCCCTGCGATAAAGCTGGCGATCAGACTCATGAAAATGGCGAACAGAATCCAGATGGCAATGGATGCCAGCGCCGAAGTTGCACTGTGGCGGCTGTAGACTGAAAACAGCATCGACATTGCCAGCCAGAAGCTGATATACACAATCGTGTACAGAAAATAAATCAGCAGGCGGATAATTTCTTCACCGCCCGGGGCAATTCCAATAAACAGATAACCGACAGCGCCTGTCAGAATGCCGGATGCCAGGACCAGAATGGCAATCAGTGCCATCCCGGCCAGGAATTTCCCGATGATAACCGTATCGCGGTAAATTGGCTGCGCCAGAAGCCGGTTCAGCGTCCCGTCATTTCTTTCAGAATTAATCGCATCAAACCCGAGCATCAGTCCGATAAACGGTCCGATCAGTGCCATAAAGCTTGTATAAGAGGGAATAGAGTTGCCGCTCGTCGTATAGTATTTCAGGAAAATAAAATGACTGTCCGAGCTGATCGCATCGCTGATGCCGTTGACGGCCCCGTAAATGCTGGCAATCGTCGCAACCATGATAATCATTATGATGATAATGATGCGGCGGCTCCGGAGATGATCGGACATCTCCTTTTCAAAAAGAGCTCCGAGAGAGCTCCGGCGGCTTTCACGGTACGCTTTTTCATTGTTTTTGCTTTTCACTGCGGTTTTTGCCGTGTTTTGCACTGCCATTGCTCTTCACCTCCTCCTCTTCCGCCTTTTTGAAATAACTCTCATAAATTTCATCGAGATCTCCGCCTTTCTGACGGAACTCGCTGATCGCGTACCCGTTCGCTCCAAGAAAAGCGGTAAGGTCTTTGCGCAGATCCTTTTCGGATTCGATGGTGAGATAACCTTTTCTTTCCGAATTGATGCCGGTCACACCCGGCAGGGTGCCGGCGAAGCTGACCAGCTTATCGTCCATCGGATCCGCCGAAAAGACCAGTTCATAATGATCCTTCACGGCTACCTGCTGCCCCAGCTCATCGATGGCTCCGCACGCGATCAGCTTACCGTCTACAAAAATGCCAACACGGTCGCAGATCTGCTGGATCTGATACAGCTGGTGGGAACTTACCAGAATCGTACGTCCGTCTTTGACCGCCAGATCGCGTATCAGTTTCAGGAACTCATTCATTGCTGCCGGATCCAGCCCCAGAGTAGGCTCATCCATGATAATAACCTCCGGGTCTTTCATCAGCACATCGGCGATCCCCAGCCTCTGGCGCATACCTCTGGAATAGGTGCTTGTTTTTTTATCTGCCGCTTCTGTCATGCCGACACGTTCCAGCAGCTCATCAATCCGTTTCCGGATTGTTTCTTCGTCCAGGCCGTTCAGGCGGCCGGTGAAGCGAAGATTTTCCCGTCCGGTCATGTCCGGATAAAAGCCTACATTGTCAGGAAGATACCCGGTGATCTTCTTAACCTTCATTGAATTTCTTGTACAGTCAATCCCGTCGATGGAAGCTTTCCCGGCCGTCGGTTCCGTCAGGCCGAGAAGCATCAGAATCGTCGTTGTCTTGCCGGCTCCGTTGGGACCCAGCAGACCAAAGACTTCGCCTTTTTTCACGGACAGGTTCAGATGATTGACTGCGACCTTCTCTCCGTAGGCCCTGGAGAGATCACTGGTCTGAATCATCACTTCTCCTGTCATGATTATCTTCTCCCGAATTTACGAATGATAGCCGCCAGTCCTGCAATCAGCGCTGCAACGATGATAACGGCTACCACACCCCAGGTCGTATGGTTCTTTACGGAAACGCGAAGCGCAGCCGTCTCGGAAACCTGATCGTTGGAAACCGTAAGATCTGTCTCATAGTCACCGATGATCGCATTTTCAGCCGGGGTAATGTGCGCAACTACCTCCTGCGTAGCCCCCGGTTCCAGAGAATCGATCGTGTCATTGTCGTAGGTAATGTCCCAGTCTGTAGATCCTTTGCCGCCCAGAGAAAGATTCTGAAGAGCAATATTACCGGTATTGGTTACGTCCAGTGTAACATCCGTTGTCTCCCCGCCGTAAGCAGAAACGCTCAGGTTTCCGGTTGGAGTTGAGAAGGTAACCGCATAGCTTCCCGTAATCGTAACCGTCAGCGGCAGCTTCAGCGTTTCCGCCGGGGAAGCAGCTGTAACATTGATCTTGTAGTCACCGGCTTCTACATTTTCCGCCGGGTCAACGGCAATTGAAATGCTTGTGCCGGAGCCTGCGTCAACAGGTACGGATGTGGTAGCCGTGGAAGCTCCGCTGGGTGTAAATGAAACATTCCATCCTTCCGGTGCGTCCGAGGAAAGTGCATATGTCTGCGAGGCAGATCCATTATTCTGCAATGTGGCATCAAAGGTGAACTTTGTGCCGCTGGCACCTTCCTGCTCCGCATATTTGGCTGTCAGCGTACTGTCGCTTACAGACTCTTCCTCCGATGAAACCCTGACTGTCAGTTTTGTTTCACTGTCCACATCATCGCCGGCCGCCTTCAGAGCAAAAGTATAGTCGCCATCCTTCGCATCATCCGGAACCGCCAGTGTATAGCTCAGCGTCGGGCTGTCCTCCTTGGTCTGTCCGGCATACACATGAACACTGGATACTTCATAAGAGCTATTCTTAAAATAGCCGGTCCATCCATCCGGAAGTTCATCCGCGGAAAGGGCTACATCCGCTTCTGAGGTTCCTGTATTTGTCAGATAAAGAGAAAAGTTGGCCGTATCACCCGCTTTTACAGTAACGCCCGGATAATCCGTACTGAAGGTAATGACCCCGTCCTCTGCATCCTTCGCTGCGGCGGTCTCCTCCACCTTCTCCGTTGTGTCTTCCTCTGCCATCACTGCCGCAGTACTGCTCAGTGTAAGCATAGCTCCCGCTGCCAGCGCCGCTGCAATCGGGCAGGCACGGCCCATTTTGAATCTGAACATAATACGCACATCTCCTTCACTTTTATATAGTTAGTTAAAGAAAAACAATAAAATCATTAGTAAAATAATCCATCTTTGTGAAATTTCTGTGAAGATTGTAAGGATGATATGTGTATTTATACAACGAACCGGTCCAGCGCCCCCAGAGTTCCGGGCAGCACCAGCAGAATTAGCAGTATCGCGCAGGAGGCACCCCGGGCGATGGTATGGCAGATCTGCCCGATCGCCGGGTTGGGAAAGGCAAATCCCAGTACAATCGTTGCAAGCACGATAATCAGTCCGGATGTGAGAATGGTCCGGAAGGAAGAGGTATAGCTTTCCCGCAGCGCCGGCAGAATACCCAGACTCCGGCGGAACTCCCGATAATAGGCGGTAAAAACAATGGCATAGTCGATGGTCGCACCCATAAGAATAGACTGCACCATCAAAAGAGCCAGATAGTACATACTCATTCCCTGAAGATCCATGATGACCATGGTCGCGTATACCGACGTCTGAATGAGAAGAACCAGAAGCAGGGGTACAAAAAACGAGCGAAACGTGAACAGAACCACAATGAATATGGAGATGGCGGTCATAAGTGTCATACGGCGCAGTTCAGCCGGGAACGTAACGGACATTTCCTGTGCCATCACCGTATTGCCAATCAGGTAATACTTGCCTTTCAGGTTTTCAGAACAAAGCCGGTCAAGCTCATCCAGAAAACCATACGCTTCCTCCCCCTCATCCGGAAGATCCGTGCTGACCACCATGAGCGAATGAGCACTTCCTGTCAGCTGATTTTTAAGAAGAACGGACATGGCCGACTGCAGCAGATGATGGATACTCAGTCCACCCTCCGGTGAAACATCTGAAATCACACTTACGACAGATTCATTCTGTTCAATCTCGCTCAGAATCCTGCCCATCCCTTTCTCATCTGTGTTTTCATAGAGCACGACCACCTGGTTCAGTTTCGGGAAAATTTCATCAATAGAAGAAGGCTCCATCATGGTAAATGAAATGTCCGCTCCGCTTTTCAGAACCGCTGTAAATGCGAAAAGGCCGATAAAAACAGCCATCAGAATGTACCGGCCTTTGTACTCAAAATTGGAAAGCGATTTCGAGGGCGGTAGAATGATTTTCTTACCTGTTTTTACAATCAGGCTGTCACACCGGATAATCAGTTCGGGAAGGACTGTAAAAATGCAGACCATGGAAATTAAAACACCCTTGGCGAGTACAATGCCAATCTCACCGCCCAGCCTGAAACTCATAAAAATCAGAACCAGCAGTCCGACCACCGTTGTAAGAGCACTGGAAACGATGGATGACATGGACAAAGATACGGCCCGGGCCATAGCACACTCGCAATGCCGGATGCGCTCCTGTCTGTTCATGGTACTCTCCTGTCCGGTCCGGACAAGTTCCTGGCGATAACGGCTCATCAGTATAACGGAATAATCCATGGACAGTACCATCTGCAGCAATGCCGCAATCGAAAAAGTCGTATCCGATATTTTTCCGAGGAATATATTCGTGCCCATATTGATCAGGATTGCAAACCCGATCGCAATGACAAACAGGAAGGGCTCCACGTACGAAGAACTCATAAAAATCAGGATGGCCAGAATGATCATCAAGGCGACAGCGATGATCCACCAGGGAATTTTTCCGCTGCTGGTATCATCATCGGCATAGACCATTCCGTACTCACTGAACTCTGCCTCCAATGTCCTTTCGATTTCCTTTTCGCCCTCAGAGCCGTAGTCGCAGTCCATGGTCAGCGTATAAAGGCTGTATCCGTCCTTTTCCCCATGCTCATCCGTGCTGTGCGACACACGGGTCACATGGCGGATCTTTCCCAGTCCTTCTGCAATTTCATTCTTTTTTTCCTCCGGAACATGATCGAACATGACGCGGATGGTGCTGCCCAGCGAAAGGTTCTGAAATTCATCCTTTATGATGTCAACACCCTGCTTCATCCGGGAACTTTCCGGAAGATATACCGTCATATCCGTATTTATGGGTACGCGGAACATCAGCAGCGTACATACAAGTGCCGCTGTCAGAGTAACCAGAAAAAGCATTCTTCGGTAACGTGTGATAACCAGAGCTATTTTATCTTTCATCAGGCAGCCTTTCTTTCAAGCAGATAACACATAGTCTATAACGAAAGTTTATAACAACATCCGATGCCATGCAATAGAAGGCTGATCCTTCATGTACCCGTGCCGGGGACTGTAAAGTGTCTGAGGCAGTCTGCCTTCGCAGGGCAGGACCGGCTTTTTTATATGCAAAAGGGGGCAGGCCGAAGCCTGTCCCCTTCCTCATTCCTGTTTTGTTTATGTTTCAAAGCCGGGTGGTTCTTCTCACTGCCCGGCTGCAGTTTCTGCTTCCGTCTCACCTTCCGTATCCAGGTAGGGGAAGAACACGCTGCTCTTGTTATCCTCATCGAACATACCGTTATACTCCAGATCGTTATATTTTTCGATCCAGCCGGCCGCCTCGCCGGTTGCGGAATCGGTATGCGCAAAGCTGCCGTTCGCATCCATATAACCGCGGGAGTTGATCGCCGGGACCGCCTCCATCATATCGGCAAGGAACTGGTTGTATGGCGGAAGATCGATGTTTGCATCCTCCAGAGCCATGGTAGAAAGATAGTTCAAAGAAGTCCGGTCGATCGTCTTTTCCTCCGTGTCATAGTTGTGCCAGATAAAGAACGGTACGGAGAACAGATCCTCCAGACCTGCCAGTGTCAGTCCGGATGTTCCTTTCCCGTTCAGACTTCTGAAGAAACCATTGTCCAGGGACGGATAATGATCTCCGAAAAAGATAATCTCTACCGGTTTGTCAACGCTGCTGAAATAATTGATCAGTGTTTCCACTGCGGAATCCGTTGCATGAATGCAGGACAGATACTGGTCGGCATCCGGATAATAGCCTCCCTGATAATGAACCGTGTTCGTAAAGTTATCGTACGTATCCTTATAGCCGCCATGGTTCTGCATTGTGATTCCCATGATAAACAAGGGGGTGTCCGGATCGTTTTCCATGTTTTCCTTATACTTGTCGATGAGCTTCTCGAACATTTCCTCATCGGTAATGTACTCACGAAGGATCTTTGTTCCGTCGAAAATACTGCCGGTTCCCTCGCCATCGTAGAAATACATCTCATCGAAGCCAAGGCGCGGATAAACCGTATTTCTTCTCCATCCGGTTGAATAATACGGATGCATGGCAATCGCCTTATATCCTTCATTCTTCAGGGTAGATACAATGGAGGAAGGCTGCTGATCCAGGTACTGTTCGTACACAACGGATCCGGACGGCAGGAAGGCCATGGAATTGCCCGTCATGTACTCCCATTCGGAGTTTGGCGTTTTTGCACCGAAAACAGATGAAAGTGCAAAGCCCCTGGTTGTATTTTCCTGAAGTGAATCGATAAACGGAGTCACTTCAATATTGGTATTCAGATCACCGATCTTACGGAAATCCGCAAACGATTCATCCATAATCGTTATGATTGTCGGCTGAACTTTTCCGGAGTTCACTTCCTGTGCCAGACGTTTCTGCCTGTCCCTGGCACTTCCGGCGGATGATGTATCGGAGCCGCTCCTGCTTTCCGTCTCTTTCTTTGTTTCGGTTTCAGCAGAAGTGCTGTACTCATCTTCCAGCTGACGAATTGCGTCCGTTGAATAATTCACCGGCGGATCAATTTTGCTGTCCTGATAATTCAGCACAAAGTTCAGAATAAAGCCGTTGACGCGGGTACCTTTGGTCTCCCATGTCTGGGTAGCCAGGCCGAAGGCGTGATGCTGCAAATAATTTGAACAATAAAGCATAAGCACAACGGCGGCGGCACGCAGGACAACGTGGCGCACCCACTTACGGCCAAATCCTATTCTGAACTTCCAGACCATCATGACCGCCAGTATGGACATCATTAAAACAAGTGCACCCCGATCATGCAGGCTGAACTTATACTCTTTGGCCACCTTCAGGCCGGTGCCGATTGTCTGGATATCGGAAAACTGTACCTCATTTCCTCTGAACTGATAAACAAAGTAATCAACAAATCCCGCCAGAAGGAAAATGCCATGGCTGATGATCCACGCCCAGCGAACCGAGGCAGCGATCGCAAGTACAAGCAGATAGATGACAGCTGCGCACAAATAATTCAGATGCCATATATGCTGTTTTGTACGAACAAAATCCTCCGGTTCCAGAATGGTATACTGAATACAGAAAATAGAAAAGACCGGTCCCAGAACATAAAGAACCACGGTCCAGATCCACGGCCAGGCTCCTTTGCTGCTGATTTCAAGCTTTACACTCAGTATCAGATACAGCAGCCCTGCAAAAAGAATAAAATAATACCATGGATAATGCGTAGTAATCAGCATGGCGGCTGCAACCGCGACCAGAATAATAAAGGCGTTCAGCTGTTTCCGGTTTAGTTTTTTAATAAATTCACCTTTCATTTTTTAATGCTTCCTTTTGTGGCTTCCCCGGCGGACTCCGGCGTATGCTTCCGGGCGGTCCGGCTACCTTGATTTTTCAGTGCCTCTTCCCATGTTTGATTTTCGCAGCAGAACACTTTACACTGCTAAATCAAAATCACGGCAAGTAGTGATTATAATGTTAAATGTGTGTAAATTCAAGGCAAAAACCACATGTCGGGAAAAAATAAGATAAAAAAAAGAAATCCCGCCCTGTCCGGGAGGATTCCTTTTTCTCTATGGTGTGGTAAGGGCGGCAAAAAATCCGTTGCCACCCATTCGTGATTACGCGTGGCTTCGCGGCTCCTTAACCTGTGATGCCTTTCCATCCTGTCCGTGCATCATTCTTCGTACATCGCCTCCAGAGCGCTGCGAACCTGCATCAGAGACTCTCCCAGAAGGTTTTTCCCTCTCCACTGGGAAGGATCTGCTTCTCTGGCCTCCTTCTCTGACATTCCGATCCCATACTCGGAATTGTATGGGCTGGCTTCCACTATTTCGCGGGATCCTGTTCCCAGGAGTACCTCCTCCAGTTCCGGATTCTGAGAGAATTTTGCGTAGTTCGCGTCAAACAGGATTTCAATACGAGCCTTATCCCAGGTACTCTGAATGAAACCGGACACCTCACGGCCAAGTGCCTTGCATTCCTCCGGATTCCTCTCATTCATGATCTGAGCATACCGGTAAAGATCCTTAAACAAAAGGGCTTTCTTTGCCATCATGTACTGTGTAACGCTCCCGTACACAATACCCTCCACCACAAAGGACACCTCAAAACGGGAAGAAAACTCACCATACGTATCTTCGGCATGCCAGAAAAAGACAGGCTTCTCTTCCTTTTCTCCTTCGGCTTCAGCACCGGAACCTTTCTTATCCTTACCCTTCCTGACTTTGACATCCTTGTTTTTTTTCTTCGTCCCTTTTGATTTTCCGGTCTGACTTTCTTCTTCATAACTTCTGGCAATAATTTCATCCAGTGACATCGGTTTTTCCGAGAGAATCTTTTCTCCCATCGCCGCCATCTCACCGTCGATTACAGAAAAAAATACATCCAGTCTGTAATCCGGATTCTCGTTTTCATCGTCACGAATGGCAGCCAGACCTATTCTCCAGGCTTCTTCCCTGGGATAGCCCAGAATGCCGGATGCAACTACCGGGAAAGCAATGGAATGAACACTGTTCTTCCGTGCCAGCTTCAGGGCTTCCCGATAGCAGGAATAAAGGAGCTGCGGTTCTCCGTGTTTTCCGTCAATGTACGTCGGGCCAACCGCATGAATAACGTAAACCGCATTCAGATTAAATGCTTCGGTAATCACGGCCTTGCCGGCATCGCAGTGTCCGTACTTTTTGCAGGCCTTTTTCATCATTTCCTGCCCCGCAGCTCTGAATATAGCGCCGCTGACGCTGTCGTCCGGCTCAAGCCTTTCGTTCGCCGCATTTACTATACAATCCGCAGAGATTCTGGTAATATCAATCTCTTTAACTTCGATTTTACCGTTCATGGCCGAATACCTCCGAATCGATCAGTCAGTCCATCATTTGTTTTTCTTCTTCGCATTCTTACGCTCAAGAGCTGCAAGCTGCTGCGCAATCTTCTTCTCCTGTGCACTCTTCTGGCTTTTCTTCGGGCCTAATTTGCTCATCTGTTCTACCTCTTTCTATTTAACTATACTATTTCTGCACCATTTTCATGATAGCATCATTAAACTTCATTTTCAACAAAGTGAAAATGGTTTTCAGGAAGATTCACGGCTGTCCGGACAGGCGGACATCTGTCCGCGCAGGTTCTGTCCGGGAAGGTTCTGTCCGGGAAGGTTCTGTCTAAGTTAAAAGGCACACTCTGTCAATCATATGCGAAGGTTCTGTCCGGGAAGGTTCTGTCCGCGCAGATTCTGTCCGCACAGGTTCTGTCCGGGAAGATTCTGTCCGCGCAGGTTCTGTTCACGTAAAGCATGCCCGGAAGATGCCGCACTGGCGATATCTTCCGGGCAGTATGTTCAAAAATTTCCCCGATTGATCTTACGTAAGCTCTACGGAAAAGTCTGTGGTCAGCTCCAGGGAATGTTCCTCATTCATCTGATCGCAGATGTCCAGGAAAACATCCAGCGGTACATCATGGATACTCTTGTTCGAGCCGCGGACGGTAACGGATACCGTGTTTTCAGCTGCTTCCTTGTCTCCGACAACCAGAATGTACGGATCATGCATATTGTGGAAGCGCCTGATCTTCAGCTTCATGTTGACATCTTCGTAATTGGCTTCCACACGGATTCTGTTCTTGCGCAGAAGATCAACAACCTTCTTTGCATACTCATTATGTTCCGGACGGATCGGAACCACCGCTACCTGATACGGACTTGCCCAGAACGGGAAGCTTCCCTTGAAGTTTTCGATCATGATACCTATGAAGCGCTCCATGGATCCGAAGATGGCACGGTGAATCATGACCGGCTGCTTCAATGTTCCGTCCTTTGCGGTGTACTTCATGTTGAAGTTCAGCGGCAGCTGGAAGTCAAGCTGGATCGTGCCCATCTGCCATTCTCTTCCCAGTGCGTCCTTCATCTTCAGGTCAATCTTCGGGCCGTAGAAAGCACCGTCGCCTTCATTGACCTCAAAGTTTCCTTCCCCGTATTTCTCGAGCAGAATTGCCTTCAGGTCAGATTCCGCCTTGTTCCACACGTTGATATCACCCATGTAATCATCCGGGCGGGTAGAAAGCTCCGCCTTGTACGTAAGGCCGAAGGTTCCGTAAATCTGAGTCGCAATATCCATGATATCGGAAATTTCGGATGCGATCTGATCTTCGGAAACAAGAATATGCGCATCATCCTGACGGAACTGCTGTACACGGAACAGACCGTTCAGCTCGCCGGATTTCTCCTTGCGGTGAATAACATCGACCTGTGCAATGCGGAACGGCAGATCCTTGTAGGATCTCGGCTGGTTCATGAATACCTTGATGGCATTCGGGCAGTTCATCGGCTTCAGAGCATAAGTATCACTTCCGTCCTCTGCCTCGCCTTTCAGAACAAACATGCCATCCTGATAGTGAGCCCAGTGACCGGATGTAACCCACAGCTCCTTTTTGGAAAGAACCGGACCGGAAATTTCCTGATAGCCGTGCTCCTCATGAATCCCTCTCCAGAATTCAAGCAGCGCATTGAAAAGCTTCCAGCCTCTCGGCAGCCAGTACGGCATTCCGGGAGCCGTGGAATCGAACATGAAAAGTTCCTGCTGCGGGCCGATCTTCTTGTGATCTCGCTCCTGTGCTTCCTTAATCATGTCCAGATGCTCCTTCAGTTCCTGTTTGGTCGGGAATGCATAAACATAAATACGCTGCAGCATATCTCTGTGCTCGTCTCCGCGCCAGTAAGCGCCGGATACGGATTTAATCTGGAAGGCAGCGCTTAAAAGTTCCTGCGAATTATCAACGTGAGGTCCGCGGCACAGATCTACATAGTCATCTCCGGTATAGTAAATGGTGATCGTCTCGTCTTCCGGCATATCGCTGATTAATTCTGTTTTGAATTTCTGATCCTTAAAGATTTTGAGAGCTTCCTCCCTGGAAACCTCCGCTCTTGTCCAGGGCTCTTTTCTCTTCATGATTTCCCGCATCTTGTTTTCGATGGCCGGAAAATCTTTCTCCGTCAGCGTTCTCGGGAGTGTAAAATCGTAATAAAATCCGTCCTCAATCTGCGGTCCGATTGCATACTGAACATTTTCTTTTCCGAAAATCTCAATCACAGCCTTTGCAAGAATGTGTGAAAGAGAATGACGGTAAACCTTGAGCCACTCTTCTTTTTCCATTGTAAAATCTCCTTTCCTGGATCCTCCGGTGTCTGTTTCCGGGCCGTCTTCCTTTATGTGTGTAAGAAAAATACCCTTACACTACATATAATGTAATGTAAGGGCATTCATTATCTGACGCGTTTCCACCTTACTTCGCCATTAAAAAACGGCATCTCATTCTGACGTAACGGGGTCGTCCGTACCGGATTAGGGTCTCTCCGAGATGGTCTTCAAACAGATCCGCATGGAATGCTCTCAGCCACGGCATCCCTCTCTGTCTGCTTTCCTCTGTCCTACTCTTCTCTTCATCGATTTAAAATCTGTGACGTGCTCTTTTCAGGCACGCACTGATTATATCACATTGTTTTCAGTTTTCAACCTTGTTCTCTCAGTTTTCTGTTCCGTTTTTTTTCACGGTGTACCCGGCCCTGACGGCTTCTTTCTCAAGTTCGTCCAGAATTTCTTTTGTAAGGCCTGAATCCGTGAAGTTATGTTTCTTCTTGAAATCCTCAAGTGCCTCGCGGGACTTCCGGCCGGTAAGGCCATCCACATCGCCGATATCGTAGCCAAGCTGTTTCAGTTCTTCCTGAACGGTTCTGTATGTTTCTGAGTCCGTGTAGCCCAGCGAATAAAGCAGCTCATCGTCAATATCACTGCCTCCCTTCAGTCCCCTGGCGCTTCGATAATCAGCAATTGCACTTCTGGTTGCATCGTCAGGCTCACCGGTTTTTTCTACGGAATAATTATTGTTTCTAAGCAGTGCCTGAACGCTCAGCACCGTATCGTGATCCTCGTAAGTTTTCGCAGGACTGCCTTCCGTTTCCGTTTCAGAGGATGCTTCGTTCACCGGTGCTGTCCCGGTTTCTGCAGTTTCTGCTGATTCGGTTTCTTTTGCTGTTTCGTTTTCTGCTGCTGTTTCGGTTTCAGCGGTTTCTGTTTCTCCCGGCTCGTAGCCCTTCTTTACGGCTTCCTCCTTCAGCCTGTCCAGCAGTTCCTCCGTTATGCCGTCCGATGTGATTCCCTGTTTTGACTTAAAATCAGCAATCGCCTCCCGTGACTTTCTCCCGGTCAGGCCGTCAATCTCACCTACATCATAGCCCAGTGCCTGAAGCTGCGCCTGAACAGCCTTGTAGGTTTCAGAATCCGTTGTACCCAGGGAATACAGCAGCTCATTATCAATCTGCGTTCCCGCGCTCAGTCCCTTCGCTTCCCGATACTTCGCAATAGCATCCTGCGTAGCCTCATCAGTTTTTCCGTTCTTATCCAGCGTATAGCCTGCATTGCTCAAAAGAGCCTGAACACTGAGAACCGTACTGTAATCTTCATATGTTTCCGAAGGCTGTGAAGCGGCTGCCTCCGTCTCACTTTCGGCGGCTGTACTTTCCGTCGGAGTCCTGTTTTCGGCAGCTGCAGTTTCCGACGGAGTCCCGCTTTCGGCAGCTGCAGTTTCCGACGGAGTCCCGCTTTCGGCAGCTGTACTTTCCGTCGGAGTCCTGTTTTCGGCAGCTGCAGTTTCCGACGGAGTCCCGCTTTCATCTGCTGCGGTTTCTGTCCCGCTCTGCGGAAGTGTTTCGGCCGATGTTCCGAGATTGTCCGTTATCTCTTTTACCGCCTTATTTTCTGTGTCTATCGTATAGGTCTGGTCCGAAAGCAGAGTGCCATCCTCACCGGAAACCTTCAGTCGAAGCGTAAGCTTATCAACGGCTGAAACTCCGTTCGAAGATAACTTGTTTCCATCTTCGAGCAATTCCGTGACGACCCTGGATCCGGCCGGAAGTTCCTTCGTCCATTCCGGGTTTGTCTGATAATCATTAAAGGCTATCTCATCACAGGAAAAGCGCAGCTTTTCCTCACTGTTATTGGAAAGATAAAGATCAATCGAATAATATCCTTCGCTGATCTGATTTTCCAGATCCGTGATAATAAAGGTGTATCCCACTTTATCGGACAGGCTGATCCCTGCCGGTTCGGACTCAACCTCTGTATCTGCGGATGCTGCGGCATCTGTTACGCTATTTGCACTCTCCGTTTCGGCTGCCGCATTTTCCGCCGGAAGGGCTGTCGTTTCGGCTGCCGCATTTTCCGCCGGAAGGGCTGCGGTTTCAGAAACTGCCTCTGTTTCGGTAATCTCCGGAAGCACGGATGCGTTAAACTGTTCCCACTGTGTGAAGGAGCCCGGCGCGGATGGAACCGCCTTCCAAAGTCTCAGATTAAAATCAATTTTGGAGACATCCCCCGTATCGTTTACGCTGTCCAGTGTGAAAAAGGATATCGTCGAATAGGCGGCGGTATCCGGAAGGATCGCCTGAGACCAGTCCGGTTCCACAGAATAGTCACCGATGAGAACATCCGAAAGATCAAACATGCATAGGCTGTCCGTATGATTTTCCATATATACGTTCATGAACGGAAAACCACTGCTGTCCTCCCCGTAGGAAAGGATTTCAAAAATGACATCATCATTGTAGGCAATGACATCCTTTGCCTCCGGTGTCTGGGTTTGCGGAATTTCCTTCCCGCTTACATCCAGTTCATAGGGCTGATATACCGCTATGCTGCTGGTCTGATCGGAGGAGGAAGACAGTATTCCCAGTGTAAAACGGATAGAGGCAGTATCCTCCATCTTCGCATTCTTCAGACTTTCCTTCGTCCAGACGGCCTGCTGATCGGCCGCACCTCCGGCTTCCACCGTCCAGGAAGGATTTCCTCCGTACTGCGCCGGACACATCACATTGTTGACCGCCATGTTAAGGAACTGAATCTGAACCTGATTGTCAGAACGATTTTCCATATGAACGGACCAGGTACATCCGTCGGAAGCATCCTCATCTTCACTGCGGATGGAGACGGTAAAGTCATCATCTTCGTATACCTTCTGACTGTCAAAGGCTGTTCCGGGTATCTCCATCCTTATGGTTTCCGTTTCTCCGGCCTCTGACTGTGTCTGTGCTTCTCCCCGGGCGTTCATCTCCGGAACTGTTTCCGAAGAAGCTTCTGAGGAAGCCAGCGCCGGTGTACAGCTTCCGGCACTGATCGCTGCCGCTGTCAAAACGGCAAGCCCCGCATTCAAAATTTTTTTCAATTTCATAAACTGTTCCTTCTCCTTTCAGATCATCCGCATGGCAGCTCCATTGCGCCAAATAAACACGATCCTTGCTGGCTATTGTCCTTTTGTCATTTTTCTTTGATAATTATAAACAAAGCAGAGCCTTTTGTGAAGACTCTGATCTCACCCGCCC